>NZ_JBEYEW010000037.1:0-60500 GCF_040634095.1 Streptomyces sp. NPDC007205
ACGACGTGCACACACCCAAGGAAGCACCGCCAACGCAACGGCAAAAGAAGAAGACAACCACCCCAAAGCCCCGCCGCACACGTTAAAGATCAAGTCAGGCGTCTGGCCGTACGACTCCGAGGATGGGCATCGCGCCGGCACCCGAGACCGTCACCGTACGGCCGGGACGCGGGGCCTGGATGATCTGGCCGTCGCCGGCGTACATCGCGACATGACTGGCGTCGTGGAAGTAGATGATGAGGTCGCCGGGGCGCATGTCCTTGATGTCGACGTGCCTGAGCTCCTTCCACTGCTCCTGCGAGGTGCGCGGAATGGGATGACCGGCCGCCGCCCAGGCCTGGGAGGTCAAGCCGGAGCAGTCGAAGGAGTCCGGACCCTCGGCACCCCACACATACGGCTTCCCCAACTGGGCCGTGGCGAACTGCACTGCCAGCTTGCCTTGTGCGGAGGCCTTGCCGTCGATCTCCTTGAGGATTCCGGTGCCCAGCCAGGCTGTCTGCGCCCGGCGAGCAGCCTCCTGTTCCAACTGGGCCAACCGATCCTGCTCCCTCTTCTCCAGTCGGGACTCGAGCTTCTTGGCCTCGTCGATCTGCTGCTGAATCTTCTTCCTGGCCGCAGCCTTGGTCCTGCGGTCGTCCTCCAGCTTGTTCCGCTGCGCGGAGGCGTCCTCGGCGTACTGCTTCAAGTCCTCTTGCGTGCGTGTCATTTCGACGATCAGCTTGCTCGTCGCCCGCTGTCCCTGCAGCATCGCCCCGGCTCCGTCCAGGAATTGCTGCGGATCGTCGCTGAACAGGAACTGGGCGGTGGGCGGCAGCCCGCCAGTGCGGTACTGGGCGCGGGCCGCAGCACCGGCCGCGTTCTTCAAACCAGCCAGTTTCTGCTGCGCCTGGACGATTTCCTTGGACAACGCGTCGATGCGCGCTGACTGCCTCTTGTAAGCCTCCTGTGCGGCGTTGTAGGCATCCGTGGCGACGGCCGCGTCGTGGTAGAGCTGGTCGAGCTTCTTGCGGACAGCCCCCGGGTCCATGTTCTGTGGGGAGATGGCAGAGGAAATGGGCGCGGGCGACGCCGGCGTCGGTCCCGGACTCGTGAAAGCCGTGCCAGACGCCGCCACCACGGTGGCCACGCAGATCACGGTCACAGCCGTTGCGAAAATGCCACGCTCGCCCGGTCGCATGCCCCTCTGCCTCACATCCGGTTACTTTCAGTTACCTTATAGATGTGCACCAAGTGGGCCTATGACGGAACGTAATATGGCAGGGGTAGTCGGATGTCAGATTTCCCGCTTGGCCGGGGGAAGAGGCCGCGCTTGTGCGATGCCGCCCAACTGCGTTGAGGATCCTTCCCTACAGGGCCCCGACCGGAGAGACTGGGTTGTAGGCGCCATGCAGATCGGAGAGGCCGTATTGATCGCGGCCAAGCAACGCGTTGATGATGGTTGCGCTGCGCCAGGCCGCTAGGCCCAGGTTGAAGACGCCCGGCCCGGGAATGTCAATTTCCGCCTTGTGCACGAACAACGAACCGCTGATCTGCGGTGTGAGAGCGACTCGGAAGTGGGAGTCAACTGCATAGCGGCCGGGGGAATCCCACTCGATGAAAGAAACCAGAGGATCAAGGAAGGCGGGAGAGGTAGGCATGTCGCCTCTTTCGAGGACAATGCGGTCGATGGCGCAGCTGTCGTAGATCTCGGTAATCGTTTCATCGAATCCGCTGCTCTTGCCGTGCCGCCATTGCTCAGGGATGGGGACATTTCCGCCCTTTTGAGGCTGGGCGTTATCAGCGTTCACGTGGTGCGGCGAATCGCGCTCCGGCCTCTCCCATGAGCGCTTGAGGAAAACGTCGGCTGTGGCTGCGCCCTGTCCAGACGGCGGAGTCGCCACAGGCGCGGCCCCCGCACCGAGCACGACGTTAGCCGCGCGCTCCACGGTTTTTCGTCCGCACGAATCCATGTGCTCGACGTGAAAGAGCCGGTCCTCCGCGTCCCACCGAACAGACTGGACTGACCGGCCGAACACGCAAGGCGGCAAAGAGCCGACGACCCACCGACAATAGTGTTCGTACTCCTGACGAGAGATATGAGTCCGCCTCAATGAAAGAAAAGGAAATAGGAGATTGTTCGCCCTCAAGTACGAGACGAAAGACCATCGGCTGGTGGGATCCACAAGAGTCACCAGATCGCCGAGCAGGGGGATACAAGCCCGCACTTCCTCGGTGCGCAGGCCTACGTTCCAGGCGAGTCTGGATTTCGCCTCCAGAAAGAGGACACGCAGGTCGGACAGGGGTTCGGCAAGAGCGGCCAGGCTCGCATTGAACGAGTCGATCCCCACGCCAATCAGATCATACGGTTCGGCCGGCTCACTCATTTCATTCCTTACGCTTTTGCGATGTTTCAATTTAGTGCGGGCGACCGGGTTCAGTAAGCAGTAATGTACACAGAAGGGGACCTCTGGATACCCGCGGGATATGTCTCACATCTCAACCTTTGAGTCAGGGAGGCTTCTTGAGTGTGCCTGGTCCCAGGCGCCGCCCCGCGATGCAGCTGTCCACCTGTGAGGGTGACCGCCAGAGCGGGACACTCGCATGTGACCGGGCTCACCGTCACAGCCTCCGTCGCGTCGCGTCCAACCCATAAGAGGCACACCGCAGGCCGCCTTCACGAGAGGACCCTGCATGAGCCTCGGCCCGGGTGGCGCAACTGGTAGACGCAACCGCCTTAAAAGCGGCACAAGTGCGGGTTCGAATCCCGCTCCGGGCACCCACCACCACAGCCGGTGATGCCGTTTGCCAGGCATGCGGCAAGAGACCCGCTTGCGTACGGCGGCCGGGGCTTGCCGCAGGTGAGCCGCGATCAGTTCATACTCTCCCTCGAGGAATTCACGGTACGGCCTTCGGGGAAGGAACATCGTTGGTGGAACTGATCGAGCGCGTCGATCAACTCGCTGAGCTGGAACACTTGGCCCGCCGCGCACGGGGCGGAACAAGTGGCGTGGTTCTCATCGAAGGCTCTCCCGGCTTGGGGAAGACGGCACTGCTCCACGCATGGACCGCTCAGGAGCGCCTTCGCGGCGTCCAGGTTCTGGGAGCACGTTGTTCCGCTGACGAGCGACACTTGCCCTTCGGAGTCGTACGGCAGCTCTTCGAGGGGACGCCGGGAGCCGAACATGTCCCCCTGGCCGGAGCCGCACCGGCGCCGCCCATGCTGTTTGAGGTTTTCAATGGCCTGCACCAGACGATCCGGGGGCTGGGCGGGGACCAGGCGATGGTGATCGCCGTGGACGATCTCGAGCTGTGCGACGAGCAGTCCATCCAGTGGCTCGGCTACCTCACTCGCCGCCTCGACAGCGTACGCGCTCTCCTCGCGGTCACCTCTACCGTGGCCGGGACGACCACACCTGCCCCTGGGGGGTGGTTCGGTCACGAGGTGCTGAACCACCCTCGATGCCGGCGAATAGAACTGCCTGCGCTGTCCGTCGGGGGGATCGACCGGCTCCTCGGGCGGAGTATCGGCACGCAGCCCCACGACGGCCCGCCTGACTCGTACCGGGGCGACACCCGCCTCGCCGACGCATTTCAGGCCGCCACCGGCGGCAACCCTCGGCTGGTGCACGAACTACTGAGTGCCATGCGCCGTCCGCAGCCGAGCAGCAGGGGCTGCTCGCTGAGTGAACTCGCCGAGTTAGCAGGGCAATTGCGCGTCCGGATGACACTTGCCCGGATTCGCCGGGAGTCGGCGGAGACTGCGGCGCTGGCCCGATTGGCGGCCGTTGTCGGCGAGGCTGCCGACGCGCGCCTCGTCGCCGCTCTTGCGGGCTTCGACGAGCGAGCCGCGGCTGTAGCCCTCCAAGGTCTGGAGCGCATAGGAGTGGTGCTGCCCAGCGCCCCCGGCCTGATCTTCACCGACCCGGCCCTGCGCGCAGCGCTGGAAGACGAGGTCACCATGGCCGAGCGGTCCGCACTCCGGCTCCGCGCCGCCCAGCTGAGCCACGACGCCGGCGCCGGCAACGAGCAGGTGGCCGAGCATGTGCTGCGTGCTGCACAGCCGATTGCCGAGCCATGGGTGGTTCCCGCCTTGCGCGCCGCCGCGGGAGACGCCCTCCGCCGTTGTGCCCCGGACGATGCCGCGGCGTACTTGCGCCGCGCGCTACGCCAACCAGTCTGCCGGAAGGAGCGCGAACACCTGCTTTCCGACCTCGGCCGCGTACTTCTCTACCGGGATCCTGCCGTTGCCTGCAGGTACCTCAGCGAGGCCGTGGCCACCGCGGACGATCCCAACCGGCGTGGCCGACTGGCCGCTTTGCTGTCCACTGCTCACTTGCTTTGCGGGAGACTCGGCGCCGCCGTCGACGTCCTTGTCGACACCGGGGCCAGCCTCTGGTCCACGGTCGCCACTGACGAGGCGCCCGACAACGCTCCGCTTGTATGGCAGGAGATCGAGGCACTGTTACGTGTTCAGTGCACGCTGGCCCGGGCCACCGGGGCGCAGTACCGCCTGCCCATCCCTGCAAGCTCGCCGGACGCGACCGTCACGAAGGCCCCGCCTCGAGAGTTCGCGGCGGGTGCCGAAGCTCTGCGACTGGGTGTCCAAGCCCTGGAGGCGGCGCTGACCGGACGCTCGTCGTCACATACCCGGGCGTTGGCCACCCAGGCGTTCCGGTCCGGCCTCATGGTCCGTGAGGGCTGTTCCGAACTCGCCTACTTCGTGGCACTCGGCTTGGTTTGTACGGACAATCTGTCCGACGCGGAAAGGGTCTTCAACGACATCGGAACCGGAGCGGGACGCACCGGCGCACGCATCTTGCAGGCAGCGGCCGCGCTGGGCCGCTCCATGGTGCATCAGCGCCGAGGCGAGCTACGAGAGGCACTGGCCACTGTTGCCCCGGCGGTCGACGAGCTCTTTGCGCTGCCATCCAGCTGCTTCCGCACCAGTGCGGCCGCTCACATGATCAGCGTACTGCTGGACTGCGGCCGGACGGAGGAGGCGGCGGCTCTTGTCCACGCGACAGCCGGGTACCAGGGCGACGGCGACATGGACGGCTGGGAGGACGCCGTGCTCAGCCTCGCCGGTGGTCGGCTGCGGGCGGCATCCGGAGACCTGCAGGGAGCGCTCACCCAAGTACTGGAATGCGGGCGCCGGCTGCAGCGGCACGGGCTTGCGAACCCGGCACTGCTGACGTGGCGGTCCGACGCTGCAATCTTGCTCGCCATGTTGGGCGAGCGAGAACCGGCCCGCCGCCTGGTTGAGGAGGAGCTGCAGCTCGCCGAGCGGTGGGGCACCCCCCGGGTGGTCGGGCGGGCGCTGTGGGCGCTGGGCGTCGTCATAGGCGGCGAGGAGGGCCGGCGCGCGCTGGCGGCTGCGGTCGCGCGCCAGGAGGAGGCGAGCGCCAAGCTTGACCTGGTCCGTAGTCTGATCGACTACGGCGTGGCTGAAATAGCCCTCGGCGATCTCGTCCCCGGACGGGCGCACCTGCGCCGCGCGGTCGACGTGGCGCAGCAGTGCGGGGCGGTCAGATTGGTCGAGCGAGCACGTGCTGAGCTGACCAACTCGGGCGCCCGGCCCCGCAGTTTGGGCGGCGATCGCTGGTCCACGCTCACATCGAGCGAGCTCCGGGTGGTCCGTATGGCCGCCGCCGGCGCCCGGAACCGGGAGATCGCGGCAAAGCTGCACGTCACCGCGCGCGCCGTGGAGCGCCATCTGACCAGCGCCTACCGCAAACTCGGGGTATCTGGCCGGGCAGATCTCGGCGAGGTCTTCGACCGTGTCTGACTGGGAGCTGCCTCCGGCGTTGTGACGTTGTCCGCCTACGGACCTTATGGCCGAGTTGTGCTGTGACCGTGGTCTCCAGGGCCTTCGGCGTACGCTCCGGCGTTTTGTTGTTCGGTGACCGAACGGCCACGTGCCGGGGTGCCACACCATTTTCGGCGTAACTTGCTCGTGTCATTATCGGCATGGTTTCGTTCCCCCGCGACGCGTCACCCCGTTTCACTGCGTTACTTTCGAAGGGACGACCATGAGTTCGGCCTTGCCAACGTCACTGACGGCATATCAGCGAGACATATGGACCGCTAGTTCTCACATTCCCGATATGCCCAGTTTCAATATCGGCGGGGCCTTACGGATTTCCGGTGAGGCAGATTTCGGTGTCCTGAAGGCGTGCTGCCGGAGAGCCATACATCGTAACGATGCGTTCAGGCTGCGCTTCACAGAGCGCGAGGGAACCCCCGTGCAGTGGCTTGAGGACGACGTGCCCGAGATTCGGATTGTCGATCTGTCGGCGCAAGACAACCCACAGGCCGCTTGCCGGGCCTGGATGGAAAGCGCGGCCCGCCGCCCCTTCGATCTGGATGGTGGACGGCCGTTCGACATCGCGTTGCTCCGCGAGAGCGAGTCCGTCGGGTACCTCTTCTTGATGGCGCACCACATCATCGTCGACGGCTGGGGCATGGACCAGTTCATGCGGCAGATCCTCTCGGACTATGCGCACGTCATTCGCACCGGGTCCGCTCTGGAGATCACGCCACCCTCATATCTCACTTATGCCGAAGACGAGTCCCTTTACCGCAGTTCGGCCGAGTGGCAGCACGACCGTGACTTCTGTCAGGAGACCTTCGCGGACTTCTCCGCTCCGCTCTTTCCCACCAAGAGCCCGGACCGCACCTCGGGTGGTGTCCGCCGCAGCGTCCGCCACACCTTCCTGCTCGAGCGGAAGCTCATCGACCGGATCCGCGAACGGGATGGATCCTTTTTCGCGTTCGTCACTGCGACGTTCGCGACGTATCTCTCCCGGTTGCATCGCTGCGAGGAGGTCGGCCTCGGGATTCCGTTGCTCAATCGCCGCGGGATGGCGGCGAAGCAGACCGTCGGCCATTTCGCCAGCGTGCTTCCGCTCCGTGTCTCCGCGCACAGCGGACTGTCGATGCACGACATCGCCGACCAGGTCGAGACGTCTTCGTTCATGATGAAGCGCCGTGAGCGGTTGGCCATCGGGGATCTGTTGCGTGCTCTGCCGTCGCACGACACCGGTCCCCGGCGCCTCTTCGACGTGACCATCTCCTATCTGCGGCTGCCCGGCCCCGAGACCATTCCAGGGCTTTCGGTCGAAAGAGTCGCCCTGTCGAACGGTCTCACCCAGGACGCGCTGACCGTCTACGTCCGCGAGTTCGACGACGTCGGCGACGTCCAGGTCGACCTCGACTACGCACTTGACGTCTTCGACGCGGACTTCCCGATCGAGGCGGCGGCCCGGCACATCAAGACGTTGCTCAAGCAGGCGGTGGAACAGCCCGACGAGCCGGTGGCGAATCTGCCGATGCTCACCCCCGAGGAGCACGACGATCTCGTCCGTGCCCGGAACTCGACCGAGGCCCCGTACCCGAGTGACAAGACACTTCATGGCCTCTTCGAGGAGCAGGTCGCCCGCACGCCCGATCGGATCGCTGTCGTCGCGACCGCTGCGCATCCGGCGTTGACCTATGCCGAACTCGACGCACGTGCCAATCAGGTCGCCTGGAGACTGCGCGCCGAGGGAGTACGCCCCGATGACCGGGTGGCCGTACTCGTGGAGCGCGGCCCCGAGCTGCTGATGGCGCTGCTCGGGGTACTGAAAGCCGGTGGCGCCTATGTGCCCGTCGACCCGGCCTACCCGGCAGACCGCGTCCGCTTCCTGCTGAACGACAGCGGTGCCAAGGCCGTCCTGACCACCGGCCGGGTCACTCGTGGCGAGGGCGGATCGGCACTGTCGTCTGTCGTTACCGGTACTCGCGTGATCACTCTGGACGGTCTGCGGCGGGGTCCGGACAGCCCGCTCGAACCGGTGGCGGGACCGCGCAACCTCGCCTACGTCATCTACACCTCTGGTTCCACCGGTCGGCCCAAGGGCGTGATGGTCGAGCACCACTCGGTGGTCAACCGTCTGGCCTGGATGCAAAAGCGCTATCCGCTGGGTGACGGCGATGTGCTGCTGCAGAAGACGCCCAGCTCGTTCGACGTCTCCGTGTGGGAGCTGTTCTGGTGGGCCATCGCGGGGGCGCGCGTGGCCCTTCTGCCGACGGGCCAGGAGAAGGAACCGCAGGCCATCCTGCGTACGATCGCCGAACAGGGCGTCACCGTAGCGCATTTCGTGCCGTCCATGTTCGGCCCCTTCCTCGACTTGCTGGAGAACGACCCCGCTCTGCCGGCCACTGCCGAGCATCTGCGTTTCGTCTTCTGCAGCGGCGAAGCCCTGCCACCTGACCTCGTCGAACGGTTCCACCGGCTGTTCGCCGAGGCTGGCACGGCGGCCCCGCGGCTGGTCAACCTCTACGGTCCGACCGAGGCCACGGTCGACGTGTCGTACTTCGATCTCGCTCCCGGCCCCGAGGCCCCGTGGGCCACCGAGGTGGCCGAGGCCGTCAGCAGGGTGCCGATCGGCCGGCCGATCGACAACATCCGGCTCTATGCGTTGGGCCGGGACGACGAACCGCAGCCCGTCGGCGCACCGGGCGAACTCTGCATCGCGGGCGTCGGTCTGGCCCGTGGATACCTCGGCCGTCCGGAGCTGACCCATGAGAAATTCGTGGCGGATCCCTTCCATCCCGGGGAGCGCATGTACCGAACGGGCGATCTCGCCCGGTGGCTGGCGGACGGCACCCTGGAGTTCCTCGGCCGGATCGACGAGCAGGTGAAGATCCGCGGCCACCGCGTGGAGCTCGGCGAGGTGCAGAGCCGGCTGGCGGCCTGTCCCGGTGTGCGGAGCGCGGTGGTCGACGCCCGGACGTCCCGCGCCCGCGGCGTACACCTTGTCGGCTACTACGTCGCCGACAAGGACACCGACCCTGCGCTGTTGCGCTCCCATCTCGGCGCCACGCTGCCGGAGTTCATGATCCCGACGCATTTCGTACGCATCGACCGGATTCCGCTGACCCCGAACGGCAAGGCCGACCGTCAGGCGCTTCCTGCGCCGCCGCGTACCCGTGCCCTGGCGGATGCACGACCGCGGGATGCGGTGGAGACGACTCTCGCCGCTGTCTGGCGTGAGGTGCTGGATGTGGGTTCTGTGGGGATCCACGACAACTACTACGCGCTCGGCGGGGACTCGATCCTGATGCTCAGGATCCGTGCGGAGGCTGAGAGGCAGGGGCTGCACTTCACGCTCAGCGACATGCACCGCTACCCGACCGTCGCTGGGCTGGCCGCTCACGTGTCGACGGCGCCGGCCACCGCGGAGACGGCCGACCCCTGGCCGAAGCCGTTCGATCTCGTGCTCAGCGTGGACATGGCCGGGCTGGCGGAGGCCGAGGACGCCTACCCAGCCACGCGGCTCCAGCTCGGAATGCTGTACCACAGCCGCGAGCACGAGGAGACGGCCGTCTACCACGACGTCTTCCGCTACACCCTCCGAATGGACTGGGACGAATCCGCGTTCCGGCGGGCACACGAGCGGCTCGTGACCCGCCACCCGGTTCTGCGCTCCTCGTTCCGCCTGTCCGGCTTCTCCCAGGCGCTGCAGATCGTGCACCGCCAGGCCGACGCCGGAGAAAGCCTGCAGGTCGCCGATCTCCGCTCGCACTCCCCCGAGACGGCCGAGGCCGAGGTACGGGCGCACATCGAGCAGCGGCGCCATCACCGGTATGTGTTCGACAAGCCCCCGCTGTGCCTGTTCCGCGTGCACGTCCTACCGTCCGGCGCGGTGGACCTGGTCCTCAGTTTCCACCATGCGCTTCTGGACGGGTGGAGCGTGGCGAATGTGCTGTGTGAGCTGCTCCAGGACTACCTGTGCGCCCTCGGCAAGGACATAGCACCAGTGCCCGAAGCCCTGCTGCCGTCGTTCGCAGCCCATGCGCTCGACGAGCGACGCGCCCTGGCCTCCGAGGAGAGCCGACAGTTCTGGCACGATTCGCTCGGCGAAGCATCGCTCGCGTGCCTGGACACCTTCCAGCCGCACGAACCTCCCGGTGAGAGCGGTCTGGTCGTACGGCATATCGCCCTGCCCGACCAGCTCACGGCAGAGGTGCACCGTTTCGCACATACTCATGAAATGCCCGTCAAGTCCGTGTTGTTCGCCGCACACTGCCTCACACTGAAGCTGCTTCAAGGTTCGGACGGGGTCGTCACGGGACTGGTCACCCATGGACGCCCGGAGCACGCCGGGGCGGAGCGGACCGCCGGACTGTTCCTCAACACGCTCCCGGTGCGACTCAGCGGCACCGCGCGGACATG
This sequence comes from Streptomyces sp. NPDC007205, assembly GCF_040634095.1. Taxonomy (NCBI): domain Bacteria; kingdom Bacillati; phylum Actinomycetota; class Actinomycetes; order Kitasatosporales; family Streptomycetaceae; genus Streptomyces; species Streptomyces sp. NPDC007205. Next base: position 10,196 of record NZ_JBEYEW010000037.1, read on the forward strand.
GCTCGAAGCCGCGCGCGAAGTGCAGAGCAGCGAGCGCGACAGCCAACCGCACCGGCGCTATCCGCTCAGCGCCATCCAGGCGGGTCACAACGGCGACGCCATGCTGCGGACCGCGTTCAACTACGTCAACTTCCATGTCCTCGGGCCATTGCTGCGCTCGGCGTACCTGCGCCTGGAGGGTCTCGAAGTCTGGGAGCAGACGGACCTCCCGCTCCTGGTCAACGCGATCACCGACCCCCGGGACGGGCACCTGGAGCTGCGGATCGACTGCGACGGCAGCGTGTTCACCGCGTCCCAGGCCGACCTGTTCGGCCGCCGGTACGCCGAGATCCTGCAACGGATCGTGCAGCACCCGTACGAAGAGGCCGGCTTCGGCTTCCTCACCGAGGAACCCGGTGACGTCGTGCGCCGGTTCGAGCGCCAGGTCCTGCGCACCCCGCGTGCGGTCGCCGTCTCCATGGCCGAAGAGCGGTGGACATACGAGGAGCTGGATCAGGCCGCCGACCGAGTAGCGCGACGACTGCTCTCCCTCGGTACGCCGCCCGGGGCCCGTATCGGCATCGCCATGGACCGCTCACCGGCGATGATCACCGCGGTCCTGGGCATCGCAAAGGCGGGTGCCGCCTGCGTACCGCTGGACGTCAGCTACCCCCAGGAGCGGATCGCCGCCATGCTCGCGCAGACACGGCCGTTCCGCGTCATCGCGCACGCCGGTCACGCCCATCTGGTGCCAATGGAATCGGACGTACTGCCCGTCGAGTCGCTCCTTGCGGGCGCAGGGCGCGGCACGCACACGAGCGAGCCGCCGTTGCCGCCCATCGCGCCGCGGAGCACCGCGTACGTGCTCTTCACCTCCGGCTCCACGGGCCACCCGAAGGGCGTGGCCATGCCGCACAGCGCCCTGGCCAACCTCGTGGCATGGCAGAACCGGGCACCGAGCGGCGCCGTCGGCGCCACCACACTCCAGTTCGCACCCCTCGGCTTCGATGTCTCATTCCAGGAAATCTTCTCCACGCTGTGCGGTGGCGGCACCCTCCTGCTGGTCCCCGACGAGCTGCGCCGCGACATGCCCGAGTTGCTGCGCCTCCTCGATCGGGAGGGCGTGGAGCGGGTCTTCTTCCCCTATGTCGCGCTGCAACAACTCGCCGAGGCCGCCGATATGCTGGGCCTGCATCCACGCCGCCTGCGGGTCCTGGTCTCCTCCGGCGAGCAGCTCCGCGTGACGGAGGAGATCCGCAGGCTGTGCGCCGCGCTGCCCGGCTGCCTGCTGGAGAACCAGTACGGGCCCACGGAGACACATGTGGCGACGAGTTACCCGATGTCGGGGGACCCGGCCCGTTTCCCGGCTCTTCCCCCCATCGGACGGGCCATCGACGGTGTTGAAGTGCGGGTGCTGGACGACCAATTACATCCGGTGCCCGAGGGCGGTAAAGGCGAGATCTACCTCGGTGGTGACTGCCTCGCCGAGGGCTACGAAGGACAGCCCCAGCTGACCCGGGAGCGCTTCATCCCGCATCCTCAGGGACCGGCCGCTGCCCGGCTCTACCGCACCGGCGACCTCGGTCGGGTGCTGCCCGGCGGCGCCGTCGTATGCCTGGAGCGGGCTGATGCACAGGTGAAGATCCGCGGCTTCCGCGTCGAACCCGGCGAAGTGGAGCTGGCCGTCAAGAAGCTCGCCGGATACCAGTCGGTCCTGCGCGAGGTCGCGGTCGTGTCCCGCTGCCCGAAGGGCGCCCCAGCCTTCCTCACCGCATTCCTGGTCGGCGACGAAGCCTCACTCGATCTCGGCGACCTCAGGCGGCGGCTGTGCACCGCACTGCCCGACTACATGGTGCCCTCGCGGTTCATCTGGCTGCCGAGCCTGCCACTGACACCGAACGGCAAGCGGGACGACGCCGCGCTGCGCGCCGTGCCCTTGGCGCCGGCGGCCGCGTCCGCGGAGCACGTCCCACCACGCGACGGATACGAAAGCAGCCTGGCCGAGATGCTCTCCGAGCTGCTGCACACGCCGACGCCGGGGGTGTACGACGATTTCTTCGAGCTCGGCGGGACCTCATTGACGGCCATGCGGCTCGTCACGATGATCGAGGAACGATACGGAGTGAACGTCCCGCTGTCCGCCTTCATCGAGGCACCGACAGTCGATGCGCTCGCCGACCGGCTGCGCTGCAGCAGCGCGGTGCGGAAGTTCGACCCCCTCGTGCCGGTGCGCAGATCCGGCACACGGCCGCCCCTGTTCTTCGTCCACCCCATCGGCGGCAACGTCCTGTGCTACGCCCGCCTGACGCGGCACCTTCCCGACGACCAGCCCGTCTACGCCCTTCAGGCGGCAGGAGCCGAACCGGGAACGGAACCGCTTCGCAGCATCCCCGACCTCGCCCGCAGCTATCTCGACGCGATCCGGAAGGTGCAGCCCGAGGGCCCGTACACGCTGGGCGGCTGGTCGTTCGGCGGCTTCGTGGCCTATGAGATGGCACGTCGGCTGAAGTCCACCGGGGCGGCTGTCGAACGCCTCGTGCTCCTCGATTCGATCACTCCGGGGACGTTCCGGAGCGTGTCCGAGGAGCAGCTGTCCGAGTGGTTCCTGTGGGAACTCCTCCGGCTGGACGGCGGAGGCGACGCTCCGGTGCCTGCCCTTCCCGCGGGGCTGAGCGAGCAGGAGCGGTTCGACCACATCCTGCGACGCGCGGTGGAAAGGGGTGCCCTGCCGCACGGCGCATCGACCGCCCTGGTACGCCGCCTGTTCCGAGTGTTCCGGGCCAACTGGCAGGCGCTGCTCGACTACCGTCCGGGCCTCTGCGACCAGGAGCTCACCCTCCTGCGTGCGACCGCGCCGCTGCCGTCGGTACTTGAGCGGGCGCACAACGCCGTCGGCAGCGCGCACCGCGACCCGGCAAACGGCTGGAGGACGTGGACCAGCGGCCATGTCGACGTCGTCGACGTCCCCGGTGACCACCTCCAGCTCATGGAGGAACCGTATGTCTCCATCGTCGCGGAACGCATCCGTGAGGTGACCAGGCGACCCGAGCGGGGACCGGAAGGAGAAACGACAGCATGAAGCGGGGGCGGACACCCAAGGCGCTTGTCATCGGCGCGGGGATCGGCGGCCTCACCACCGCTGTCGCCCTGCGCCGGGTCGGAATCGAGGTCGAAGTGTACGAGCGGGCCAGTGACCTCTGGCCGGCCGGCACCGGACTGTCGCTCATGAGCAACGCACTGACCGCCCTGCGCTCCATCGGCATCGACCTCGGGCTGGAGCGGCGCGGACGGGCCATCGAAACCTTCCTCTTCCTCGATGCCGCTGGACGCCTGGTCAGGAAACTGCCCCTCAAGGAGATCGGCGACCGGCTCGGAGTGCCGAGTGTCAACATTCACCGGGCCGCCCTGCAGCAGGCTCTCCTTGAGGAGCTGAGCGACAGGTCCGTACGCCTCGGCGCCTCCGCGGTGGACTACACATCCACGGCGCACGGTGTCCGGGTGCGGTTCACGGACGGTCACGAGGCACAGGGGGATGTGCTGATCGGCGCCGACGGCATTCGTTCCGCCATACGCCGTCAGCTGGCCGGGCCCGAGGAACCACGCGAACCCGGGTACGTCTGCTGGCTCGCGACAGCGCCTTTCTCGCACCGACGGTTCACCGAAGGCTGTGTCCGTCACTACTGGGGTTCCGGGCAGCGCTTCGGGCTCATCGACATCGGCCACGGGCACGCGTACTGGTGGGGCACGAAGAACATGCCGCCGGCGACCGCACGCGCGTGGAACGGCGGCAAGGGCGAGATCGCCCGGGCCTATCTGGGATGGGCGGATGAGGTGCAGGAGGCGATCCGGGTCACGCCCGAGCACGCGATCATCAGCGTGCCTGCCCAGGACCGTCCCTTTCTCGAGCGGTGGGGCGAGGGACCCGTCACGCTTCTCGGAGACGCGGCCCACCCCATGCTGACAAGTCTCGGTCAGGGTGCGGGCACGGCGGTGGAGGACGCCGTCATCCTGGCCCGCAGCCTCGCTTCGGCAACCGACCCCATACAGGGGCTGCGCACCTACGAGTCGATGCGCCGCGCCCGTGCCCGGCGCATGGTCCACCTCTCCCGCAGACTCAGCATGATCGAGCAGTACGAGCGCCCTCTGCCGCGCATGCTGCGCGACGCGTACCTCCGCTGGGTACCGGCGCCCGTTCTCTACCGTCAGAACGCGTCCCTGTTGACCTTCGCTCACGCCTGATGAGGCCAAGGTGGCTTTGGGTCAGCCCCGTCAGGTGCCCGGCTTTCGGCCGTACACGTATACGTCGTCACCCTTCTTGAGCAGCGCCCAGTACCGCCTGGCATCTTTGCGGGTCATGTTGACGCAGCCGTGCGAGCCCGGCGGGTTCCACATGCTCAGGTTGACCGAGTGAAAGGCCTGTCCGCCGTCGAAGAACTGGCTGTAGGGCATCGGCACGTTGTAGAGGGTCGAGTAGTGGTCGATGTCCCGCCAGTAGATCCTTTTCAGCCCAGTACGGGTCTCGTAGCCCTCTCGGCCGGTGCGCACGGGCACCGGCCCGTAGACGAGCCTGCCGCCGTCCTGGATCCAGCTCAGCTGGAAGGTGAGGTTGAGGCAGGCGATCCGGCCCTTGTTCACCGGGCACTTGCCGTCCTTGTTGGGGCTTTTCTCGACGGCCTTCTGCTTGTTCATCAGGTCCATCACGCCCCAGGTGACAGGCCCCGCATAGCCGATGTCGGGGGTGATTCCGTGTTTGTCCTGGAAGGCCTGGACGGCCTTGCAGTCGGCGGCGGACTGCCTGCCGTCGACCGGCCGGCCTAAGAACTTCTCCGCCTGCTTCTGGTACGGCCCCGGCATGACTGTACAGCTCACGGCCATCGCTGGTACGGAGCCGAGCGCGAGGGCAGGCGGTGCCATCAGTCCGGCGATCCCGAGAACGACGGCGCCTTTTCCCTGTATGCCACTCATGGCTGATCTCGCCTTTCGCGTGCACTGTTCACGTCTGTGGTCGTCCCTCACATATTAGATAGGGCAATGAGTGATCAAATACAGACAAAGGTCAGCGCTGCCGGGAAACCAGCTGTCTGCGGGCCAAGCGGAAGACAGCCTTGAGCAACTGCACGACGACCATGGTCAGTCCGGCAATCGGCAGAATCAGCAACACGATCTGAAGGGCGGACGCCCCCGCAACGACGTAGTCTCCGGAGGCAGCGGCGCCGGCCACCAGCACTCGGATCCTCTGCCAATCGACCCGAATGAGACCAGGCAACTGCAGGAGGACATATCCCAGCTGCAGGGCGAGTGCCGGAACAACACAGACCACCCACAAGGTCACCATCGCCTGGGGCCACCGTTTGAGGGCTCGCAGCCGCTCGTCCGGCGGCTGCCGGAACAGTACTCGCCTGATGATGGGGCCGATGTACTTGAACAGATCCGGAATGCCGACCAGATCAGCGATGATGTAGTAGCCGTCGAACCGGAGTGTGGGCAGAAGCTGTTGGAAGATTTCCAGGTTGACGGAGAGGATCGCCACGAGAAGGGGCTGGAACCCCGTCGCCACATAGGCCAGCACCAGGACGTTGACGAAGATGGCGTTGAAGTAGACGCCGCCCAGGTCGGCACGGATACGCCCACCGCGTCCCAGCCGGTAGGAGTTGGTGATGTCTGTATAGAAGGCCGGCCACACCAGGTAGATGCCGCACCCCATGGCACCGGGCCGTACCCCGCCGTACCGGCAGGCCGAGGCATGGCCCATCTCATGGAACACGCAGGAGACAATGGCCAGGAGCACCACGAGCAGAAAATTGGCCGGAGAGAAGAGAACACCCTGAAGTGCCCCTGCGGTGTCCTGCGCCCAGAACCAGACTTCACCCCCGAAGAAAGCCGGGATCAGCAGAAGGACCGCCACCGGGCGATGCAGCCACGCGAACAGCCCGGAGAGGAACCAAGTGACGCTCTCCGAAAGTACCTCCATCCGGAACCGGAACGCGAGGAATGGGTCGGCCTTGGTGCGGGGTGGAGGCGGTGAGCCGTCGCAGTACGTGGTGATTCCGAGGGGCGCGAGTTTCTGGTCGACGAGGAAGGTCACGTGCTCGGCGGTGTAACGCCGCCCGGATTCCCGGCTGAGCTCATCGGCGATCTCAGTCACGGTGGGACGGCCGGCGCCGTGCGGTTCGCCGTTGGGAGCGAGATGGCAGCCGCCCAGCATCTTTGCAATGGAGTACAACAGCGCGGGAAGGCGCACGAGTTGTCCATCAGAGCGCGATACTAACTGTGGAGGCTCACGATAACCCGAGCCGTCGAACTCACCGACCAGTTCCGTTCCTTCGACCAGGGCGGGCCTGGCTGTGCCGTTCATTCCAGACGGCTTCTCTTCGGGAGAGAGGGCGCCATTGGCGGCAGAGGTCAGTGGCCATTGGCTCATGGAACTCTCCAAAACGAGGCGTTGAGACATGGCGACGGCAGAACCAGCGAACACCTTCAATACTGCTTCCAGTCATCGCCGCTTGGTCTCCCGCACACTGCCCTGCGCGTACCGACGGTGGTCCAGAGCCACGGTCGGGCGGGGACCGGGTGCTGGCACGGAAGATGGAGCACTCCCGGCAGACGGCGGGGGCGGCCCTGACAAGACTTCCTCGGGTTCCACTTGCCGCAGACCGCGGCGACCGGGCGTCTGCCGAGCACGGCTCAACAGAAGTGTGGGCATCTTCCGCCCGCCCGTGCGCCTGTATCCAGACGTGACTGAGCACGAGGGCCGCGGATCCCGCGCCGGTGAAGCGGCGAGCCGAAGGAGCACGCAATCGCCGGCACGTATAGCGACATTGAAGTCGAAACCGAGCCTGCGCCCGATGTGCCACGATTCACGGCCGCCATGCCCCTCGTTGCCGGCAAGCCGTCGGACCTGGGCGTCCAGGACGCTGGTGAGGTGGCAGAGGAAGGACTTCCCCCTGATCACGGCGCCTTCCCCTTCTCCGTTTCCGGCGCTCCCCGAGAGAGAAGCAGTACACTTCCGGCACATCGACGCCGCAACGATGGCTGATGGCGTGAAGCCTCCAGCTCCCTCAATACCGCCCCCAGCAACATGTCGCTGGGGCGGTCGGCATCCCCGCATCACGCAACGGCATGACGCGGGGTGGCTTTCGAAGGGCTGCGGAGAACCGGGGAAGGACGGAATTCCAGACCTCCCCCGGCCCGTCGCCGATGCGAGGGAGCTAGCGGCTCAGGATCAGTAGCTCCTGACCGTCGCCGGCATACAGGTGAGGCTGGGCACCGTGCTCTGACCCTGGCCGATGGACTGGCAGGTCGATTGAACCGTGTCGCTGTGCTGGCTACCGCCGAACAGGCCGCCGAACATGCCACCGCCGAAGCCGCCGGCACCGCCACCACCGGCGGCAGCGGCGCTGGAGCTGCTCCCGCCGGCGTCAGCGTCAGCAGACTGATGGCCGTGGCCACCACCGAAGGCTAACGGGAGCATCACGTTACCCATGACAGTTCGCTCGGGCAGCACCTCACCCACGAGCAGGTCCAGTTCCTCAAAGCGGATTTCAGTTTCCATAGTTTCCTCTTCTTCTCGCGTTTTTACGCTTGCCCCCATTCTTAAGATACATCTGCGGCCAGATTTCGCCGCTATTGAAGTGCGAGGGCAAGTAAATCATCCGGTTGGACGGCACGGCTACTCCATTCGGGCCTTATCTCCGTCAGTAGCTGTGCGGCCACCCGGCGAGTCTGCGGCCTCCCTCACCGTTGTCGACTCAGCAATACCACCAGCTCGGCGGAAAGGCGAAGTCCCCGGGGTCACTCTGAGATGTGATCGCCGTGGCAATGCTGCACAGGTCTTTCGCTGCCGTGTTCGGGTCGACCTCACGGGTCTTTTGCTCGAATCGTGTGATGTCCGCACCAGTCCTGGAAATAAGTCCCAACGGTTCCGTACCCGGGCCCGACAGGCCTTGCATGCACTTCTGAGAGGTGGGGGGGCAGGCACTGATGGCCTGTTTGCCGCCTGCAGCGGCAGCACACGCCGGAGGAGCCGCGTGGCCCTTGGGCGGGCTACAGGGATCGTCGGCGTAGGCGATCGTCGTGGCAGGAACGGTAAGCGCGGCCAGTCCAACGGCAGCAGCCAGCATGCCGCGGGCGAGTGCAGATCGATACATCAATACTCCCAACGTGTCCAAGAGTGGTCTTGTGAAATTGCGGTAGCCGTTGCTGGCGGGGGTATCCGCGGTGACCGCGAGATGCCGTCGGATCGGAACCGCGGGAGATTTCCGCTTCGCCGGCACGAGATCACCACCGACAGGATGTGGCCACGCAAGGGGGCGTGAGCCCGTCACACCCTGGGCTGGTGCCCCCACCGCACGGCGAAGAAGATCGATCACTTTTTCCTGGAACGCACGGCACTTGATTTTTTCGGCTTCGTTGCGCGGAGCGGCGCGGAGCGTGCTGCAGGCCCCGCCCCGGCAGCGGGTCGGGTATCGAGGCAGGCACCCATTGGAGCAGTATAGGTTTGCGCTACAAAGGAGCTTGATTGGAGGATTGACGGCTCGTCAACCACGACGTTCTTGATGTACTTGCTTGTGCCGAGTGCCTTCAGCGTTCCTTTAACCCGGTGACCCATCTCCTGGTAACCCCAGATGAGCACATCGCCCGCCGGAGCGGTCGCTTCAACCTCGGTATCACTCCTGACACTATTGTCCCAGGTTCTGCTGTCAGTGCGACCCGCAGAATTCTCATATTCCTGATCAGACTCTTTACTGCCCGTACTCTCACTGGAAATTGAGCCGCTGAGCGTTCCCCGGGTCTCACTCTCGGTGCTGTTGGAAGAGGTCGCTTTTTGCATTTCCTCATTGTAGGACCTGAAATTTTTCCGGATGGTTTGACTTCCCTCCGCCGTACCAGAAAGCTCGACCTGCGAGGAGTTTGAAACCCTTCCTGTATCAGTCGCCCTGCCGTTGATTTCACCTTCAATGTTGTCCGTGATTCTCGGCCAGAGCGTAACGCGCCGTTGAACGCTGACGTCCTCGTCGGTGCAATTCAGGAAAGCGTTACCCACCGAAATAACGCCGCCTCGGTACTCCCGCACTGCATCAACGATGAATCGGCAGCCCTTACCTTGCTTGCAGAGGTCCGTGACCTCTTTAAGGGAAGACAGGGGCTTCTTGCCGTCAAAAGCCTGCGCCTTCGGCATGGCGCGGTCGTGCTTGTCCGCAGCACTCGAGGGTGCGGCAGCGAGAGATACTACGCTCATGGACATCAATGGGACCAGTAGCGTGTACAGAGCCTGAATCCGGAGCGGTGAAGTACCTCGCGACCGTAGTGTGCCGTTCAACCTGTTCTCCTTGCCATTCGCCTTGCTTGAATTCACTGCCACTGATGGCTAGCGGTCCTTCAGCTTCAGCAGGAAGCTTCTGGTCGCCTTCATCTCTGATTGCGGAGGCACAGCTACGGGCGCACTCCTCAGGTCTGGCGTAATGGCTGTCGGCCGGTCTGAAGTACACATGGCAAATTCGGCATCCGTCATGGGGCCTGTGCGCTGGTACCAGCGATCGGAGAGTGTTTCGGACGGGACATCGAACGTCGAGAACAGTCTGTAAGCGTTACGAGGGCTGGTGAAGTAGCCCACGACTCGCTGTCGGGCAGGCTCGAGCTCGACCCAGCTTGCTTCCCCGGGCTGAATCCGGGGAGCCACGGTCCTCTTCACATCTCTCTTCCAAGTCCACGGCGAATTGGTGGCTTGCTCAAACCCGCGATCGACCTGACTCGCCAACTTCGGCTTTCCCTGCGAAATGTCATCCGGGGGAATCATCGCAAGGTCGTTCTGTGCGTAGTACCGAGAGATACTATCGAAAGGTTTCTCCGAGTAATCCACTTCGCGCTCGTCGTCGAACGAATTCCTGCCGCAGTTAAGGTGCACCTCCCCGACCACCCTGGCCTTGTCATAGTATTTATAAGAGGATTGCGGATCCATTGTGAAAGAACATTGAGTGTCGCTGCCGCTGCAATAGTCCACCGCCGATTGAACCGAGAGAGGCTCATTCTCGTTGTAGGCTTGGGGAGCAGGGAGCGCCACCTTGGGGATCTGGGTGTCCGGGGGGGCTGGCAGTCGAACTGCACGCACGTTTGCCAACATGGGGCCGCAAGAGCCGCTTCCCTGCGGCATTTGCGAAGAGAACGTTACTTGCGTGTTGTCCTTGGCCGCGGTGAATGTGTATGTCTTGTCCAATTCCCAGTTCTGGGTACCAACCGCGGACGTGCCCTTTGTAGTCACTTCCTGGCTGTGCTGGCCGTCATCAATCGTGAACTTCTGGCCGTCCTTTACCTGAGCGAGAGTGCAACCCGTGTATCTGCTGGGGCTGTCGTCGAACGTAAGGGTGACTTTGTCACCAGCATGGACTCCCCACAGATTCGTATACAACTTGGCGGGGCCACCGCCGTAGTTGAGGTTCGCAGCCTGAAGCTGTTGGGGATGTTTGGCCGCATCCACAGAGATCGTTGTGCCATTCCCACCCCAGTGGGCCGGCGGCGCGAAATTCCAGTTTGTTCCGATGACATGCGGGGAGGAGAAATCGCCATTGGGTACCGGTACGGCTACCGATGACTGGGCCGAGGCGGGAGGCGCTGTACAGGGGAGTGCGAAAGCCAGGGCTGCACCCGCGCACGTCCCGCCCCGCAACCAAGTCGAAAGTTTCATGATCATCTTCCTATGAATAAGTAATCGGTACGGGCACACCCATCCGATCGATGACAGAAATTGACCCAAAGTGACGAAAGCCGTCCGGTCGCAGGAAATTCCTCGACAGACCCACGGATACACATAAGCGATACATATCGTGCCGTGGTATTCGGACGGCCTTAGCTCTTGCTCGAAGCCTGGATATCGGCACACCGCTGGCAATGAGTTGCGAAGGCGATGCACTCGCGCTCGCCCTGCTCTTCCACACAAAGAGAACCATCCGCCCACCCGCATCATGTGCCGACCGCCTCATGCACCGCGCGTCGACGACCGACCCATTCGAAGGATTCCTCTCTTGTACGCAGAGCGCCGCCAGGCCAGACAGCGATGGAGGCATGGGACGACGTCATTTGCCAACCTCTTGAACTGGCATATAGATGAGGGTGTGTGCGATGCGAGGCTGACGTGCTGCTCATCCGGTTGGACGCGCTACTCATCCGGTTGGCGGAGCGACGGTCTCGTCCCTATGACCACCTACGCGCGGTGTTACTTCGGCGACCAACGACCATAGGCCCTTGAGTACTTCCGCATACATGGTGCGAGCTCGTCCCAAGCTGCCGGGAATGGTCAGCAGGTAATTGCCAGACCTGATCAGCGGTCGCTGGGCCGGGTGCTTTCGCCTTCCGCCCGGCGTGCACACGAACAGGACCCCGGACAACACCTCCCGCGCGTTCGGCGCCCCGGGCCGGGCAGCCCTCGACCGGCTGGGTGCCGACTCCGGCTGCAACGGCTTGACCAGCCGGCTGCAGTTCGTCAGGGACGAACCACGTCCGAGACCGCTGCTTCCCCACGAGCAGACCAATGACCAGACAAGCCAACGGTCACATGATCAACGGCCTTTGTCAGCGCCAGCCAGTCACCGGCCGGACCTCGAGTGTTCGGCCCCCAGGATGCTATGGGCCCCAAGGAACCGGCAGACCGACGTGCCATACTCAGGAAACACCCGTACGGCAGACATCGGGATGACCCGCTTTCCCGTTGACTCAACTATGAGCCATCTCCTGCCTGACGCTCCTACCCCGATCTACGACGCCCTGTACGCCCAGTGGCAAGCGAACTTCCGTACGGTCCCTGGAGAACGAGGACCGGATGACCACTGGTTCCTGCCTTCCTTCCGAAACAGCACACCAGCTGAACTCCCGCCGCCGACTCCGGCGCGAGGCCTCCTTCCGGCGATGCCTTGGCAAAGGGCCAGCTACGGCGCTCGCACGGCCATCCCGGTGCCCGTTGCTCCGCTTGCGCTCCCAGCCGCCGGCTGGTGACGCGGAGCGTCTGACGAGCGATCGGAGACAGAAACGGTTCTCCTTCGAAGCCACTCCTCGTACACGCACTCCGGGGCCGGTTACAGCCTGGTCTTTGACCGGTCAGTGGATTTCCGTACACACGCCCGTCCGGCTCCGACCGCGGGCTTCCTCAGAAGCCCTGTCTGCGTACATCTGCCCTTCGTCGGCGTATTCGGCATGTGCATTCTGGGCGAGTTCAAGGGCAAGCGCCTGGTGGACGGTGCGGGTCTGCCCCAGATCCACGGTCGGGCGCGGGCGTTGAGCTGGGCTGTGGCCACTTCGGTGGCGTGGGTGATGTGGTCACGGTCGCCGAAGGAGCGTCCGGCCAGGGCGGTCTTGCGGAAGATGCGCCACCAGCCCTCCTGGAGGTTGAGCCAGCAGGCGCCGACCGGGATGAACACGTGCCTGATGCGGGGATGGTCCTCGAGCCAGGTCCGGGTCGGCACGCTGTTGTGCGAGGACAGATTGTCGGTGATCAGGTAGATGTCTCCGACGGGGTTGGCGTCCTCTACCAGCTGAAGGAGCTGCTGGTAGAAGGCGCTGTTGCGGGAGGTGGCGGTCATCGTGACCGCTTGACCGTCGCGGACGCGCAAGGCGCCGTAGACCCAGGTTTTCTCCGGTCCGCGGGAGTAGTCGATCTCGTTCTTGATGCGGTGCCCGTCCGGTGACCAGCCCGGCGCCGGCGGGAAAGCGCGGGAGATCACCGGCCCGAGCTCGTCGGCGCAGACCGTCGCCCCGGCGGACGGACTGGTGTAGAGCTCGACGATCCGTGTCCTTTTCCCTCGAAGTCCGCATCTCTCGAGCGCGTCCATGAGCGCGTGCGCCGCCAGCGCACGCCCTCGGCCAGCAGGATCCGGCGCACCTGAGAGCGGCTGACCTCGATGCCCAGGTCCCGGGCCGCGGCGGCCAGCGCGTCCAAGGTCCACTCCGAGGGACCTGCCTCGTCCGCGGCCCACATCTCGTTCGACGGCTGCACCTCCAGCCGACCTGGCGGCGTCAGCTTGACCAGGCCGACGATCCTCGAGCGTTCGGCTTCGGTGATCCTTCGCTTGCGGCCCTGCCCGCCCAGATCCTCCAGGCCCTCCAGCCCCAAGCGGTTGAAGCGGTGCAGCCAGCGGCGCACCGTCTTCTGACTGCACCGCAGTTCGTCGGCGATCTGCGGGACCAGCCACCCGTCCCAGCTCAGCTCCACCATCCGGCAGCGCTCCACCACATCCTTCGGCGCCCTTCTGGCCGACGCCAGGCGGTGGACCACCGCTTGCTCACTCTCGTCACGGCCTGGCCGTGCCCTCAGCACCATGACCCAGCACCCGCCCCCGAGCACCCGTAACCACCCGCTACCGGCAGCTTTACCCACCGAAAGGCGAATCCAGCACTAGGAATGGCTCGCTCCGCCCGACCAAGAAGGTAGGACGGTCCAAGTCCTGGCGGATCCTGCACCGAGCAGGCTGCTCCACCCGCCGCATCAGCCGCACCGTCCAAGCCATCCACACCCTCTTGAACTGCGACTATGCAGGATGAATGGCCATCCGCAAGGAACTCCTCGTCGTGCACGGTCAGAAGGCATCCGTACCAGGCCCGTCAGGGGGCTTTGGGTCCGGTCACCACCGGGCCGTTCTCGGCGTCCATGGGAGCCGTCACCGGTAGCGACGTGGCACCCGCGAGCAGTGCGCAACAGACGGCGAGGACGGGCAGAAGGACACGCGGACGGAGGTCGCGGGCCCTGATCGGCTGCTCGACCAGGGCATAGCTCAGCGTCGCCAGAGCGAGGGCCGCGGTGAACCCGGTTGCGGCGCGGGCGGTGTGGGAAAGTTCGGGGAATTCGATCCCGAGGAAAATCCAGACGGGCCAGTGCCACAGATAGATCGCGTAACTGCGCAAGCCCACCCATTGCAGGGGAGCTGCGCATAGCAAGCGGGAGAGCGCACCGGGAGTGGTGTGTGCGAGGGCATTGACGACTACGGCCGCGGCGAGGCCGGCGACCGGAAGCTGCCACATGTACAGATCCGCCGAGTCAATGTCGGCTGTGGCCCACTGAACCCCCAACACCGCGACGGAGACGGCGGTGAGCGCAGCGGTCAGGAAAACGGGAGGGCGGACCGGGCGGAGCGCGACGACGGCACCGAGCAGGAGAGCACCAGCCCGGGTGTCCGTACCGAGATACGCGCGCTCGGGAGCGCCTGGGACGTACCAGTGAAGGGCGAGGGTGTAGCTGGCGCCTGCGCCGATGACCGCGGCCACGGCGAGAGCACGGCGAGAGACCCTCACAGGGAGGAAGGTGAGTGCGGCGGCCAGGGCAAGTGGCCACACCAAGTAGAACTGCTCCTCGACGGCAAGAGACCACAGGTGGTTGAGAGGAGCGGCATCCAGACCCACGGACCAGTACCCGATGTGGGCCGTGATCGCATACCAATTGGAAAGGTAGGTGAGGGCTGCAAGGGTCTGTCCGTTGACTGTGGGCCGCAGGCCGGGAGGGTCCTGGATCAGCATCCACGCCTGTACGGCCGCCACCACGAGCAACATCGCGGGCAGGAGGCGTTTGGCACGGCGGTACCAGAAGTCGAGTCGTGCGGGGCGCAGATCCTTCTCCCGCTGGGTGACCAGCAGTCTGGTGATCACGAACCCGGAGATCACGAAAAACAGGTCTACGCCCAAGAACCCGCCCAATAGGGGCAGTTGGAAGTGGTAGGCGACGACGCCGAGAACAGCAAGCGCTCGCAGGCCGTCGATCGACGGGATACGGGAGGAGCCCTGGAGATCCGTCAGCGCATCGCGGGTGAACTTCCCCGAACGCACTCCCAGTTCCGTCAGCGGGGCGCCGGTTCGTGCCGACGCCGTCTTCATGGCGAACCTCATGCCACCGGCTCAGCTTTCAGCTCCGGGGAAGACGGTGTTCAGCGCCCAGGTGGCGATCCGGTCGCGGGCCTTGGAGGTCAGGTGCCGGGTCGGGTCGTACACCGAGATGCCGTCGATCACCTTCGGACATGAGGACTCGTTGCACAGCTGTCCCGCTACGTCGAGAATCTTGACGTGCACGCGGTTCTGGTCAACTTGCCGCAGTACCTGGTTCATCACCCGGGCGGACTCCCGGTAGGGGGAGTCGGCGACCAGTGGCGAGGTCATCAGGTAAACAGGCTTGCCGGATCCGGTGAGCAGGTCCACTGCCTGGTCGAGGCGCTTGGCAAAGGCTGCGCGAGCCGCCGGCGAGGTGAGGTCCTTGGGATTCTCGTGCGCATTCACGCGCTGCGGCTCGACGTCCCAGTAGCCGACCATGAGTACGGTGGCATCGGGCCGGAACGTCCTCAGATACGACGGCCATTTCTTCGGCCATTCACGGCATCGGGCAGGGGTCTCGTTGCCTTTGGGAAGTCGGATGCCGCAACCGCCCAGGCCTGCGTTGACGACGCTGGTGTGCTGGGAGGCGACGGCGCTCATGCCCTGGGCGAGGTTCGCGGCCCAAGAATCTCCGACCACCATGATTCTCTTGCCGCCTGTACCGGGGCCGAGGTGCCCGGGGGCTGTACCGAGCGGAGGCGTGCCCCGTCCGGAATGGGAACCGGCGGCCCGTTCTTCGGCCCGAGTGGTCGTTTGCATGGACTGCTGGCTCGAACAGCCCGCGACCGCGAAGCCCACCAGGCAAAGAGTCGCGGCGAGCACGCGGCCGGGACGGTGAAGAGTGCGGCTCATCAGTCGAACTTCACGTAACTGGTGACGTTGCCGGACATGTTCGGGGTCAGCGTGCCCACCTCGCCGGAACAGCCCCGTGAACGGTAGTAGTGCATGGTGCGGTTGGTGACGTTGATCGCGTAGTACGGGGGTTTATTGCCTCGCAGGAAGTAGCAGTGGCTGGACTGCGGATTCTCTAAGGAGGCGGACTGCACGGCACCGCCGGCCGGGCTCCAGTAGAGGCCGCCGGTGCCGGCCACGGCGTCGGTAGGCAGCAGGGCGGCGACGCCCATCGCGGCTACAGCAGCAAAAGCCTTGAGTTTCACGTCGGATACCTTTCGGCAAGGGAGATCTACATGAAGAGAAAGGAGCAGTGGTTTCTCAAGATTGATAGCGGGGCTGGAACATCTGGTTGAGAATCCAGGCGCCGAGCCGCGTCTCTGCTCCGTGGGTGGTGTGCCAGGTCCGGTCATACACCGGGATGCCGTGGATCGGGGACGGGCAGGCATTGGCATCGCACAGTTGATCACGAAGGTTCAGCACATGTACATTCGCATGGGCACGGGCAACGTTCTCGATCAGATCGTCCGCCACCCGCGCCGAGGCGTCGATGCGCGGGGCATTCATGACATAGACGGGGGTATTGCGCGCGGAGAGAATATCGACAGCACGGTTGAGATTCTGCGTGAAGCGCTCTCGCTGATCGGGGTCGGTCAGGTCCCGAGGTGGAGCGTCCCAGGTGACCTTCCGGGGCTGCGAGTCCCACTGCGCGACCATCAGGAGCACGGCATCAGGGTGGTACTTGTCCATCAGCTGCGGCCACAGAGTGGGCCATTGGTTGCAGGTGGAGCCCTCGTTGTCGGCCGTGAAGCGGATCCCGCAGCCGCCGCGGCCATTTCCGTAGACGATCGTTCCGGGTGAGGCCGCTCGCATGCCGGTCTCCATGTGAACCGCCCAGGAGTCCCCGACCGAGAGCACCTTCTTTCTCGCGGCGAGCGGGGTCACGTGGGCCGCGCCCAAGGGTGGCTCGGCGTGGATCCCGATCCGCGCCGCGCTCGCGCCCGGCAGGTGGCCTTCTACCGGCGTAGCCGAAGCGATGGACGCAAGTGCCGGCCAAAGGGCCAGACCGGAAGTAGCCAGCGCGATTCCCAGTCTGAACCTGTTCAGCTTCATGCCCTCATCCTTGGCTCTTCAGCGCCGAATTCTTCCTCGTAAAGTTAGTCAGCTGAAAGCAGGACTGCTCGCTTCGAGCAATACGCTGACTGCAGCAGACCGTCGCGTCGCCCGTCGGAATCTTGCGTGCACGATTCCGACGGGCGAAAACCCACGCTATAGACCCGCCGGGCGACTGCTGAGCGAGACACACCACGGATTCCGGTGAAAACGATCGTTGTCGTCGAGTATCAGACCAGGCCGGTGACGGTGACCGTGACGCGATGCCGCCCCCTGCTTCCGGGCGGGATGGGCACCACCCGTTCCACAGCGGCGCGTACCGCTCGTGTCACGTCAAGAGCGCGCTGACCGCGCCAGAGGACGACGCTGACGTCGACGGCCAAGGTCCCGGCGGCATCCCCGCGTCGGACGCGCACGGCGGACCTCGCGGTTTCCCCGTCGAACTTTCCGTCGCCCTTCGCCTGGTCCGTCACACGGCCCAGGACCGAGCCGCGCAGCAGCCCGGCGAGTCCGGGCCGCAGGAACGCGACACCGGGTACGTCGACGACAGCCCGCGCGATCCGTTCCGTCAACTCCGCGGGATTCCCGGCCGCCGTCACCTCGGTCCTCCGTACTGCGGGACCTCGTCGTAGACGTCAGCAACGGCCACGTCCACCGAGTCGACTTCCATGCCGAGCGCTCGTTCCGCGGTAGCCCGTACCCGCTCGCGCACCTGCTCCGCGGCCCGCTGGAGGTCGGCGGTCACGGCGACCACCACCTCGACGCTCACCGTCACCGGGCCACGTGCGCGCTGGGAAGCCGCGACGCCCGGACCAGTCGGCAAGACCCGGCAGCTGCCTGCACGGACGTCCGGCAGGGAGTCGACTGCCGCACGGAACACCTTGGCGGCCGCCGCCTCCACGATCCAGTGGTCCTCCGCGGGTGTACCCAACGGCAGTGTCCTGCCAGGGCGCAGTTCGAGACGTACGACGTCCATCACTCGCTCCACGAGCCTGCGGGCGTCGGCCTCGGGGGGATCCTCCGTCTTTGCCTGGCGCACGACATTCTTGAGCTGGTCGAGTTCACGCAGTGCGCCTGAGCAGTACGGGCATGTGCGTGTGTGCGCGTCTTCCAGTGCATCCTCCCACTGACGCCACACGTCGGCCAGTTCCCGGCCGCAGGGCAGCCGCTCATCATCGGAGCATTCGTCGCCGTCCATCCCGTTGGCCGAGTCGGAGTTCGGTTCGTTCATCGCCATGCGACCATCGCCTCCGTCAGTTGGCGCCGCGCGCGGAAGACGCGTCCACGGACCGCCTCCTGACTGATTCCAACGATGTCCGCCACCGCCTCGTACGACAACCCGTTCAGCTCCCTGAGCACCCAGCACACTCTCTGTTCGGGAGAGAGAACCGTCATGGCCTGCGCGAGGGCTTCAACGGCGGCCTGGCCCTCTACCGCGCGCGCCGGGGAAACCTGGTGATCGGGAGCAAGGGGCTCGGCCACGGCTTCCAGAGCGGCAGCCGGCCGCCGAGCGCGCAACAGGTTCAGGCACTTGTTGGTCACGATCCGGTACATCCACGTGCCGAATGCGGACTCCCCTCGGAACTCCGGTAATTTACGCCATGCACTGACGAAGGCCTCCTGCACCGCGTCCTCCGCCTCGGTCCTGTCGCCGAGCAGTCGTGCGGCCGTCTGTAACAGCATGGGTCCGTGATGGCGCACCAATGCTTCAAAAGCCTCCTCGTCTCCCTCTCCTGCGCGCACAGCCAGCAGGGTGTCCTCGTGCCCTTCACCCTCCGTGGCGTCAGGCGGTCTGTCCCACTGCCCTGGCACTGATGATCTCCTCTCGCTCACCCCGGCTCCGCCGGTCTTGTGTCCGACCCGGCGGACGGCCGGGCGTGGACCGGGGCAGCGGCACGTTATCCACGGAGTGGAAAAACCCAGCATCGCGTAATGAAGCAGTGGAAAACGTGTCGAAATAGGTGACCGCGTGCAAAGCCATTTATCCAGGAGGCACACCGATGAAGACACCGGAGCCGAACCCGGCGACGACGGCCGGCGGCGGCCGGGTGGCGGTGCCTGAGGGCACGGCCGTGCCCGGAGGATCCCGCAATGCCACGGAGACCGCAGACGCGCGGGGCAGGACGACCATCGCTGACGTGGTCGTCGTGAAGATTGCCGGCATGGCGGCCCGGGAGATCTCCGGGGTGTACGACATGGGCGGCGGCCTCTCCCGCACGATCGGCGCGGTGCGTGAGCGGGTGCCGGGCGGACGGCCGAATGTGGGGCGCGGGGTGAAGGTCGAGGTCGGCGAGCGACAGGCTGCCGTCGACCTCGACCTGGTGGTCGAGTACGGAGTACCGATTCCCGAGATCGCGCGTGCCGTGCGAGAGAACGTGATCTCCGCTGTGGAACGGATCACCGGCCTCGAAGTCGTCGAAGTGAACGTCAACGTCGACGACGTACGCCTCCCGGAGGACGAGACGGGCGCCGCGGTGGACTCGCGCGTGGAGTAGGGCGTACAGGCGTTGAACAACATATGGCCGGCGATCAGGAGAGACACGGCCGATCTACCGGAGACGATTGAGAAGAAGTGAGGAGACCGGTGAGCAGAGCCGAAACAGGTCTGCTGGTGGGCATGTCCCTGGGGTATGCGGGCTGGTTCGGCGGCTTCACGGCGTTCCTGCTGGTGGCCGCGTTGGGGGCGGTTGGCTGGACCGTGGGCCGTCTTGTCGACGGTGGAGCGAGTCCGTGGGAGTACTTCGGGCCCCGCGACGGTCGGCGTGACGAGTCGCGCGGCGACGCTGGTACCGGGCGGCTGCCGTGAGCACGGCCGAGGCCGGAGCAGGGGCGGTGGCGGCCGCCGAGCGAGGCCGGACCATCGTCGCCGACCGGGTGGTGCGCCGCATCGCTGAGCGGGCCGCCGCGGAGGCTCTGCCGCCGGGAGACGTCGGCGCCATCAGCGCGAAGGTGGCAACGGGCGGCGGCCGGGCAGAGCTGGCTATCGATCTCACGCTGCCCTATCGGGCTGCGTTGGGGAGGGCCGGCGACCAGGTCCACCACTATGTGGCCCGGCGTACGGCGATGCTCACCGGCCTCAAGGTCTTCCCTGCGCGCATCCGGGTGCATGGTCTGACGCTTCGCGTCGAGCCCGGTTCCGGTGCGGCGACTCCGGTCGTGTCCTCGCCCATCCAGGACATGTCGGGACGGCCGCCCAAGCGGATATGGTCGGAGCGCTGTCTACCCGCCACGCTGGCGGCGATCCTGGGCGCAGCGGTCTGTGGGGCGGCGCTGTACGAGGTCGTGTCCGTGCACGTCGCGGGGGATGCGCCCCTTTCCCTGTGGTCCCGATTGCTGTCTTGGCTGTCCACTCACGGCCCTGGCGACTCCACGCTGGCGCTGGGCGCGGTCACGCTGCTGCTCGGCCTTGAGCTGATTCTGCTTGCGCTCACGCCCGGGCGGCGCCGCTCACTCACGATGAGGACGCCGGACCGGCACATGCGCGCGGCCCTCAACCGAGCAACGGCCGAGTCCCTGGTGCGTCACGCGGTGGCGGACGTGTCCGGGATCTCCCACGCCCGGGTGCGCGTCAGAGGACACCGGGCAAGGGTTCGGGCCACTGTGGGCTTCGGGGATCGCGATACCGCGCACGAGGCGGTGACGACGGCGGCTCACGAAGCCCTTGCCACCTGCGGACTGAAGCACACGCCCCGCCTGCGGGTCAGCCTGCGTACCGCGGCGGGTTGGCAGCCCGTCGAGCCGCAGGACAGTTCGCCGCAGAGCCCCACGACAGAAGGGGAATAGCCATGAACCGACTGCGCGGAGGCATCAACAGAGCCGCTCTGGCCTGCACCGGCATCCCTCTCGCGACAACGGGCGTCGTACTCGGGGCCGCCGATGTCGTCGGCCCCGACCGATTACCGCCCTGGTGGCCTACGTTCGCTCCCGGCTCGGTCTGGGTGGATCGCGGAAGGCTGGCCCTCTGGCGCGACCACGGCTGGTCGACACCGGCGGTGGTGACCGTGCTTGGCATCGTCCTTCTGCTGTGCCTGGCCTGGTGCGCACTCCAGGTTCGCCGCGGCCGGCTGCACATCCTGACGCTCGGCGTCGCCGGCGTCACCCTCTCCGGCTTCGCCCTCTCCGACGCCGTGGAACGCAGGACGCGGAACCTGCCCGGCGTCACGCAGGCACGCGTGCACCTCCTCGGCCGCCCGGACCGACTACGACTCCGGGTCCATGTCGTCCTGGCACCGGGTGCCTCACCCTCGGCCGTCCTTTCACACTTCAGCGCACGCGTCCTGGCTGAGGCGCGCGAGGTGGCCGCACGGCGCATTGACGCGGAGGTGCTCCTACGGACACGCCGACACGAATTTCGCCGCGTCCACTGACGGAGGCTCGTACGGCCACGGCCACGACATGGCGAAAGCAGTACCGCGCGGAGGCACCGGTGATCGAATATCCGCCAACGGCACACCACAGCAATCGTTCGACAGGTAATAACACCGATTTGTTCCCTCGAAAGCCTGATGTCTTACTGTGCGTGACACTCGTTAGGTGACCGTGGCTTGGAACAAAACGGCTCCGACCGAGAAACAAGCGTTCATCTCACACCGGACAGAATCCGATACTCAGGAAGCGGGGCTGCTTGAGTCGACCGCGCCCAACCTTTCTGGCAATGCGGTAACTTGGCTCGACCTTGCCGGGGGGCGAGCGTGCATTCAGCATTGTGCAGATCTACTTGACGACGTCCTCGAGGAACTCCGCCACGCCGAGGCCGAGCACACGCACACGGAGGATCTATCCCGTGACAAAATGGGAGGAGTCGAGCATGGATGAATTCTTCCTGAGCAGGCGCGATCCATATGACTCACAATTCATCGAGGGCGCAGGATACGACGCACCGCAGCGCCATCACTGCGCTGAGTGCAGCGCATATCAGAGACACCATTGCTGGCACAGCCTGGATGCAACAATGGTAGGAGGTGGATGGGATCCGGATGAGGAATTGGCCCAGTTGTTGAATATGGACCCCAGCATGAATTACACCTATTCACCCCCTGTCGGACAGGGCGTGCACAGGCCTCCAGTAGACCAACGACAGTCCCTGCCGCGATACCGCAGCCATGCAAGCAAACGGCGAATTAGACCGACCGCTATCCTGATCGTGGCCATCATCGCATGCTCCGCGGTCATGCTTGGCTGGTCAATTTCCTATTCGTACGATCAGCTTCGCGCCGTCGCCGCGTTGTTCATGCCAGAGAAGCTGGCTCGTTGGTGGCCCTGGATGCTGTACGGGCCGTGGCTCGCAGCGGGCATGTCCATCATGCGCGCTTCCCTCCAGCATCGGACTGCTCGATGGTCCTGGACCGTCATCGTGACCGCTTCCGTGGGGGCAGTCGCCCTGTGCGTCGGGAATTCTTCAAAATCTCTTCTGATGATGACTGTCTCCGGAATTCCTCCCATCACCGCCCTGGCCTGCTTCCAGGAGCTCGTCACACAGTTCTCAGATCGCTACCGCCCCCAGCACGCCATGCATAGCCCAAAGCGATCCGCACAGTCATAGAAGGGTCGCCGACGCACAATGCGAGCGGGACCCAGCCCCGACCAAAGGGAACAGCGGAACAACGGGAACGTACCAGGTCAGACCGGCAACGTTCCGAACCGTCCCACCCACTCATGCGTGACACCGATGGGGAACGACACCGACTGAGCGACTCACAACCCTCAAGACGGTGACTGCCGGCGGCTGCCCAGCAGCCACGACGGCCACTCCACAGTTAGCGGAACACGCACAGTATGAAGCGGCACAGATTCATATATGTTCAAGTTTTTGCGCAACGTAAGGCTCCACCGACCCGCCGGAAAGCATCAGCGATACACTCGCCCGCATTGGGAAGGGCACGGGTCCAGTACGGACGGCGGAACGATCAGCCAGGCCACCCGGGTCAGGCTGACCGCCGCGTTTAACCAGCAGATCTCGGTCCCCGTGATCCTGCGTTACAGCTCCACCGACCCGCTGGCGGTCCACGTCGATTTCCCTGCGCTTGTCTCCAGCGACGGTACCGACATGACCTGGTCCTTCGACCGCGGGTTGCTGGCAAACGGCCTTTGCCGCCCCACTGGCATCGGGGACGTCCGTATCTGGCCCTCCGGCCGCGTCTATACGATCATTGAATTCCGCAGTTCCGAAGGCAGAGCCTTCGCCAAGTTTGACACAGCCGCCCTGATTCGTTTTCTCCTGCGTTCATACGTATTGGTCGAGCATGGCAAAGAAGATATGGGCCCAGCCATCGAAGGGGGGCTGGCCACCCTGCTGGACGAGGTCTGAGGACGTCATGGCCACCTTCGCTGCACCCGGACGTCCCGAATCAGGCCTGAATCTCTCGTTCCCGTCCTTTGTGGCAGGAGGAGCCGATGAGCGTCCCAGCCCCTCACGGCCTGAGCTCGTGTGTTCCCGTTGTTCCACTGTTCCCTTCGATCGATGCGGGCGCCTCTACCGAAATACGCACGCAGTCGACACAGCCATGTGAAAGTCACAGCATCTGCATAGCCCGGTGGCCCGGAGACATGGATGTCTCCGGGCCACCGCCTGCGGAACGATGCCACTGCCGAGGAATCAGGGCAACCGCTCCTCTTCCCTGACACAGCCCCTTCCCAAACGCCGAGCCAGGAAACCCATCCGACTGATTCTCCCTTCACAGATTGCACCCACAAAATGCCACGCATTTCATGGGTCCTGCGCAATCATAGCCCGGGAACCGAGCCCAGACTACCAGCGTCAAGCAGGAATCCGAGCAATACCCGAAAGGTTCTTGTAAGATGGTCGGATAGAATCGCAAATTCGATTGATCTCCAGTAAAGCTACCTCCGCCTCAGGCGATCAGTTGCCAATAGTCTTGCTTTGATCGGGACGCCTTTCCATACGGTGGCCTGGGTGCCCCTGACTCAAGTCCCTACTGAACACCTTCGTTGCGGAAAACTAATATCCGAGTACCCAAGAACCGCAGGACCGTGGCCAGCGCCATGCCGATTAAGGATCCGGATAAGGTGTCTGCACGCTGGGAGGTGAACCCGAGGCCATAATGGCTGATGGCGAGACAGAGAAGTTGAACCAGGGCTCCGGCGATGCTCACTACGACGTACGCGACGTAAGGGCGCATGCCACTGGCCTGCACGTGACCGTACGTGTATCGCGCATTCCCCGCGTAGGCCAGCGTGCATCCCGCCACGAACGCTACGGTCTTGGAGGTCAAGGGGTCGAGGCCGGCCGGGCCTCGCAAGTAGGTGAAGGCAGCCAGGTCGATGGCGTAGCCGAGGAAGCCCACTGCGGCGAACGAAAACAGCTCTCGTGGCATTGAGGTTCTCACTGGTGGGCCACCGCCAGCCCGTACATCGTCACCCACAGCACACCGATGACAGCGAGGACGCGGTCGCGCAGGACGACGTCCTCGGGTTCGCCGGCGGTACCACGGTCGGCGAAGACGGCGTATCGGAGGATCGCAAGGATGAACGCGACCATGGATAACTGTCGCCAGGGCAGCACATTGGTGTGCGGAACGCCCGTGTCCTCCAGCGTCCACAGACAGTAGGCGAGGACGGCGACTCCGGCTGCCATCTGCCACACGAAACGCAGGTAGCCGACGGTGTACTCGGTCAGCAACGCGCGCGTGGCGCCCGCTTCCCCGGCCATCTGCACGGCTTCGGAGTAACGCTTGGCCGATACCATGAACAGCGCCCCGAACCCGGCCGTGATCAAGAACCAACGCGACAACGGGATGCCAAGGGCGAATCCGCCGATCACCGCGCGCATCAGGAAGCCGCTCGTGACGACGACGAGATCGACGACCAACACATGTTTGAGCCGCACGCAGTACGCCAGTTGCACACCGAGGTACACGATCAGTACAGCGGCAACGAGGGGCGGAACCAGGAGCGCTGCGGCGACGAGAGCTAGAACGGCGAGGCCGCCACCGACTGCGTACGCGACAGCCACGGGAACCTCTCCCGCCGCCACCGGACGGTGGCACTTGGTGGGATGTGCGCGGTCGGCCTCGGCGTCACGGGCATCGTTGACCAGGTACACGGCTGCTGCGCAGGCGGTGAAGAGGACGAAGACCAGCGCGAGATGGGTGAGCGCCGACACCGATAACAGCCGGCCTGCGGCGGCGGGAGCGGCAACGACCAGGACGTTCTTGATCCATTGTTTGGGACGCGCGGCTCTGAAAAGCCCGCCTAAGAGACCGCCTCTCCGTTGAGGTGCAGATTGTGGAGCGTACGCCGCCTCCTCGAGCCTGATCAGATCAGTCACTGAGAGCTCCCCTCATCCAGCGCACGCCGACGCCCGGCGTAGCCACCCCGAGGACCGCGCCCGCTGCCACGTCCGAGGGATAGTGCACACCCACGACCAGACGCGAGAGACACATCGCGGCAGCGAGCGGCGGGACGGCGTATGCCCCCAGCCCGCCGTAGAGAACGGCGGCGGCCGCAGCAGAGGCCGCATGGGAGCTCGGGAAGGAGTGCCGACCGGCCGTGCGCACCCGGGGTGCGATATGCGCGGGGCGCGGACGGCGCACCACCCTTTTCACGCCCATACTGAAAAGGTGCGCGCCAGCGGTGAGCACTGTGCCCCGCAACCATGCGCCGCGCCGCGAACTGTCTACGGCGGCCCCCGCAAGGCCTGCCATCAACCACACTGCGCCGTGCTCGCCGGCCCGGGAAAGCGCGCGTGCCACACCGGCCACGCGCGGGTCGCCGCCGCGGGCGTAGACCGCGAAGAGCAGGCGGCGGTCGACAGCCCACGCGCTTCCGCCCATCTCACCAGGGTTGTGGTTGCCGGAGTTGAGGTCTAAGTGGTCCATGTCGACACACTGTTCACGTCAGCACCAGCAGAGCTCTGGTAATACTCACCGAAATCGCGCTAATCACCCGTTCTGTGCATCAAAGCAATGTTTAGCCGCTAAATACTTGTCTCTGGACGATACGGTCATCCGTATGTCCGCCGAGACCGTGTCCGTCATCGGACGGGACCGCAGCGCCTCCACCCCCGTCCACCTCATCCGGCTGACGGGCTACCCTCACCGGCTGACGAACGCGATGCAGCCGCTCGGCCGCTGCAACCCGGCATCGACCTGGCACGCGATACGCGACTGCCGGCAGATGGTTTTTTTGATGGGCCTCATAGGATGATGCGATCTTTCATCGCCTCAAAGAGATCAACCTTCCACCGAATGCGTGGTGTGGATTAGCGCCACGTAGAGCCCCAGGCTTTATAAAGGGGGTTGCAGTCCTTCACGCGTTCATTGGAGCCCTACGCTGATGCCCTGGACCGACGTGTCCCTTCTTCCAGGCGTGCTACTGGGCTCCCATAGCCATATGGAGCAGTCCACTTCCTCGCACGACCCTTTCCAGGAGCATCACACTGAAGTCTGCTCGGGCCACTCCCTATCTAATCATGTGTTGAAAGCTTATGAAGCGCGGTGCCGCCTACAGGTATGCCCTGGGCCCTACATACACCCGGGTTTACGTCGTTCCTGCCGTTTCCTGAATATGCGAAGCGCCTGAAGAACACGAATTAGCCTACATACAGGAGCCGTCTTGTCTTCATCGACCAGGCATCACACAACACCCGCCGCCCAGCCAGATAGGCAGGATGCTGGTCCTGCGACGGCACAAATCAGCGATCAAGAATTGACTCAATTAGTAAGGAACGGTGACACCGAAGCCTTCGCTGAACTCTTCAATCGTCACCGGGGTGCAGCCATCCGATTGGCCACAATGCATGCAAACGACGCATACGCGGCACAGGATTTTGTCGCCGAAGCTTTCGTCCGTGTACTCCAGGCACTCAAATCTGGCGGCGGTCCTTCCGCCTCCTTTCGGAGCTATCTGCTGAGGGTCTTGCGTAATCTGGTGACGGAATCGGCGAGGAGCACGGGACGCCAGGTTTCCGTGCCGGATGTGGGAGTTTACGAAGAGGAATACGCGGCCCCTGCAGGGAACGAGGCGCTCAAAAAATACGATCAGGGATTGGCCTGGGAGGCGCTTTCCTCTTTGTCAGAGCGATGGCGAACCATCCTGTGGTACACGATCGTGCACTCACAGCAACCGGCCGCCATTGCCGACGTGATGGGAATCAGCCCGAACAGCGTCGCGGCTTTGTCCTACAGAGCCAAAGAGGGTCTGCGGCAGGCTTATCTCGCTGTGCACCTGAACCAGAAAAACTATTCTGTCCACTGTTCTTATTATGTGGGCCGCCTCGCCGCGTACTCCCGGGGGCGACTTGGTAAATACGGATCAGAGGAGATGACGCTACATCTCAAGGAATGTGACATCTGTTCCATCCTCTATCGGGAGATCAACGAACTGAATCAGCTCCTTCCAGCCTGAGTCCATCCATCACCGGCGAGGTGTCCCTTATTTGTTCATCGGCCTGCAAGAAAATCTATGAGTTTGATCCACCTGGCGATCCGTCAAGCCCTCAAGTCGGAATGCCGCCACAAAGTGGGAGCTGTACTTGCCGCAGGCAGCCGCGTCGTCGCTGCGAGTCCCAACAAATACCGGAACTCGCCACTCATCGATCACCGCAACAGCACGTTCCATGCGGAGGACGCCGCACTCCGCCGCGCCCGGGGGGCTCCGGTGAGTATGGTGTTCGTGGCTCGCGTAAACGCAGCGCGTGTGCCCATGCTGGCACGGCCTTGCCCCCGCTGTATCGTCAAGCTCGCTCGGGCTGGAGTCATGAGAGCCTATTACACCGCCGGCCCCACCATCATCGAGGTGTTGGAGATCCCGCCGATGTATCACCTGACCGGATGATCCCAGCCGGCGCTCTCCCGCACCTTGTGCATGCCGGAGAGCTCCCCGCGCGGCGTACTGGGTGACACTGGATATCTGCCGGGGCCGTCATGGCTCAGGAGTACCGACACTGTGGTCAGCGCACCCTGACGCCAGTACCGTATCGGCCACGCCTCGAAGCGACCGCAGCGGACTCACCTGACCGGGATGACGGTGGAGGCCAGCGCACAGCCGCACGAACACGAGAGTGAGGCCAGTCACCACAAGAGCTCTATGCCGAGTTCTTGCATCGCCGGTGAGGGAGGGCCGCCCTCGGAGCGCTGCGTCTTTCGGCCTTTGTCCCTGGGAGCGAGGGTGCGCGGGTCGATGGCCTCTGCGGGAGCGCTGCTGGCATAGAGGCCACCGGGGACGCTGTCCCGGTCATGGGGCAGCAGCCAGAAGACACGGCGCCGGAAGGTCCCGGAGGAGCGCGAAGGTCTTGCCCTCGGACCGAGTTGGGCATACCCGACCATACGGCCGTCCCTGTAGTAGGCGGGCCTACCCCGACGCGTGGGAAGCCTGTCGAGGCTTTGGCGCACATAGTCGAGGCCGTTGACGTCCTCGAGCCAGACGAGCTCTGTTTCGTGGCTGATCTCGTCGTCGTCGATCAGTGAACTCATGTCTTCACCTCATCGGCGAGTAATCCGATGCCCGGGTAGTACTTACGCGAGTTGGACAGGATCATCTCCTTGGGTGAGGCAAGTCCGGCTAGCTCACGGGCTCGTTGAGCGAAGGCCCGGGACGAGATGGCCGTGGCTCCTTCATGAACGCACCAAGTCCTGTAGGCCGCATACAAACTGGCTTGTTCGACCCGATGGTCGGGCCCGAGGATGCAGCACTCGTCGAAGAACCTCCCTGCGTGGTCTTCGGTCTCGGCGTACGCCGTGGTCGCGATGCGGACTCGTTCGGGACCGGTCAGGTCTCTGTCACCACCAAGGTAGCGGCGAGCACCGTCAATGAGCCAGCCGAGGATGCCTGGCCCCTCCTCGGTGACAAGGATGTCGGCCAGATTATCGATTTTTCGATCGTCGGAGACAACACGCTCGAACGGGATCAGACGCATCCGGCGCCAGAAGGCGAAGCCGCCGGTCCCGACTTCCGGCCGATGGTTGCCCAACAGCCATAGTTTGTGCGTGGGTTCGAAGCTGAAGAAATCCTGACGCATGCGGCGTGCCTTGATCCGGTCACCGCCGGTGAGGAGTTTGACACGGGCTTCGTCGAACCTGTCGCCGGGCTTCACCTCGGAGCAGACGATGACGCGCCTGCCATGCAACTCGGCCAGGTCGGTGGGGTGGCCTTCGTAAGGACGTGCCATCAGAAAGCCGGGTGGTGCTGCGTCGGCGTAGTCCCCCAGCAGTTTCATGAGCACATCGAGCAGGACGGACTTACCGTTTTTGCCCGCACCGAACAGGAAGGGCATGACCTGGCCACCGACGTCACCAGTGACGGAATAGCCCAGCAGCAACTGGAGGAAGTGAATCATCTCCTGGCCTTCGTCGTCATCACCGAAGGTGTCGGCCAGGAAGCGCTGCCAGCGCGGAGTGGGCACCTGCTGGGGACCCACAGTCGTGGAGCGGGAATGAAAATCCTTGTTCGGATCAGGTCTCTTCACGGCGCCAGTACGCAGATCGACGATGCCGACCGGCGTGCACAGGGCATAGGGGTCGGCGTCCAGAAGAGCGGCGTTCAGCACCATGCCAGGGGCGGATTTTGCTTGGGTGAGCATGGCATTGATGCCGGAAGTGGACAGCGCTCGGCGACGGTGCTGTTGGAGCGCTTGAGTGGTGTGGAGGCCGCGGGGATCGGTGACGGCGATGTTCTCGGCGAGGTCTCCGGCAGCCCACAGGACGGTGTCGTCCTCGTCGGCTTGCCAACGAGTACCGTCCCATCGGTACCAGCCCAGTCCGGGTACGTGTTGGTAGTCGCCGGCATAGAGCTTGACGAAGAGCTTTGCCATGCCGCGATCGGTGAGCGTGTCGGGGAGCAGGCCATTGCCGGTCACCTGGCCGGCGGTGGGCTGGTGATCGGCAACCGGCAGGGTGGCCAGGGAAGTCGGTTTCTGCGCAAGGATCTGGGCGGCGACCGCCTGGGGATCGAAGCCGAACAGGACGTTTTCGTTGCCGGGAACTGTCACGAGCGCCTCCCGACGTAGAGAGGACGCTGAACTCCGGCGGACAGGCCGTGGCGAATGATCCCTTCTGCGCGCCGTTCCTGACCGGGGCGGGCGGTGGCTGCCACGTCACGCAAGACCTGCTCCGCTTCACTCCAGGACAGGTTTCCGCCAGCCACCAGTCCTCCGATGGTGTAGGCAGCACGGTTGAGCGTGCTAGAGAAGCCGGCGCCTTCGCTGACCCTGCCACACGCTGCTACATCATTCAGTACCGATCCGAGCAGGCCTCGCAGACGGTCGCGTCCTCCGTCGGCAGTCATGACGGCCTGTTGGGCACGCGGCGGTACGGAGCGGGACGCGCTGATCTGTCGAGGGGTACCCACATGACCGGTACGTTCCAGTTCCTGAGCAAGCCAGGCCGGCAGTGGCGCGGGATCGCGGGCGCCTTCAAGCGGGGTATAGACACCCGCGCGGGTGCTCGTACCCGGGGCGACGATGTAGCCCCCGTGGGCGCGGACGTCGACTTGCCAGGCCAGGGCACGCCCCCCGCTGGAACCGGCGGAGCACAGCCAGCGGCGTGTGTCGGCGACCCTGTACCAAATGTGGAGACCTCCGGAAGGGGTACGCACGCGTAGAGTGCCGGCGTCGTCGGCCGGGGTCGGCTGATTGCGCAGGGCTGCCAGCACAGCCAGCGTGTGGAAACCGTTCCGCAAGCCGGTGAGATTGACCTGGCTGCCGATCTGGATGCCGGGCAGCAGCCGGTCGCGGGCGGGAGCCTGCGTGGGGTGGGCATCCACGTCGATAACCACGAGGCGGGCCGGCCCGCAGGCCACTCCGACCCCGAACTCCGGGTGCGCGCCCCACCAGTTGTCGATGCGTCGGAGGTCCAGGGTGGCGGCGTGGAAACCGTGGCACCAAAGGCCGGCGGCAAGGCAGGCACATCGTGCTGCTGTATGCCCTGGCTCTCGGCAGGCGGTGCAGTTGGCAGCCGGTGTCTTGCGTCCGGGAGCAAGGGGGTGGACGGGCCAGCCCTGATGGACACACCATCGAGCGACCGTCAGCGGATGGCGGGCGGCGACTAAGGCCCGCGCGGGCTCCTGCCTCGAGTCGCTCGGGGGAAAAGGCAGCTCACCAGGCATGTAATCCCTCTATCAGCGACCGAAGCGACTCAACGACGGACGCAGATTAGCGAAACCGGGGTGAAAGTGGCGCGGACCGGGTACAACGGAGCCGCCACGTCGATAGTATGATCAACGGTCGACTTTTTCAGCTACTGAAACCGGATGCAGTGACCCACACTCCCTCGGTCACTGCATCCGGTGCCGAGGAGAATGCCCAGATCAGAGCATGCGTTTGGGCCGCAGCAGCGACTGAAGCGACTGAAGCTCCCTATATATGAACGCGCGCGCGCACAAGCGATGTCTTCATATACTGAAACTCCAGTCGCTTCAGTCGCTGTCAGAGAATCGACCTCCCTTGTGACCTGCGAGTTTCCTGTCTCGCAGGGCCAGCTACCGAGCGCTCCGCCCGGTAGCTGGCCTTCGGTTCCTGCGTGAAGCAGCGCCCCATAGGTCAGGGACCGAAGTCCGCCGACCCTTGCATCGCTTAACCGCATGGATGACGAAGACCACTCCATAGGGCCAAGGTCGAATGGCTGTACTCGTACTGGCACATGGTGCTCGTCTCCTGCAGTTGGTACGGCCACGCGGGGACTGTGCTGGACGACCACGGACGACCTCTACTCAGGGCACTGTTCCACTGGTCAGGGCCTCTGACACCATCTCAGCGAACCTCACCCTGGGCAAGGATCGACTCCCCCGTCGGCCGCTGCAGCAGTTCCGGCTTTGCCGCTACCCTTCGCCGTCGCTCTGAAGCCACTCAGTTGACCTGGCTGTATCGACGACACGCGCGTGTGCCGGGCGTCGGCTTACTCGGCTCGGCCACTCGAATCACTCTTCGCCCCACATGAAGGCAGTGCAACACTGGATAAGGATCACCAGATGGATCGAGTGGCTGTTCCCGTTCCCGTTCCCGTTCCCGTCCCGGTAGGGTGATGAGCTGGCCACTCCCATTCAGGCCGTTTCTTGAGTTCCTCCGCCGCAAGTCGCAAGCATATGGCCAGCTCCCCCGCTTATCAGATGCTCGATACTCGTGTACTGCAGAGTTATTCCTGGACTGCGGACGTCTCTTCACCTCTGCCGCAGCGGTGAAGGCAGCAGGTAGACGTGGCCTTCTCCTCCGGACTGCTCTATGTCGAGGGTTGGGCTTTTGATGCCAGGCGTCCGGTGATCCGTTCTTGGAGCGCAATCGCCGGTGGCCTGGCCCAGGACGTGACCTGCCGCCGCCTGACACGCGCCTATCTTGGGCTCCCCCTCAAGGTTGAGGCCATGGTGACGCTTATGCTGCAGCAGAACGTTCCCTTGGTACACGGGAACGGGATACTCACCCCTACGGCGCTGCAATGGCTGCGCAACGGCGTACCGGCAGGCGCACTGGCGGGTGTCGGTCGGCGTGTGCCGGGCGGTGCTGAAGCTCTTTGTGATTGAGGCCGGGGGCTGATCACGGCAGAGGTCCACGGGATGACATCCCAGGGACCTCTGCCGCTTCTGCACTAAAGCGGTGACACTTGACACGACGAAGTTGTTTGCTGAATTACCGCCGTTTCTCCTATAGAGGCCGCGTATGTTGGGTAATCCTCTTCTCCCTGCTCGTTGGAGCCTTCTATGTTCGGCATCCACCCTCAATCGTGGTGCGCTGAGCGGTGTTCGTCGCATTCACGCGCCGTCGGAGTGCTAACAGTCGCGCGGCATCCGACGAACCCCGACACGAGTTACCCGGCTACTGCTTCCTTACGAGAGATGTCATGCCGCCGCGCGGCCGGCGCACCGAACGGCAGACCAGACTTAACGCCGAACGCCCGGACCGGAGGACAGAGATGACGACTTCTCCCCCGGCCGGAGAGACCGAACAGGTATCGCAACCCGCGAGGGACGAGTCGTTTGGCGCTGGAATGGCCTTCGGCTTTCTGCGCACACCGGTGGAACCGGGCGCGACTCCCGCGCCCAGGGACCTTGCGCAGGTCGGCGAGGTCCGGCGTATCTGCGACGCGAAGTTACGGGGTTGGGGGCTCCCCCAGCACTGCATCGACCCCGCCCTGTTGCTGCTGACTGAACTGGTCACCAACGCGATCTGGCACGGCTCCGGGCACACGATTGGCGTGCGTCTGTCCTGCACGGCTAGTGAGGTGAGGATCCAGGCGTGGGGTGGGCCGGTGAGCGCGCTGACGGCCCGCGCACCGGGCTCCCTTGACGAGCACGGCCGTGGCTTGTTACTCGTCGACACGATCGCGGATGCCTGGGGCGTCAACGATGCCGGATGGGTCTGGTGCAGCATCATGATTAATTCCGCAGTGAACTGACGAGGCCCAAGGCCCTACGAACCCCCCAGGAACTCTTCCCAGTACCAGCCGTTTGCCCCCCTTGACCTTCTCCCACAAAGTCGGCAGTTCATGAGGCGTCACCTGTTCAGATGACCCGTTCGTCACGCTAAAGGGACAACGTGCTCGTAAACGCAGATATCCCTTTAGAACAGACAGGTGAGGCAAGACAGATGAACAGGCAACTCACCAAGCGACTGCTGCTGGTAGGGCTCACACTCTCGGTCGGCGGTGTGGTTGAGGCCGCGCTGGGGCTGGTGGGCGCTCCGCAGGCCATGGTGACGGCTCCGGATGGATTCGCGTGTGACGGGCAGATCTTCCAGCCCGCTGGGTCCACCGCCGCGGTCAGGCTCTACCAGGGCACAGAAAGGCCAGGAATCATCGCCTTCTCCAAGCTCGGGCCAGCCGGCCCCGGCTATAACGCGAGCGGCGTGGATCCCAAAACCCGGTACATCTTCGCAATCAACCGCAACACCGATCACCTGCTGCGGATCAACAAAGCCGGTTCAGTCACCGATCTCGGTGCCATCGCCGGCCTGCCCAGCGGGCCGAACTACCACATCGGCGCGTTCGACGCCAAGGGACACTTCTACGTCGCGGGAAGCAAGACTCCCTTATATAAGATCGACGTAGGAAAACGGAGAGTCCTCTCCAGGACCCAGCTGAGCTCCCCACTGGGTAAAGGTGCGGGCGATATCACCTATTCTGCCGGGTATTTCTGGACTGCGACGGCTCACGGCAAAGTTCAGCGCGTCAATCCTTCTACCGGAGGCGTGTCGACCCTCCGCAGCCCGGCGCCGTTGTCCCGCAGTAAGGGGGTGGAGGGCGCCTTCACCTACGGAAACAATGATCTGGGGTTCTTCGGCAACGGCGGCACTCTGTACCGCATCGCCGTGAAGAACCCGCGCAGGGCGGCACCCACCTTCGTGGTGCTGTCCTCGCAGAGAGTGGCCGCCACTCGAGCTGTGGACGCGACCGCATGTTTCGTGGCACCTGCGGACCTGGCAGTGGCAAAGGTAAATCCGACTCAGGTCGACGCACGTGGCTCGATGAGCTACGACATCAAAGTGGCCAACAATGGCCCGGCCGAGTCGTCGGGTTGGACTGTCAAGGACACCCTCCCCAAGGGCCTGCGACACCCGGCCGCTTCCAGCCTGGGCTGCAAGATCTTCGGAGGGCAACTCTCCTGTACCGGTGGGAAATTGGCAGTTGGGGGCAGTGCCACCGTCACCGTGACGGGCGCCGCCCCCCGATCCAGGTCTGGAGGCGTACGACTGGACAACGTCGTCACCGTCTGGGGTAACGACCCCGACCCCAAGCCCGAGAACAACACCACAGCCGCCAACACCAAGGTGATTGCCGTGCCGCTGATCGACCCGCCCGTCGGCGCGGCCACCAGCGCAGCAGTGAGCGCCTTCGGCATTGGCATCGTGCGCCGCCGCCGCGCAGGCAAGATGGCGTGCTGACTCGCCCCTAAAAACCCATTGAGGGGCAAGGTTGGAATTCGTGCCCCGGACCGTTGGGTCGTAACGGGTGCCCCTTCTCCCTGACCGCCGGGGGTCTGCGCTGACATGGATTTGTCGATTTATTCCGGGATCATCCGCGCGATCCGCACAGTTGGACCTCCAACGCCGACATCGATTCGCGACATATGCAATCCGCAGGGATATATGAGCATATGCCATTGGCGATCTTCGGCGAGGCCGAAAGTTTAAAGCGGTTGGCTCGTAACCGTGGGGTCTGCGACGCGTTGGTCCGTTCATGAGGGAATTGAGGGGATCCCCCCAAGACGTGTCGAGTATGACCATCTTGTTTTGCCAAGGCACGGTTCCAGCAGTCGTGGACTGCCGTATCACCCGCTGGAAGGTTCGGCTCTGACGGTGGCTTCCTACAACATGATCCCATGTCCTTCGGCTCGACGTAATGGTTCCATTGCCAGGCTGCGGTGCGGGCACGCGCGCCCGGTCGGGGCACTGCCATTTCTCTGCGGCGCCAGCTGTCCTCGAGCAGTTCTCGCTTCTCAACGCCATGTGAGACACCGGTGTCACATGGTGGAGTGGTCCCGGCGTCACGTCCGGAGCTCCCGAGGGCGGTGACAACGGGGGTTCGCGCGTCTTCAGCGCCCAGGTGATGATGGAGGTTGCCCCGCGCGGCGCCTCAGAGCCATGAACTCCTCGTTCCAGCAGCCTCAACCCGCAGCAAATTCTCGATGGCCTGCGCCCGAGCTTGGTCGGGCTGCGGACCGAAGCGGACGCCACGCGCGCTGACATGGGCGCGACGGCTGATCTTGCACACGTGTGCCGAGCATGAAAGTGCTGTCAGTGAACTCACACCCCGCCCTGGGCGGAACAACACCGCCACCAGCCTGGTCGACACGTTCCCCGGCCCGTGGCCGGCTCCATCGCCGATCTCGCACCGCGACCGCCGCCACCAGCGAGGGGCAAGACCCACAATCCAAAGGCGCTCGCAGTGCCTCGCTCGGACTGCCCGTTCATCGATCGACCGGACGCATGGCAGGAGGGCTCCATGATTGAGGCCACGAAGAACTCGGGATGGAGAGAGCTCAAGAGCAAGTTGGAATCGAGAGTCGGTCACTACATGGCCGCCGTGGCAGAACGGCTGCTCTCTGACGGGCACCCCGTCAGCTCTCTTTATGCCTACGCCGCTTACCGCGAGGACGAGATCAGCGGCGACGATGTCGAGGGCAGCATTCACTTCAACAGGGCCTTTCAGGTAAGCCTTGACCGTTCTTCAGAGTCGTTCCTCCACTGGCACGGCAGGTCAGGGTGGTGTTATCGGACCATCCCGGAGCCCACGAGCACTAGCTATTCTTCTGAGTACACACGCTGGCTTTGTGCCGGATTGTTGCCCTCTCCCGAACGAGTGGCCGCTTTCGTCTCTGCTGTTCGCGTCGCCCCGGACACGGCAGGAAGCGAAGAGCGTCCCTTCTACCGAGCTGCATGCGACCAACTCCACGAACTGACAGCCGATTTCCTGAGGTATGCTCCGGGACCGAGCCACAGTCCGCTTGCCCATGTCAACTACGAATACCGCTTCGTGGAGGCGCAGGGAGCCGCCTACCGTGACCGCGTTCTGAAGGCACTGCGATCTGGAGATGACAGGATCCTTTTCCTGCCTATCAGAACCAGCGAGCTGCATGCCCTGCGACATTTATTGGACTACACCGAAGCCGTCGGACCCCTCACAGGACCTGACGACCTTGCGCACTGCCTCGCACAAGACCTGTCTCACCGGATTCCGGGCGACCATCAGAGCGTGCATCGATACGGCGAGGCGCACGCTCTGGCCAGCCTGCCGGACGACCATGATCCGCCCGCGTAATCAGGGGATTCCGAGGCCCATGTGCACGGACACAGCGTTCGGATCTGGCTTCACTCAGCAGCCCTGGCCGAAGGAACGCCCGATGTCTCTGACGTCAGCTCCGTCAGCCTCTTTCCGGCCCGCATCTACATCCGTCAGACAAACGGTCTGTCTCACAGCCGGGCGCTCCCGGTGACGCCCTCCAAGTCGCCGTACACCAGGGACGACCGCCGACAGAAGTCCGACGACGCCGTGGCGCTGGCTGCGGAGAGTCCGACGTGTAGGGGCGGTTGTCCGGCGCAAAACCTGGTCGCCGAAGGAGCGCTTGATAGCCGACACGCTGCGCCTAGCTGTCATAAGCAAGTCGGATGAAAAAGGCGGTAGTAATATCAGAACCTCTCCGCTGCCTCGGACACGGCGAAACGCCAGTACGTCCGAGACCAGGTGCGTCCTTATTTAAATGGGTTCACCACCTTCGAGCACAGGCGGATCATGGAGCGTACGATGCCTGACACTTCCCAGCAGAATAATCGACCACCTGAGCCGCTACGGCAGACCCTCGATAACGTATGCGTCTGGCGGATCCATCGTCGCGCCTTCTGGACGCATTTACTCACAAGGGCGAGCGGAGCTAAGGGAGCATGAGTGAATACCAAGGGCCGGCACCGGCGGGACTCCGACGAGACCCCACCCGCCCCACCTATGCAGGATGTCCAGAGTGCGCCCAGGACGCGCCGCCGGTGGTTCTTCTGGGTCTTCCTGGTTGTACAGGTAACTTTTCTGTTATGGATTGTCGGAGGTGCCCGCACAGGCGCAGGAACGCCACACCACTGCGGTATGCTAAGTCAACACGACTGCAATACAGCCCAGAACTTGGGCACGGCGTTCGGCGTTGGCCTGGTCATCGTATTCTGGGCGATCGTGAACATTATGATCGGCGTCACCTTCGGCGTAGTCCGATTCACCCGGCGCCCGTAACCCCCCGGAAGTGGGAACAGGGCCCCATACCCGCAAGCTGGGAAGGGGCCCTGCTGCGCCCCGTACGGCGGCCGGAGCAACCCACATGTTACTGATCAGTGCTGCCTTCGTCATGCCCAGGACGCAAGAACGGCCAGTGCGACCAGGTCGCTCGTCAACAGGCCCGGCCGGGTGGAAGCGGGCCCTGATCTTCTTCAGAAGTCCCAGATCAGTTCCGGCTTCAGGAGCAGGAGGCGGAGATTCTCTGTACCAACACGCACACGGTGCGAGGCGACCCGGTCCTTTTGACTGGTGTTACGCAGGATCGCGTCAGCCTGGAGTAGAGCATCAGGCAAGGAACGGTCGACGTAGCAGTTCACTCGGGAATCTCCGCTTGCCTTGAGCAGCATGTTGAGGTTTTTCGTGGTGATGCCCAGCGCCGGACCGCGTTGAGGCAGCCAGTACGCCGCGGGCCCCTTGCCTTCCCATCCACTGCCGTCACGCCTCCGGGCCAGGCCCTGATCCTGCTCGACCTGACCGTCGACGGCGGGTCGCACGACACCCTTTTCGTCGCGAATGTGCAGCCGCCCACGGGAAAATGCTCTGCGCAGGACTTCTCCCACCGCGGTCGCCACCCCGTCCTGGGCGGTGCTCTGCGCTTCCATGCATGCCGCCTGCCGAACGAGTGACGCGGCGAGCGGAGCTGCCACGACGTCAACGAGCTCGGACATGCTCATCTCTGTGACGGCTGCGACGAGACCAAGGCCGGAAAGCATGCCGGCGGCGGCGGTGATGACGCCGTCCATCGTGTCACCCGGCTCCGGCAGCACTGCTTCCACGTGGGCACCGAGCTGTTCGAAAGCCCTCCTCTCAAGATCCGCGAGGTAGCCGTCGGCGTCCGGCAAAGCATGCAGATGAGCAATGACCTTGTCGCCAATGGTGCGAAGGGGCACAGTGAGGCTCTGTCCTCCCCCGGCCTTGTACCAGCGCCAGTCGACCTCGCCGCCGTCCCGCGAAAGGTAGATGACGACCGAACGTCGGTACAAGGACTCCTGCATGGTGGCAGGGAGCATCTGGGCGGCGATGACAGGGATGGACCGCACTCGGTTCGCTGGCTTGGCCGTCAGGTCGCGGTTGCGACGCCCCTTGATCTCTGTCGCGTTTCCCGCCGCGCGGATGACAAGTTCGAGCTTCTTCTCCATCTCACGCACCTGCGAAGCGGACGAGGCTCTGGTGAGAGGGATGTCGTCGAGGAGCGTCGGCATGTCCCCCTCGAAGTCGAGCGCGCACTCGATGTCCGTGGCGGTACTGCTCATGCCCTTGGTGGGGACAGGTGGCCAGGCATGGGGCCGTGG
The DNA here is from genome assembly GCF_040634095.1 of Streptomyces sp. NPDC007205. Classification (NCBI taxonomy): domain Bacteria; kingdom Bacillati; phylum Actinomycetota; class Actinomycetes; order Kitasatosporales; family Streptomycetaceae; genus Streptomyces; species Streptomyces sp. NPDC007205. The sequence goes on from NZ_JBEYEW010000037.1 coordinate 49,011, forward strand.
CGTGAGCAGGAGGCTGCGAGCGGTGTTGGCGGCCGAGGTTTTACCCGAGTTGGGTGCGGCGTCAAGGACGAATGCCGCCGACACCGGACGCAGTGAGTACGCGAGGGAACGCGCGCCAACTGCCAGCGCCATCAGGGAGGCCCAGCCGTGGCAGGCGATGTCGGCGACTGCCCGTCGGCACTCGGCGTCCGTCGCGGCGCGCTCAAGGGGGACTGCGGCCTGCCGTACGGGCTCCGGCGCACCGATGAGGCGAACGGAGCGGCCGCTTGGATAGCTGCGGCCGTCCGCGTACACGTAGGTCAGACCAACGTCGGGCAGACGGTGCCAGCCGGTGTGAGCCACCACGGGCGTACGGGGAAGGCGCTTGCCCTGGTCGGTGATGATGTTGATGAGGACTTCGCGAATAGCGCGCGAAGCAGCACCGCTGTCATCGCTGAAGTCGTTCCAGCCATCGGCCGTGCGCAGGTCCGACAGGCTCTTGGTGAGGGTGTCCGCACCGATGGTGATGGTGTAGTAACGGCCGGCGGACTTTCCGTCCTCGCCGATCAGGACCAGGCGCTCGGAGACATACGGCGCCCAGTCCAGAACGACGTCCCAGCCGCCTTCTTTACCGCGGTTGACCTTCCAGACTGTGCCGTGATCGTCATTGGCCTCGTAGTACCAGCCGGCGGACCCGATGACTGGCCGGCCCGGAGGGACTGCCGTGTCCTGCAGTGGCTGCTGCGGTGTGGGGTCACCGTTCCGGAGGCCAGGTTCACCGGGGTGCTGGTGAAGGTATCCCACGGTCCCGGTCGAGAGAGGTCCTCCCTCGATGCCCCGCACATGCCGGGGCGCTACCGACACACTGCCGCCGAGGCGGACTTGGGTTGTCGTCACTGATCTCCCTCCCAGAACACGATCCGGGGGAGCTGCTGCGCCTGGGCCTGCACGATCTCGGTCAGGAGGTCCTTGAACGCGAGGGATTCCCAGAGATCGATCGTCGTGAACTGTTCCCAGCCCTTGCCCTCTGGAAGATCCCTGTCAGAGAGGAGAGCCAACTGCTGGTTCACGCGAACTACATAGTGCTGCCCGCAGCAAGTGCCATCGGCATTGAGTGCTGTAAGCCTGGCAAGGACCTCTGGGCACCAGGACAGGACTTGCCCTGCGTGATCTTCACGTCCATTCCAGATGCCGCCCTTCTGACGTTGTGTGGGGACTGCGTACCACCACCCGATTGAGCCGGGGATGGCCGTCAGAGCAGGTGGAGCTCCGTCGTTGGGCGGAGAGGAGGTGGAGACGACCCTATGGAGACTTGGGTGTCGGCTCCACCGAGTTACCGCAGACATGGGTATTCTCTTTCTCCTAGCAGTGCGTTCGTCACGTTTGCGGCCGATGAGCGAACATGGCCCGATTGACGAACTATCTGGTTGGCACCGACCCGACATGCTTCTTGGCGGAGGTGCGACGGGTCGGTGCTCTTCTCAGCTAAGCAATAGCCGTTGCATCGTGGTTCCCATCCTCGAGTCTGGCGCGCATGATTTCCCACACCAGGCTCTGAAGTTCCTGCGCTGCCCTGATGACCGCCTGGGGATCTTCGGCGATGAATCGCGCGGACCGTTCGGTCAACAGTCCAACGGACATGGCAGCGGCCATCCGTCGTCCGTTCTCCTGGGAGATCCCCCTGCGGACTGCATGCCCCGGGACTCCAGCGGTTGCTGCGACCGAAGCCACCGTGGGGCGTGTGACCGTACCTGACAGCTGGGCGATTTCCCCTGCCGTGAGGCCTGGTCGGCGGTCAGGACCCCGGTGTGATCTGCTCTCCAAGGTGTCTCCCCCTCAACTCCGATGGAAAATTGGGCAGACATCAACCTACCGTCCAGGCGCACACCTAAGGGCCGAGACCCACTGGATTACGCGACAAGTTCACCGTATCGGGTACAACATGTCTTGAGTAGCGGCGATTCTTGTGTTCGCGCTCAACGACACACCGGCCCCCTTCCATCACAATCGGACAAGCCGACCACATGGCTGACCATCTAAGCCAACCGCATCTTTTAAGCTATTTTTTTACCTTTGGTTTCGGGGTGTTGTTGTCCTGAGGGAGCGTGCCCAGCCACCGGCTGGACTATGTCCCGAATGAAGGATGGGTGACCACCGGTAATTGCACAGGTCAGTAGCCAGTCCAGGCGCACACAGAGGTACGCCGCAGGGGAAGAAAGATCAGGCCACCAGCCGCGCCAGAGTCCACCGCTCGCTTCTCTGGATGGCTAAGCCTCACCAAGAAAAGAGAAGCCCGCTGGGGCAATCGATCAGTAGATGCAATGGAGTAGGAGTGGAGGGACTCGAACCCTCACGCCATAAGGCACCGGAGTTTGAATCCGGCGCGTCTGCCAGTTCCGCCACACTCCCCCGGGGTTCGGCTAGCCTACGCTTGCTCCAGAGGTCAGCCGAGCAATATATCCGAGCTGCGCCACATTATCACAAGCGTCCGAGAAAGAGGGGCGACAGCTGCCGTAGCGTGAGGCTACCTTTCTTGAAACTCGAACCAATGGCTAACACGTCAAGAGATGGTCCCTCACAGAACTCGGCGCGTGGTAGAGCGCAATGAAGCACTGTCAGGAGCACGAGGAACGGTTTGCGTGCGCGGTCGCGCATGGGCGGTGCTGAAAGAGCCCGCGTAGTGCGAGCGGGTAAACGGCATGGCGCCTTCCCCAGCCCTGCCGCCCCAAGGCCAGGGCCTCAGGTCCGCCATGGTGTCCGACACTGACGCCGGCTAGCGCCGACACCGCCACCGTGAGCCTTCAGCCGATGGCGCAGCTCACCTCACGGGGTGACAGACGCTATGGCCGCGGGCCCACTCTGGGACCGAGGCGTCTTCGCGCCCGGCTTCTTAGGCTCGATGGTGCGGGGGTCGACAGCTTCTCCTGGGGCACCTTCGCGGTACAGGCCGTGGGGCAGGCTGTCGCGGTCGTGCGGAAGCAGAAAGAAAACACGACGCTTGTAGAGCCCGCTGTCGGGGTCAGGTTCAGCCTGATCGTCGAGCTGGGCGTAGCCGACCATGCGGCCGTCTCGCTCGTAGGGTGGTCTGGTGTTGCGTCGCTTGGTTTTATCGAGGGCCTGGCGGACGTAGTCCAAGCCATCGAGGTTCTCCAGCCAGACCACGCGTGCCTCGTGGGTGAGATCGCCCTCGGTCAACAGCGAGCTCATGGCTGCAGCCCCTCCTTGGTTAGCGTGTGGCCGTGCCAGTCCTGGTGTGTACGCGCGGTGGTACTCACACACCGGCTGATGTCTGACGGCGATGTCAGGGCCGCCGTAAGCGGGGGCCTGGTGTTCATCCTAGAGGTGCCTTCGGCGGAGGTGTAGGCCGAGCGGTGCGGTGTCCGCCATACTGAACGGTATGTAGTCATTCGTTCACTACCAACGCGATGTTGGGATAATACTTACGGCCGTTGGACTTGATCATGTCGGTTGGTGAGGCGAGGCCGACTTCCTGGCGGACTCGGGTGGCGAAGGCACGCGGGCTGGCGGGGCGGATGCCTTCGCCCGCACTGCACCACGAGCTGTAGGCCGTATAGAGAAGACCCTGTTCGACGCGGAGGTCCGGCTGGGTGTCGGTATCGCGAGTACAGCATTCCGCCATGAAACGGCCGATGTGGTCTTCGGTATTGGCGTAGGCCGTGGTGGCGATACGGACGCGGTCGGGTCCCTCTAGGGGGTCGCGGGTGGTGAGATAGCGGCGCGCTCCTTCGATCAGCCACTGCAGGATGCCGGGACCTTCGTCACGGACGAGTTCGAAGGCGAGGTTGTCGATTTTACGTTCGTCGGGAACGACACGCTCGAAAGGCAGCAGTCGGATGCGGCGCCAGAAGGCGAAGCCTCCTGTGGACACCTCTGGCCGATGGTTACCCAGTAGCCAGAGGTGGTGAGTGGGGGTGAAGGAGAAGTAATCCTGCCGCATCCGGCGGGCCTTGATCTTGTCTCCGCCGGTCAGGAGTCGGACACGGGCTTCGTCGAACTTGTCGTTGGGCTTGAGCTCGCTGCATACGATCAGCCGGCGACCGTGGAGTTCGGTGAGTTCGGTGGAGTGCTCGGAGAAGGCGCCGCGGTCCATGAGGAAGCCGGGCGGAGCCGCATCCGCGTAATCGCCCAGGATCTGAATCATCGTATCGAGCAGGACCGATTTTCCGTTCTTGCCCTGCCCGTGGAGGAACGGAAGGACCTGCGCGCCGACATCACCCGTGACCGAGTAGCCCAGGAGGAGGTGCAGGAAATCGATCATCTCCCGCCCTTCGGCTTCCTCACCGAACGTGTCGGCCAGGAAGCGGTGCCAACGGGGGGTCTCCATCTTTTCAGGGGCGACGCTGGTGGCACGGGAGTGGAAGTCGCGGGTTGGGTCGGGTTTCCGTAGCTGGCCAGTGTGCAGATTGACGACACCTGCGGGAGTGCACAGGGCGTATGGGTCGCCGTCGAGGGTGTCGGGGTCAACTGAGAGGTCTGGGGATGCCTTGGCCTGAACCAGGAGCGCCTTCATGCCGGTGGTGGACAGAGTGCGCTTCTTGTGGAGCAACAGCTCTCGATCGCTGAACAGACCACGCGGGTCGCTTTCGGGCATACCCTCAGCCATCTCACCGGCTGCCCAGAGCGCGGCCTTCTCTCCTCCGGTCCGCTTCCAGCGGTAGCCGTCCCATGCAAACCAGCCGAGGCCTTCGACATGGCGGAACTGGTCACGGTACAGCTTGATGAACAGCCGGGCGTTGCCGCGGTCAGTGAGAGATGGCGGAAGTTCACCGTCCGACTGCCAGCTCGCGGGGAGTGCAGCGGGTGAAGCCTGGGCAGGCAGCAAGGCGGCGGATCGTTCCGCGGCCTGGAAGTCGAGCATCTGCTGAGCGGCAGCATGTGCGTCGAAGCGCGGTGTGCTCTCGGCGCTGCTCATGAACGTCCTTCGAGATGGAACGGGCGGGCGGCCCCCGCAGAAAGGCCGTCTTCCATGATCTTTTCGTTGCGGACGGTCTGCCGGGGGCGAGCTCGGTTGGCGGCTTCGAGCAGGAGGTCGCGAGCTAGGACCTCGTCGAGGTGGCCAGCAGCCACAAGTCCTCCTGCGGTATAGGCGGCCCGGTTCAGCTTCTCAGTGAAGCCAGCACCTTCAGGCACCGTCTCACACTGCGTGACTTCCGAGATAAGCACGGAGAGTGCGCGGTGCGCCGCGCCAGGCTTACGGGGACGACGACCGTGAGCCACCACACCGGACTGCTGTGGTGACCGGGGGGCTATGACGTGGCCAGTGCGGACAAGTTCCGTCCGCAGCCACTTCGGCAGGGGAGCCGGTATCCGGGTGGGGCCCTCGGGTTGGTAAGTCCCGTGGCTGGTGCGCGTGGTGGGAGCAATGATGTAGCCACCATCGGCCCGGACGTCGACCTGCCAGGCGAGAGCAACCTTGGTACTTGAACCAGTTGAGCAACGGAACCGGACAGCAGGGTCAGGGTTTCGATACCAGACGTGCAGACCACCCGAAGGCGTGCGCACACGCAGGGTGGTGTCGTCATTCGCGGGATCCGGCTCCTGCCGGAAGGCGGCCAGCAGGGCGAGTGTGTCGAATCCCGACGCAAGGCCGGTGAGATTCACCGCGTCTGGGATAGGGATGCCTGGGAGCAAACGCCTGCGGTCCGGCACTGGCGCCGGGTGCGCATCGATGTCAATGACGACAAGGTCTGCCGGACCGCAGGCAACCCCCACACCTGAGGCAGGGGTGTCGGTCCACCAGCTGTCGATGTACTGCGGGTCGGTGGTAGCCGCGTGGAAGCCGTGGCAGGGCCGTCCCACGGAGAGACAAGGACACGTCTTCGGGTCGTGACGCCGGTCCTTGCAGTCGGGACAGTTTGCCGCCGGCGTTTTGCGGCCGGGAGCCAGGGGATGAACGGGCCAGCCCTGGGCCGCACACCAGCGAGCTACGGCGTGCGGTGTCGTAGGCCTTGCCCGGGGGGCAGGCGTACGGGTGTCACCGAGGCGCGCCACTGAGTCGTCCTTGTCTGGTTCTTATCTGTTCGGTCCCTGGGGAAAGCACCAGGCCACAAGGATGAATGATGCTATCTCAGGGACCGAAGGGACTGTGTTTTCGAAGAGAGTCTAGGGCCGCGTGGGCGCAGGACTGTGGTAGCTCCCGCACGTATCCGTTTCTATCAGCTCCGCTAGTCCCTTGAGTCCCTTCGATCCCTATGGCGGGGCTTGTTTCTTCCCAAAGGACACTGTTTGTACCAATTTAGGAGCGACTCAAGGGACTCAGCCTGCTCAGGGGATGCAGCCTGGTGCGGGCGCGGGGGTCCCTGCCGGACAGGGACGGAAAGGGACTCAGGGACTGAAGCACATGGTCGCTGCAGCTCGCTTCTGGGCGTGTCAGAAAGGCCGACTCCTCAAAGACGCCTGCCCCTGGGAGTCAGGGACCGACGCTCGCGTCAGTCCCTGACCCTTGAGTCCCTGAGAGTCTTTGCAGGTCAGAGCCATAGAGGCGGCCTCGCAAGGGACTGGAGGGACCGAGATCCCTAATTATGTACTGAACCTGATGCAGGGGGCATGCGCGTGCGCGCGTACGTATCCATGCTCTGGTGCCGTAATAATTAGAGAAAACAGTCCCTTCAGTCCCTAGAGAAGGACTTGGGGGGACGGTGGGCAGTCGGCTCGCGGGCAGGCCTCAGTGTGGATGGAGCAGGACGCCGTCTCCGGCGAACAGGGGCCAACCAGGGTCTGCGCTGCCCGGGAGCGACTGCGGAGTCAGCCATCGAAGAAGTAGAAGCTCTTGTGACGGGCTCCTACTCGTAACTAGTCTCCAGACTCCGGCTCCAGAACTCCTCGAAGGCAGGTTGTTCCGACTGGAGAGCCTGCAGGTACGTGGCTAGGCAAGCGCTGATGATCTCGAACGGTTGAGTCTTCAGGTCGGGCATGGTCTTAAGGATGTCCATCATGCGGCTGACCCGCTGGTTGACCCGGATGCGCAGAGGGCACTGTGCGCGCGGCTTCTTCAAAGATGCGACGGTGGGGTCAGCGAAGATGTAGTCCCGATAAGACAGGCCGTCATGGGCCAGTTCCCAGATGATGTCCCGGTCAGTCTCCAGAGCATGCACGTTGGTGCCCTGGGGGTTGAGAGCTCCAAGCGCCCGTTCGAGGACTGCGTCGATGTAGTGGGCGGGCGTGAACCGCGGTGTCGGAAGGTTCACTGCCCTCATTACGGCCTTGTCGACAGTGATTCTGTCGGCGAGCTCTTGGGCAGTGAGTCCATAGAGCTGGATGTTACGTTTCTGATAGGCCTCCTTCCCTGACTGGGCAAGGGTGTACGACTCCAAGAGCGAGGCATAGCAGGGCGCTTTGGACAGCAGCTCCTTGAGCCGTTCCTCTCGACGAGACCGAGTTTGGGCGTTTTCGAACGCATGGCTAGCTGCCCGCCTTGGGCAGCGTGCAGGGCCCGCTGAGCCAGCAGATGTGGTGCTCCAGGGCCGGGTCTCGTGGGTCCCCGTGGCGTTGGTCCGGACTGCAGGGCTGACGCTGGTCGGAGCGGCGCTTCGCCTGCTGGTAGCGGTGATGTCACCAGCTGTGGGCATGGTGTTCGGCTGCCACTCGGTGTCCTGCGAGGTAAGAGCTTTCAGCGGCTTGGATGTACTGACAGCCGGTGCCGCAGGTGCTGAGAAGGGCTGTTGTGCAGCAGGCGGATCGACTTTTGCCAAGGCGGCTGGCTCGGCGCTGAGTGAGGTGGAGCTGCTCAGAGAAGGCAAGACTGAGCCTGCGGGGGGTTCTTCGCGCCTCTCTCGGCTCTGATCGGGGGTTGTGACCGTGGAGTCCACGGATCCGCTCGGCTCATGACGCAAGGCGGCAGGTGGCTGGGCATGGTCTTGCGTGGGCAGGAAGGGTGCCGTCACCGACTCCATCGCCCCGGCGGCGGGTTGTTTCGAAGTGAAAGAAGCGAGGTCCAGTGGCGGAAGCTCATCATCCACGTCGCCGCCGAGTCCTTCCAGGTCAACCGTCGGCATCAGAAAATGCTTGGGGGATGCCTTGGCAGCAGCGTTCTTCTTCGGAGTGCCCTTGGGTGTGACCTTCGAGCGCGTTCCTTGTGAGCGGCTTGCAGTCATGTGGCTCTGCCTTCTTTCTGGGTTCGACCCAGCCATTCGTAGTTTTGCGGCACCCGGAGGAGCTGGGTATGGCTTTCATGCGGCTGTCGGCAGGGGCTCGGGAGGCTTGGCTGGCAGCCGGCCCACGATGAACCCGAGTTGCTGAAGCTGCTGGGGGACGCCCTGGTCCTCGCCGGGGGACGGGATGTCCCCTGGGCGCTGGCCATGGCTGCCGACGGCCCTGGCCAGCTGAGCGCCCTGCTGGTCCCCCGGCCAGGAGCTGGTCCCCATCCCTGGCATCGTGGCCAACCGGGCTTCCGGCAGTTACCGAGGCGCGGGCAAGCCCAACGCCTGGGACGCGCGGTGATCGCCGACCGGGTGGGCATGCGGCGCGGCTAGTAGCCGATCGGGTTCGGCGACGACGCGAGCACCGAGCTGAAGCTGCTGACCGAGTGCCGCGTCGGCCTTTCCGACGACCGCACCCGCACCACCAACTGGCACAGGGTCTGCTGAACAACCTGTTCCCGGCTCTCGAAACGCGCCCTGGACATGGGGCAGCACCGGAGCATTGCTGCTGTTGACGGGCTACCAGACCCCTCGGCGACGCGGCGCACCGGCCGTGCCTGCCTGACGCCCCTGCGCCCGGCCCTTGGCTCCGCCCAAGGCCCCTCGCAGCGAAGGCCGCTGGGGCCGCCGAGCGGCAGCACACCGCCGTCTACCAACTCACTCCCAAAGTCACTGCAGCGACTCGACGTCAGCAATGGGAAGCCTCATCGCCATGCAGCTCCTGGTTTCGCTGCCGGACCAGTTGAATCACTTGGGTGGCCACGCTGATGTAATCGCCGGCGAGATCGAGCGCACGCTTTGGATCGGCGTAGCGTCCGTTCTCGTCGCGCGGCCTGTCTACGGGCTTGCCAGTGTCGCTTTCGAGGAGCTGTCCCGCTGCGGCAAGGGCAAACTCACCTGCAGGCATACCATAGTTGCGAGCCAGATTGGCTGTGGTCGCCCCGTCGCGAATGAAGGCGCTCACCAACACCTCTCGGCTGATGTGCGCCCGGTCCAACAGAATGCCGATCTTCTCGCGAAGATTCGTGAGTTGACTGGTGGGCTGGTCGTTGACTCTGCGGTAGCCGAGGAAGACGAGCGAGACGATCGCCACCTCATGGTTGAGACGCCTGATCTGACGTACGAGAGTGGCTAGGGTACCGAGGCCCTCGATCACCGCGTTGTCTGAGCCCTTCATCGGTGCAATGAGGTGGGTGCAGGCGGCCAGACCCATCCGTTGGATCATTTTGTCGCCCGGAGAGAAGTCGAGCAAGATCCAGCGGTATCGGTGCGAGATCTGTGCCAGGAGGGCCGCCAGCAGTAGGTAAGACGTGATTCCGTACTTGTCGGAAAGCTTGGTTACGGATGACGGGATGTCAGCGTTGTGACACCCGGATACGACCATGTCGAGGTAGGGGCGTACACCCTGAACGACTTTGAGGCCCTTGTCTTCAGTCAAAGCTTCAAAGAAACCGAGTCCATCATCGTCGAACTCGCTGCCTCGGATGCCGAGATTGAGTCGCCCGTTGCCGTTGCTGTCGAGCTCGATGTAGAGGATGGGCTTGGTCGGCTTTCCCTGTCTGCCCTTCTCCTTCTCAGCCTCGGCCAGAACGTACGCCAGGTTGGTGGTGACGGTTGTTTTGCCTTCGCCACCCTTGCCGATCGTAGCCCCAATGACGTTCCGAAGCCGGGGACGCAGCTGCCTCACCAGAGCGTCGATGTCCTCCGGGTCGGACATGTCCGAGAAAGTCTTGATGACGTTGAGGCGACTTGACAAACCGTCAAGATCAACTAGATCCATGAGGTATCCGTTCTGACTGGGTCTTGTCGATTTACATCTCCGTATGCCGGTGAGGCCACTTGATGAACCCTTAATAGGTAAGCCTCTCCTGACGCCGTGTGGAGACTACACGGTGCCAGGAAGGGTCGGCACACTTTCCGGGCCGTGTCGCGTGTCAGACGTTCACGCCTTAATTTCCGTCCCGGACGCGCCGAACCATCTGGATGAGCGAGTAAGTGAGTGAAGTGTGTGAACTTGTGAAACTGCAGGTCAGCCGGTACTTTGAGTCCATTGCGCAGGGATTCCATGTTGGATGGGTAGGCGCCGCGCGGCCCATGCAGGTAATGGGGCGGCGAATGGAGTGATCAGGTAATGGCGGCTGCTACGGACCGCTGATGTCAATCGGATTGACGTCAGCGTCATAATCAGATTGCGAGGGACTCTTTCACTGCAGGCTGCTGCGACCACCAGCCGTGACATGGCACGGGGTGCTCTTACGGCGTCTTGAGTGGCAATGACACGCAGCCTGCTAGCAAGCGTCCAACCAGACATGGGAGACATACACCGTGCGCAAGATGACGAAGGCGGCCGTCTTAGGGGCCGTCACTACTTCACTGGCCCTGACCAGTGCGTTGGGTGCCGCAGCAGCCAACGCTGCCGACAACCCGGCCGTGAATATTCCTATTCTGTCGAACAATCTGGTCCAGGTGCCGGTGAACATTCCGATCAACGTGTGCGGCACTACCGTCAGCATTCTAGGCTTGGCGCCTTTGACGTCTAGCGGTGTGAGTACCTGTGTGCCTTCGCCACCTGTGGCCCCCCCGGCTGTGACTCCGCCGACCGTGCCGGCACCACCAGCGATTCCCGAAGTCCCTGTTGAACTGTAGGGATCTTCGAAAGATCCGCTGGTACTTCCCAATGGAAAGTGCCTTGCGGCCTCGGGACGGTCTTGGCGGGGCCGTTCCGAGACCGTGCTGATGGCGCTGACTGGGCACCGAGGCCTTCGTCAGGCAGCACCTAACGTTCTCCGCGAGCTCTACGCGGATTTACCCGACGGCCGCACACCAGGGCGTCGTCTTCCCGAGTGGCGGCACCACCGGCTCGCCAGAAGTGGCGGTCTATACGGGCGGTGAATGGCCGGCGATGCGCCGGTGGTTCGGGCACTGTCCTGCCCGCCGCAGACCTGCGCGCAGGTCTGCGGGGCAAAACTCGTTCATGCCGACGAGGTCTGCTCCGGCTTCGTCTTCACCCACGCCCCCTCGGAATCGCGCGGCCGGTCCCCACCGTCCAGCTGCCCATCGCAGGGTCGACACCGCTCGACTTCACCGTCGCTGCCCTGCGCGACCTCTCCGCCACCGTCATCGCCGCCCCGCCCACCGCCTTGTGCAGGCTCGCCGCCATCTTTGCCGACTCGGGCGCCGGTGAGTCCGACACGCGGGTCGATGAGGTCTTCACCAGCGACAAGGTGGTCGAGCTGATCGAACCGGAGACCTTGCTACGACGCGTGCTATGGGTGGAGCGTCGGTTTCCGCGCCGCCCTGGCCGTGCGGGGGCATGCGTACGTGGTCGGCATCCGTGGTGATCTGACCGTCC
>NZ_JBEYEW010000038.1:0-58055 GCF_040634095.1 Streptomyces sp. NPDC007205
TCCAACCCGGCCGTCCTCGCCTTCCTGCGCGAGTACGAGGACGATCTCGTGCTGTGCGTCCACAACTTCTCCCGCTTCGCGCAGCCCACCGAGCTCGACCTCAGGGCGTACGACGGACGGCACCCCGTCGAGCTGATCGGCGGCGTGCGCTTCCCCGCCATCGGTGAACTTCCCTACCTGCTGACCCTGCAAGGCCACGGCTTCTACTGGTTCCGGCTCACCCGAGTCGCATCCCGCATCGGCCGCCGTCGCTGAACGCCCGGCGCCGAGGAAAGGACGCGTCATGCCGAAGACCATCACCGCACGACCGAGAAGCGCGGCCGGCCTCGAAGGACCCCTGGTGTCGCTGGGCGGGCTGCTGCGGCAATGGCTGCCGAGGCAACGCTGGTTCGCGGGCAAGGACCGGCCCGTCGCCGATCTGTCGGTGCTGTCCGTGACCGAGCTGTTCCCGGGATGCCTGCACCTGCTGGTGCACGCCTCGAACGCGCCCGTGCCCACGCCGGGCGGCACGCACCCGCCCGGCGACTGCTATCAGCTGCTGCTCGGCCTGCGCGAGCACCTCGCCCCCCGGCTGGAGCGGGCGTACATCGGGCGAGCCGAGCAGGGTCCGTTGGCCGGGCTCGCGGTGTACGACGCGCTGCACGATCCGCGCTCGGCGCATCTGCTGCTGGAGCGGCTGCGGCAGCCCGGCGTGGCCGGCCCGCTGCGGTTCGGGGCGGCCCCGGGCGCCGAGGTGCCCGGCGGGCTGCCGCCTCGCCTGCTGGACGCCGAGCAGTCCAACTCGTCGATCGTGTACGGCGACGCGTACATCCTGAAGGTCTTTCGCCGGATCCAGCCGGGCGTGAACCCCGACCTGGAGGTGACGGCCGCGCTGACGGCGCAGGGCTGCACCCGGGTGCCCGCGCCGGTGGCCTGGTTCGGTACGACCGCGCCGCAGCCGGCCACCCTGGGCGTGCTGCAGCCGTTCCTGCCGGATGCCGCCGACGGCTGGACACTGGCGCTGCGCGCGCTCGCCGCGGGCGACGACTTCACCGCCGAGGCCCATGAGCTGGGCCGGGCGATGGCCGAGGTGCACCTCGCGCTGGCCGAGGCGTTCGGTCCGGCCGGGCCGGGCGAGAACGGCCGTACGGCACAGGCGATGTGCGCACGGCTGGACGCGGCCGCGCACGCCGTACCGGGACTGCGGCCCTTCGTGCCGGGGCTGCGGGCCGCGTTCGGGGCCCTCGCCACCTGCGACAGCGGGCCGCCCGCCCAGCGCATCCACGGCGACATGCACCTCGGGCAGGTGCTGCGGGCCGGCCGCGACTGGTTCGTCATCGATTTCGAGGGCGAGCCGTCCCGGCCGCTCGCCGAGCGGTGCGCCCCGCACTCCCCGGTACGGGATGTGGCGGGGATGCTGCGCTCCTTCGACTACGCGGCCCGGCAGCGCCGTCCCTGGCGACCCGAGTGGGCGCGCCGCTGCCGGGAGGCGTTCTGCGCGGGCTACGCGGCCCGCGCGGGCTGGGATCCACGCAAGAAGCACGCGCTGCTGCGCGCGCACGAGACGGACAGGGCGGTGTACGAGGTGCTGTACGAGGCGAGACATCGTCCGGACTGGCTGCCGGTACCGATGGCGGCGATCAAGCGGCTCGCCGTGTGGGGAGGCTGACGACATGGCCCTGCGCGACACCGCGCTCCCCGAGGCGGCCGGCCCCAGGCCGCTCGCGGCCGTCCCTCTCGACCCCACCGACCGCGCCCGGCTGCTCGGCGGCGCCCACCACGATCCGCACGCCCTGCTGGGCGCCCACCCGGTCCCGGGCGGCGTCCTGTTCCGGGCGCTGCGCCCGAACGCGCGCTCGGTGAGTGTCGTGGTCGACGGGGTGCGGGGCGCCCTGCGTTCGGAGGGCGACGGTCTCTTCGCGGCCGTGCTGCCGTACCCGGAGATCCCCTCGTACACGCTGCTGGTGGCGTACGACGACGCCGAGCAGGAGGTGCACGATCCGTACCGGTTCCTGCCCGCTCTCGGTGAGCTGGATCTGCATCTGGTCCGGGAGGGCCGGCACGAGCAGCTGTGGCAGGCGCTCGGCGCCGAGCCGATGACGCACCAGGGGGTGGCGGGCACCCGCTTCACCGTGTGGGCGCCCAACGCCCAAGGGGTGCGGGTGGCCGGGGACTTCACGTACTGGGACGGCACGCAGTACCCGATGCGGTCGCTGGGCGCGTCCGGGGTGTGGGAGCTGTTCCTGCCCGGGATCGGCGAGGGCGACCGGTACAAGTTCGAGATCACCTCGCGCTACGGCCACCGCTTCCTGAAGGCCGACCCGATGGCGCGGCGCACGGAGGTGCCGCCCGACACGGCGTCGGTCGTCGCGGTGTCGCGGTACGAGTGGGGCGACGCGGAGTGGATGGCCCACCGGGGCGACACCCCCGTGCACCAGGCGCCGTTCTCCGTGTACGAGGTCCATCTGCCGTCCTGGCGGCCCGGCTCGACGTACCGGCAACTGGCGGAGGAACTGCCCGCCTATGTGCAGGAGATGGGCTTCACGCATGTGGAGCTGATGCCGGTCGCCGGGCATCCGTTCAGCGGCTCCTGGGGCTACCAGGTCACCTCCTACTACGCGCCGACGCCCCGCCTCGGCTCTCCGGACGACTTCAAGTACCTGGTGGACGCGCTGCACCGGGCCGGCATCGGCGTGATCATGGACTGGGTGCCGGCGCACTTCCCCAAGGACGACTGGGCGCTGGCCCGGTTCGACGGGGATCCGCTGTACGAACCCGGGAACCCGACGCGCGCCGAGCACCCGGACTGGGGGACGTACGAGTTCGACTACGGCCGGACCGAGGTGCGCAACTTCCTCGTCGCCAACGCCGTGTACTGGTGCGAGGAGTTCCACATCGACGGGCTGCGCGTGGACGCCGTCGCCTCGATGCTCTACCTGGACTACTCGCGCGACTCCGGCCAGTGGGAGCCGAACGTGTTCGGCGGACGGGAGGACCTGGACGCGGTCGCCTTCCTGCAGGAGATGAACGCCACCGTGTACCGGCGCTGCCCGGGTGTGGTGACCATCGCCGAGGAGTCCACGGCCTGGGACGGGGTGACCCGGCCGACGGACGGCGGCGGGCTCGGCTTCGGGCTGAAGTGGAACATGGGCTGGATGCACGACTCGCTCCAGTACATCCAGAAGGAGCCGGTGCACCGCAAGTACCACCACCACGAGATGACCTTCTCGATGGTGTACGCCTACAGCGAGAACTACGTCCTGCCGATCTCCCACGACGAGGTCGTGCACGGCAAGCAGGCGCTGGTGTCGAAGATGCCGGGCGACTGGTGGCAGCGGCGCGCCGACCACCGCGCCTATCTGGGCTTCATGTGGGCCCATCCCGGTAAACAGCTGCTGTTCATGGGGCAGGAGTTCGCCCAGGGAGCGGAGTGGTCCGAGGCGCACGGCCCGGAGTGGTGGCTGCTGGGCGACGACTACCACTCGGCCGGCGACCACCGGGGCGTGCAGGATCTGGTGCGGGACCTGAACGCCGTGTACCGGGCGACGCCGGCGCTGTGGCAGCGGGACACCGACCCGGGCGGCTTCCGGTGGGTGCTGTGCGATGCGGCGGACGACAACGTCTTCGCGTTCCTGCGGTTCGCCGCCGACGGCTCCCCCCTGCTCGCGGTGTCGCATTTCTCCCCGGTCGTCCGGCAGGACTACCGGCTGTGGGTCCCGGACGGGATCCGCGCGTGGCAGGAGGCGCTGAACACCGACGACGTCCGCTACGGCGGCAGCGGGGTCGGCAACGCGGGGCCGCTGAAGCCGGACGACGGCCTCCTGCGGCTCACGCTCCCGCCGCTCGCCACGGTCTGGCTGGCACCGGAGCGCTGAAGGGCGCAGGTGTCGGCGGCCCGCCGAGGGGCAGTCGGGGTCGTACAGACCCACGACTGCCCCTCGTGGCATGGACACAGAAGGGTGGCACCCACGTTGCGCACCGTCGGAGTGGAGGAGGAACTCCTTCTGGTCGACCCGGACACCGGTGAGCCGAAGGCGCTGGCCGCGGCCGTCCTCGCCCGTGTCGCCCATGACGACCCCGGTCAGCAGGTGTTCGAGAAGGAGCTGTTCCGGCAGATGCTGGAGTTCGCCACGCATCCGCAGGCGGACATGGCGGCCCTGGGCGAGGAGATCGTGCGCTGGCGCAAGGAGGCGGCCCGGCACGCAGGCGAGACGGGCAGCGCGGTCGTCGCGCTGGCCACCTCTCCCCTGCCGGTCAGTCCCTCCCTCAGCGTGAACGAGCGTTACCAGTGGCTGGCCGAGCGGTACGGGATACCCACCTGGGAGCAGCTGGTGTGCGGCTGCCATGTGCATGTGTCGGTGGAGTCCGACGAGGAGGGCATCGCGGTCCTGGACCGGATCCGCCCCTGGCTGCCGGTCCTCCGCGCGATCAGCGCCAACTCCCCGTTCTGGCAGGGAAAGGACACCAGCTACGCCAGCTATCGCAGCCAGGTGTGGAACCGCTGGCCGTCGGCGGGGCCGACGGAGCTGTTCGAGTCGGCGGAGCGCTACCACCGGCGCGTGACGGAGATGGTGGCCACCGGCGCCATTCTCGACGAGGGGATGGTCTACTTCGACGCGCGGCTGTCCGCCCGCTATCCGACCGTGGAGATCCGTGTGTCGGACGTCTGTCTCGGCGCGGAGACCGCCGCGCTGATCGCGACGCTGAGCCGCGCACTCGTGGAGACGGCCGCACGGGACTGGCGGGCCGGCCGGCCCGCGCCCGGCCACAGTGTGAGCCTGCTCAGGCTCGCCGACTGGCAGGCCGCCCGGTTCGGCCTGGAGGAAGACCTGCTCGACCCGCTGGCCCTGCGGCCCGTGCCCGCCCCGCAGGTGCTCCGCTCGCTGGTGGAGCACACCGGGGACGCGCTCACCGCCTGCGGCGACGCGGAGCGCGCCGAGCAGGGCGTCGCGGAGTTGCTGCGGCACGGCAACGGGGCCCGCCGGCAGCGCCGGCTGCTGGAGCGGACCGGCAGTCTGCGGGACGTCGTCACCGAGTGTGTGCGGCACACCCAGGGCTGAGGGCTCCGCTCAGAAGATGAGCGAGAGGGCGTACCCGAGGAAGCCCGCCGCGATCAGCACGACGAGGACGATGATCAGCGCCATCGGCGCCTTCGCCCAGCCTCGGTGCTGAACGTGCGGCTCCCGGGGGCCGGCCTCGGGCATGCTGCTCTCGGCGGGCGGGGTCTCGCCCGGCGGGACCGAGCCCCCGGGCTCCAGCCCGGTGGTGCGTTCTGGTTCCGGATCGGGGTTCACATGACTCATGTCTGCCGAGTCCCCAGGACACGCCCACATCATCAGTCGATCACGACTTCTCCGTTCCCGGCACCGAACGCGTTCCGCTGGGCTACATTCGAGCACCGCCGAGACAGAGCCGATCGGCGGTGTGACCCTCCGTACACCCAGGAGCAGCGCATGCGCGACGTCGCCCTCGCTCCCGCCGTTGCCCCGCCGCTCACCGGCGGTCTCGCCGACAGCGTCTTCGACGCCGCGGAGCGCCATCCGACGCTGCCGGTGCTCGCACACCGCGTGGATCCCGCCGCCACCGTGTGGCAGGAGGTGACGGCCGTCGAGCTGCGGGACGAGGTGGTCGAGCTGGCCAAGGGGCTGGTCGCCGCCGGGATCTCACCGGGCCACCGGGTGGCCCTGATGTCCCGCACCCGCTATGAGTGGACCGTCTTCGCCCATGCCCTGTGGGCCGTCGGCGCCGAGATCGTGCCGGTCCATCCGGCCGCCTCGCGCGACCAGGTCGAGTGGATCCTGCGGGACGCCGGCTGTGTGGCCGTGCTCGTGGAGGACGAGCAGGGCGTCATGACCGTCGGCACGGTGTGTGCCGGGCTGCCCCGGCTGCGCCACGTCTGGCAGCTGGACGCGGGCGCGCTGCCCGAACTCGTCCGGCAGGGCACGGTCGTGCCGTACACCACCGTGGAGTCGCTGCGCCGGATCGTGCTGCCGGACGCCACGGCGGCGGTCGTCTACACCTCCGGTACCACCGGCCGCCCCGAGGGCTGCGCGCTGAGCCACGGCGGCCTCGCCTACCCCTGCGACACGCTGCTGGCCGGCTGGGCGCACACCGCGGCCCCGCCGGGCGAACAGCCGTCCGTGCTGGCCTTCCTGCCCTTCTCGCACGTCTACGGCATCATGATCATGCTGATGTGCGTACGCGGCGGTGTCCTGATGGGGCACGAGCCGGAGCTGAGCGAGCCGGCCCTGGCGTCGGCGCTGGCCACGTTCCGGCCGACGTACCTGTACGGCGTGCCGTCGGTGTTCGAGAGGCTCTACAAGAAGTTCCGGCGGGCCGCCGGTCAGGCGGGCCGGGGTGCCCTGTTCGAGCGGGCGGCGCAGACGGCCCGGGAGTTCGCCGCGGCGGAGGAACGCCATCGGCTGGGCAGGGGGCCGGGTCCGGGGTTCGAGCTCCGGCTGCAACACGCCCTGTACGAGCGGACGGTGTACCGCAGGCTGCGCGCGGCGCTCGGCGGACGGGTGCTGCGCGGCACCTCCGGCGGTTCCTCGCTCAGCCGTGAACTCAGCTTGTTCTACGCGGGTATCGGGGTGTTCATCCACGACGGCTACGGCCTCACCGAGTCCTCGGGCGGGATCACCATGCAGCCGCTCGGCCGGGAGAAGCTGGGGACCGTGGGCCGGCCGCTGCCCGGCACCGAGGTCCAGGTGGCCGACGACGGGGAGATCCTGGTGCGCGGGCCGTCGGTGTTCCAGGGCTATGTCGGCGACGAGGCGGCGACGCGGGCCGTGCTGCGCGGCGGCTGGCTGGCCACCGGGGACATCGGGCGGCTGGACGCCGAGGGCTATCTGACGATCACCGGGCGCAAGAAGGACGTCATCGTCACCAGCGGCGGCAAGAGCGTCGCCCCGGCCCCGCTGGAGCAGCGGCTGCGCATGCATCCGCTCGTCCACCAGGCGGTCGTGATCGGCGACGACCGGCCCTGCGTCGGCGCCCTGATCACCCTGGACCCGGAGTTCCTCGCCGACTGGCGGGCCGCCCTGGCGCTCCAGGGCGGCCCGGGCCGGGAGAGCCGGGAGGAGAACGCGCTGCGGGAGGAGATCGCGCGGGCCGTCGCCTCGGCGAACGCCGCCGTGTCCCGTGCGGAGTCGATCAGGGTCTACCGTGTCCTGCAGGAGCCGTTCGCCGCGGACAACGGACTGCTCACGCCGTCGATGAAGCTGCGCCGGGACGTGATCGTGCGGCACTATGCCGCCGAGATCGACGCGATGTACCTGGCGCGGTACCGTGCGGCGCGGGGTCCGCGGGAGCCGGCGGACTGGGACGAGCCGGACGACGTCTTCCGCTGAGGGGGTGGAGCACGGGGACCGCGGGCCGGGGCGGACGGATAGCCCGCGCGGGGGCGGGAACCCGCAAGCCGGAAAGAGACCAGCACCTACGACCGTCCTGGGTCCAGGAGCCCGTCAGGGCCCCTGACCGGCCGGGACCGGGGAATGCGAGATGGCGACGGAGCCGCGTTGGGACGACACACCGTCCTCGGAGGACAGGTACGAGCGCACCTTCTCCTTCCCGGGCGAGCTGCGCAACGTCACGGAGGCGCGGCTTGCCGCGGAGGATTTCCTGTGCGCGCTCGCCACGCAGTCGCCGCCGTCCGCGCACGAGTACTGGGACGACATACTGCTGGTGGTGACGGAACTGGCCGCCAACGTGATCCAGTACGCGCCCGGGCCGTTCGGGCTGCGGATGCGCCGCACCTTCGACGGCGTGCATGTGACGATGCGCGACACGAGCACGACCAGGCCGGAACCCCGGCCCTTCCATCCGCGCACGGGCGGCGGCGGCATCGGCTGGCACCTGGTGCACACGCTGTGCACGCAGGTCAGCGTGGTCGTTCATGACGAGGGCAAGGACATCCACGTGTTCCTGCCCTGGTGACCACATGGTGTGTACGACGTGTATCTGTGCGACATCCGGTTACTCCATTCGGAGCGGGGGCATGCTGGTGCCCACGCGTTCCTCTGGCGTCGGTCGGACCGCCTGGAGCCGCAGAAAGGGATGAACACCGTGACACGACCCAGGATCCTGGTGGTTGGCGCAGGCTTCGCCGGCGTCGAGTGCGTCCGCCGCCTGGAACGGAAGCTCGCTCCAGCCGAGGCCGACGTCACCCTGGTGACGCCGTTCTCCTATCAGCTGTATCTGCCGCTGCTGCCCCAGGTGGCCTCCGGGGTGCTCACACCGCAGTCGATCGCCCTCAGCCTGCGCCGCAGCAAGAAGTACCGCACCCGGATCCTGCCGGGCGGCGCGATCGGGGTGGACCTGAAGGCGAAGGTGTGTGTCGTCCGCACCATCACCGACAAGATCGTCAACGAGCCGTACGACTACATCGTGCTGGCGCCCGGCAGCGTGACCCGCACCTTCGACATCCCGGGGCTGACCGAGCACGCCTTCGGGATGAAGACCCTCGCCGAGGCCGCCTACATCCGCGACCACGTCATCACACAGCTCGACCTCGCGGACGCCAGCGACGATCCGGCCGAGCGGGCCGCACGGCTGCAGTTCGTCGTGGTCGGCGGCGGATACGCGGGCACCGAGACCGCCGCCTGTCTGCAACGGCTGACCCACGCCGCCGTCACACGCTACCCCCGGCTGGACCCCGGCCTCATCAAGTGGCATCTGATCGACATCGCGCCCAAGCTGATGCCGGAGCTGGGCGACAAGCTCGGCCGCAGCGCCCAGGAGATCCTGGGGCGGCGCGGCATCGAGGTGTCGCTGGGCGTGTCGATCGACAAGGCCTCGGCGGAGGAGGTCACCTTCACCGACGGCCGGGTGGTGCCGACGCACACGCTGATCTGGACGGCCGGGGTGGTCGCCAGCCCGCTGATGGCCACGCTCGGCGCGGAGACGGTCCGCGGCCGGCTGGCGGTCACGCCGGAGATGTGTCTGCCGGGCCACGACGGGGTGTTCGCGCTCGGCGACTCCGCCGCCGTGCCGGACCTGGCCAAGGACGACGGCGCGGTCTGCCCGCCCACCGCGCAGCACGCCATGCGCCAGGGCAGGAAGGTCGCCGACAATGTCATCGCGACCCTGCGCGGTCAGCCGATGCAGCCGTACGTCCACCGCGACCTGGGCCTCGTCGTCGACCTCGGCGGCAAGGACGCGGTGTCCAAGCCGCTCGGTGTCGAACTGCGCGGGGTGCCGGCGCAGGCGGTGGCCCGCGGCTACCACTGGTCGGCGCTGCGCACCAACGTCGCCAAGACCCGGGTGATGACCAACTGGCTGCTGAACGCGGTCGCGGGCAACGATTTCGTCCGCACCGGCTTCCAGGCCCGCAAGCCCGCCCGCCTGAAGGACTTCGAGTTCACCGACGCGTATCTGACACCGGAACAGGTCCGGGCGCAAGTGGAGGGCAAGGCCCTGGAGGGACCGTGACCCCCTGAGGTGCCCCGCGCACCGGTGACCGGGCCCCCGGCCACCGGTGCGCGAGCGGCCCGGGCCCGCATGCGATGCTGGACCGTAGATCCATTTCGGGCACGGGAGAGAGCGCGGCGGCGTGGGCACAGCGGGACGGTCGGGGCGGGTACGGATGTGGGACCGGCTCGCGGCGTCCGATCCCGGGCTGCTCAGACTCACCGCCGGGCTGCGCACGGTCACCGCGATCGCGCTCACCCTCGCCGTCCTGGCCGCCCTGCGAGTGCCGGTGCCCCAGCTGGTCGCCGGTGCCATGGCGGCGATGGTGTCGACCTTCGCCATCCGGGAGAAGCAGCGCGGCCAGCAGGCGGTCACGCTCGCGCTGGGGCTGCCGGTGGCGCTGGCCTCGGTGTCACTGGGTGCGCTGCTGCACCAACTGGTCGTCGCCGGGGACCTGTTCTTCGTCGTCCTGATCTTCTGCGCGGTCTACGGCCGCCGGTTCGGCGACCGCGGTACCGCGCTGGGCCTGATCGGCTTTCAGGTCTACTTCCTCTCCCTGTTCGTGCACGCGACCGCCTCGGCGCTGCCCGCGCTGTACGGGGTGATCTGCGTGGCGTTCGCGTGCAGCGCCGCCGCGCGTTTCGTGCTGCTGCCGCAGACTCCGGCGGGCACCCTGGACCGGCTGCGGCGGGCGTTCCGCGCCCGGCTCGCGCAGCTGATCTCCGTGCAGGCCGCGTTGCTGGACGCCGGCCCCGGCGACGTGGAAAAGGTCCTGGACGACCTGCGCGCCGCCACCGCGCGGCTGCACGAGACCGCGCTGATGATCCAGGGGCGGCTGGAGGACGGCACCTCCGACGCGGCGGTGGCCCGGCTGCTGCAGCGCCGGGTCGCCGACGCCGAGATCGCCGCCGAGCGGCTGGGTCTGCTGCTGCTCACGGCGCGCAGCGCCGAGCGGACCGACACCCTCACGCTGCATCTGCCGGGCGCCCCACTGCCCTCCGGCGGTGAGCTGCCGGTACAAGACGAGGCGACGGCGGCGCTGCGCCGGGACCTGCAGGCGCTACGGCTGCTCATGCTGCGGCCGGTCGGCGAGGCGCGGGGCACCGCGCTCGCGCAGGTGCGCAACCGGCTGCTCGGCTACCGCGACGAGGAGAACCTGCCCACGGCCGCCCCGGCCGTGCAGGACGTCTTCCGCGGGCTCGGCGAGGCCGCCCGGGCCGCGCTGGGTCTGCGGCTGGCGCTGGACGGACCGCAGGACGACGCCGACGACAGCCCGGCGACGACCCGCTCGCGCGAGGAACTGGACGCGGAGGACGCCGCGATCGAGGCGGGCGAGGAGCGGGAGGCGGAGGAGCCGGAGCCGACCGGGCTCGGGCGGCCCACGACGCGGGCCGCGGTCCAGGTGGCCGTCGGCTCCGCGCTGGCCATCTCCGGTGGCGAGCTGCTGTCCAGTCAGCGCTGGTACTGGGCGGTGCTGACCTGCTGGATCGTGTTCATCAACACCGCCTCGACCGGTGAGATCCTGGTGAAGGGCTACCGGCGGCTGCTGGGCACGGTGCTCGGCGTGGTGGCCGGTATCGGCCTGGCCGGGCTGGTCGGTCACCACACGTGGACGGCGTTCGCGCTGGTGCTGGTCCTCATCTTCGCGATGTTCTACACGGCGCCGCTGTCGTACACGCTGATGTCGTTCTTCGTGACGGCGATGCTGGGGCTGCTGTACACGCTGCTGAACACCTACAGCATGGCGGTGCTGGTGCTGCGGGTGGAGGAGACGGCGCTCGGTGCGGCCTGCGGGGTGATCGCGGCGGCGGTGGTGCTGCCGATCCACACCGACCGCCGTACCAACGACCTCCTCGTCGCGGTCCTGAACCGGCTCGCGGAGGTCACGCGGGCCGCCGTGGACCAGCTGAGCGGCGAGGCGGGCGCCGATCTGGTGGAGCAGGCGCGCGACCTGGACCAGGCGCTGGCCGATCTGCGCGCCGCCACCCAGCCGCTGACCCATCCCATCACGCCGCTGCGCTCACGCCGTGACACCGCCCGGTATGTGGTGGCGCTGCTGGAGACGTGTGCCTACCACGGGCGGTCGCTCGCGGCCACGGCCGAGCTGCTGCCGACGCATCCGTCGATCGCGGCGGATCCCCGGCTGCGCGGGGCGTGCGGGCGGATCGTGCACAACATCGAGGCGATCGCCGCGCATGTGGCCGACCCACGGGCCACGGCGGAGATGAAGACCGGCGCCAGCATCGCCTCGATGCTGGCGCCGGGAACCCTGCGGACCCCCCGCTACGGCCGGGTGACCGACCGGGTGTTGCGCCATCTGCAGCGGTTGGACGAGGCGGTCTCGGGCCTGGCCCGGCCGCTGGGCCTCGCCACGGACGCGGCTCGGCCGTCGGCCTGACGTTCCGTCGTCCGCGCGTTCATATCCGGTCGCTCCCGCCGGCGCGCCGCCCCAGGGCCTCGTCGCGGACGCGGGCGCAGCTGCGGCTGATCAGCCGGGAGACGTGCATCTGGGAGATGCCCAGCCGGTCGGCGATGCGGCTCTGCGTCATGTCCTCGAAGAAGCGCATGTAGAGGATGGCCCGCTCCCGCTCGGGCAGCCGGCGCAGCCCCTCCCTTGCTGCCTCGCGGTCGACCACGACGTCGTACGCGGCGTCCGCCGCCCCGAGGGTATCGGCGAGGCTGTAGCCGTCCTCACCGGTGGACAGTTCGGCGTCCAGGGACAGGGTGCTGAAGCTTTCCAGCGCCTCCATGCCCGCGGTGACGTCCTCCTCGCTGAGGCCGGTGTGCGCGGCGATATCGGCGACGGTGGGTTCGGGGCTGCCGGGGTTCTGGGTGAGTTCCCGGCGGGCCACCCGCACCCGGTTGCGCAGTTCCTGCACCCGGCGGGGCACCCTGAGGGCCCACATCCGGTCCCGGAAGTGCCGCTTCACCTCGCCGGTGATGGTCGGCACCGCGTAGCTCTCGAAGGCCCCCCGGGACGGGTCGAACCGGTCGATGGCCTTCACCAGCCCGAGCGCGGCCACCTGCCGCAGGTCCTCGACGGACTCGCCCCGGTCGCGGAAGCGCCCGGCGATCCGGTGGGCCATGGGCAGCCAGGCGGTGACGAGTTCGTCGCGTACGGCGTCCCGCTCGGGGCCGTCGTCGAGTTCCGCCAGCCGGGCGAACAGCTCCGCGGTGGCGGGGGCGTCGTCGTGGGGCCGCCGGGCGGGTGCCGCGGCGGGCGCGGTCGTGGTGGGCGTGCCGGGACGGCTTGTCGACATGTCGGTCAGCATGCGGAATCGCTCCTGAACGTGGTTTCAGGGCGCACGGCCGGAACGAGGGTTCACGGCCTGGCCCGAACGGTGGTGTCAGGGTTCGCCGCGGGTCGGCCGCCCGGTCCGCCAGGAGGGGACCCAGGCGGTCGTACGGTTCCCGCTGGGCGCGCGCCTCCGGTCCGAAGCACGAGATTCCACCTGCCCCCGGCTCCGGGGAGCAAACACCACCGGGGCGGAACTTCCCGCACGGATTTCAGTGCAGCGGCACGACGGCCGTGATGCGCTTGCCGCCGCAGGGCAGCTCCGCCACCCGCACGTCCCGGGCCAGCCGGCACACGATGGGCCAGCCACGACCGCCGGGCCGGGCGTGGCCGCGCTCGTCGACGGGCGTGGCCACCGGCAGCTCGTCGCTGCGGTCGCTCACCGAGACCCGTACGCCGGCGGAGTCGACGTCCACGTCGAAGCCGGTGATGCCACCGCCGTGCAGGATGGCGTTGGTGGTGAGTTCCGAGGTGACCAGCAGGGCGTCCTCCATCGCCTCGGCGCCGCAGGACAGGGCGCGGGCCCGGCAGCGTTCGGCCACCACTCGCTGCACCGCTCTGCGGGCGTCGACGGGCCGGCACGGCAGTCGGCGGTACGGTTCCCGCAGTGTCACGGAGGAGCTGGTCCGGTGCTTGTCGAGCATCCCTGCCTCCCTGAACGGCGCCCGGATTGCATGAATCTCTCCCTTTTCGACTGACCCCTGGCGGCGCTGTCAAACACGGTCGGTGCCGATGCCATCACCACGGACCGGGTGGGTACCCGAGCGGTATGACCGATGTCGTGGACGCGGACGAGTTGTTGCGGCGCATCCGGCGCGGCCGGGAACGGGCGGCCGAGGAGGAGCGGGCCTGGCGGGAGCGCGCGCAGACCCTGACGGCGACGGACCCGGACGGCGCGCGTGAGGCGGCGGCCCGGGCGCGGGCGTTCGAGGCGGTGCTGCGGGTCATGGAAGAGATCGTCAGTCCGGGCCGGCCGCCGGCTGTGACAGAGGGCGTGAAACGGGTCACGTAACCCGCTTCCGGTTTCGGGAACGCCCGCAAGATGGTTTATCTTTCATGCATACGTGATGCCGGAGGGGACCGGAACCGTCCTTCCCCCCTCCCCGCGTCACCGCATACGGCCCTGGCTGGTCTCCCCCGTCCAGCCAGGGCTTTTTCTTGCCCGGAAACCGGCGGCGGACCCCAAGGCGACCAGGAAATCCGTGTCCTTCGAGGTGCCCGCAGCGGTGGCAGCGGCTGAAATGGGCTGAGAGGAAAGCATCCGAACCGCCTCCGGCGAGGAGTACCGCGCCATGACCAAAGCGATAAAACTGCTGACCGCCCTGCCCCAGGCGCAGCGCGAGCGCCTGATGGAAGTGGCCAAGGAGATCTCGTTCCCGGAGGACACCCGCATCTTCGAGGCGGGCGGCACCGCCGACCGGTTCTGGGTGATCCGTTCGGGCGCGGTCCATCTGGACACGCAGGTCACCGCCCGCCAGCGGGTCACGGTGGCGTCGCTCGGCGCGGGCGACCTGCTCGGCTGGTCCTGGCTGTTCCCGCCGTACCGGTGGGACTTCGGCGCGGTGGCCTTCAGCAACGTACGTGCCTACGAGTTCGACGGGCCCTCGGTGCTCGCACTGTCCGTGGAGGATCCGCTGCTCGGGCTGTCCCTGGTGCGGACGGTGGCCGAGATCCTCGCCCACCGCCTGGAGACCACCCGGGGCAAGCTGATGGACCAGTACGCCATCAAGCGCCGCACCGGACCGCTGTAGCTCAGATCCGGTACCGGCGCAGCGCCGGTACGGCCGCGGTCAGGGCCAGCATCCCCACGACGACCAGGGCACCGCCGCCCGCCACGGCGGCACGCGGGCCGAACGCCGAGCCGGCCGTGCCGTGCAGCACGTCGGCCAGGCGCGGTCCGCCCGCGACGACCACCGTGAACACGCCCTGCATCCGGCCGCGCATCTCGTCGGTCGCCGCCGACAGCAGGATCGCGCCGCGGAACACCATCGAGACCATGTCGGCGACCCCGGCCGCGGCGAGGAAGGCCAGGGCCACCCACAGGTTGCCGCTCAGCCCGAACCCGGCCACGGCCACGCCCCAGCCGACCACCGCCCCGATGACCATCCAGCCGTGCCGGCGGGCCCGCGAGAACGCCCCGGAGAACAGTCCGCCGAGCACCGCGCCGACCGGGATGCCGGCGAACAGCACGCCGAGCGCGAGCCCTTCGCCCCAGGAGTGGTACGTCTGCGCGGCCAGCTGCGGGAAAAGGGCGCGGGGCATGCCGAACACCATGGCGACGATGTCGGCGAGGAAGGACAGCAGCAACACCTTGTGCCGGGACATGTACTGGAACCCGGCGGCTATCTCGCGCACCCCCGCCCGGCGGGCGGCGGCCTCGCCGAGCGGCGGCAGCGCGGGCAGCCGGAAGACGGCCCACACGGTCACGCACAGCGCCAGCGCGTCGATCAGGTACAGCTCGGGCAGCCCGATGACCGGGATGAGCACTCCGGCGAGCAGCGGACCCGCCACCAGGCCGGTCTGCATCACCGTGGAGCCGAGCGCGTTGGCCGCCGGCAGTTCCCCGGCAGGGACCAGCCGGGCTATGGAGGCGTTGCGGGCCGGGGCGTTGAGGCCGAAGAAGGCCTGCTGGAACGCGAGCAGCACCATGAGCACGGCGGCGGACTCCAGCCCCGCGACGGCCTGCGCCCAGAACAGCAGCGAGGTCACCGCGATGCCGCAGTTGGTGACCAGCAGCAGCTTGCGGCGGTCCACGGTGTCGGCGACCGCCCCGCCCCACAGCGCGAACGCCACCATGGGCACGAGGCCGGCCAGGCTCGCGTAGCCGACCCACGCCGAGGAGTGTGTGATGTCGTAGATCTGCTTGGGCACGGCGACGGCGGTGAGCTGGCTGCCGACGGCGGTGACGATGGTCGACGTCCACAGGCGCCGGTAGGCGGGGATGCGCAGGGGACGGGTGTCCATCGCCCAGCGGCGCCAGCCGCGCCGGGGCGGGGCCGCCGCGTCCTCAGCGCCCTCCGCGTCCGTCGGGGAGGGGGGTCGGGTGGTACTGCTCTCGCTCGTGTCCACGTGTGTCCTGTTGGGGTGTGCTGGTGCCGACAGAGGTTGCTCGTTACATCTTTTCGCTTCGAGAGCCTAACTATCGGTGACGGCGGGCGCCTACTCGTCCCCGGCCGTACGCCGCGCCCGTGACCGGATCGCGGCCGTCACACAATCCCCTGCCGGATGCGCCGTTTCACGCCGTCCCGTCCGGTCACCCGAGTCCGACGTACGCATTCGACAGGCACGGACGACTTCGATCCGATCCAGGAGACTTCCATGGACAACTGGCGCGACCATGCCGCGTGCCGTCACGAAGACCCCGACCTGTTCTTCCCCATCGGCACCACCGGACCGGCGCAGGTGCAGGCGCAGCACGCCAAGGCGGTCTGCGCGCACTGCCCCGTCCGGGAGCAGTGTCTGGACTGGGCGCTGGAGACGGGCCAGGGCATCGGCATCTGGGGCGGGACGACCGAGCTGGAGCGCCGGGCGCTGCGCCGCCGCGCCCGCTCCCGTCCGCGCTCCGGCTGACCGGACACCCCGGGGATCCTGCGCTCAGCGGCCACCGCGGCGCAGGGTCCCCCACTCCCGCTCCTGCCGCGTCACCTCGGTCCTCGCCGCGTCGATCACCTCGTCCGCGATCCAGCACAACGGCTCGGCGTCGGTCACGAGCGGTTCGTTGTCGGGACCACGGCCCGTCTCCCTGCCCCGCAGGACCCAGGGACGTACGCCGGGGCCCTTGTCGTGCGGCAGGTGCGCGTAGTCGTACAGCCGGCGCGCCACCCACAGCTCCAACGAGCGGCCCTCCCACCAGTCCTCGACGTCGAGCGGATTGGCGGACAGTCCGGGCATGGGCACGCCCGTGAGGTCGTCGGTGCTGGAGGCTTCGGCGAGGTCACGGCCGGGTCCCCGGGACCAGCGCACGTACAGGCCGTGGTGCCCGTCCACCAGGCGGGCGACCTCGGTGAGCGTGGACAGGACCGGCAGGTCATCCGCTGCGCTCATGGCACCACCTCCCTGGACTGCACCGCGGGACCGGAGTACCCCTGGCGGGCGGGGGGAATCGGAGGCGCGATCAGGTGTCGTCGGCGGGCGGGCCGGCCGCGGGCAGCCGCAGCGTGAGGACCGCGCCCTCGGCGGGCTCGCACGCGGCCTCGGCCGTACCGCCGTGGGCCGCGACCAGGTGCCGCACGATCGGCAGACCGAGGCCGCTGCCGCCGGTGCGACGGCTGCGGGACTTCTCGGCGCGCCAGAACCGGTCGAAGACGTGCGGCAGGTCCTCGGGCGCGATGCCCGTGCCGGTGTCGGTGACGGTGAGGACCACATCGGGGCCGTCCCGGCGGGCGGCGAGCGTGACCGTGCCGTCGGCCGGGGTGTGCCGCAGCGCGTTGGAGACCAGGTTGCCGAGGGCCTGCCGCATCCGCACCGGGTCGGCGTCCAGCCAGGCGGCGGCATCGGCCTCGGTGCGCAGGGCGACCCCGGCGGCTCCGGCCGCGACCTGGTGGGCGGCGGCGACCTGGTCCAGCAGCTCCCCGGCGCGCAGCGGTTCGCGGTGCAGCCGCAGGGTGCCGGCGTCGGCGGCGGCGAGGTCCTGCAGGTCGTCGATGATCCGCTGCAGGACGAGCGCCTCCTCGTGCAGCGAGTCCAGCAGGGGCGGGTCGGGCTCGACGACCCCGTCGCGGACGACCTCCAGCCAGCCGCGGATGTTGGTGAGCGGGCTGCGCAGTTCGTGCGCGATGTCGCTGACCATCGCCTTGCGCTGGGCCTCCAGGCGTTCGCGGCGCTCGGTCAGGTCGTTGAAGGCCTCGGCGAGGATGCCGGTCTCGTCCCGGGTGGTCACCGGCACCCGTACATGCAGTTCGGGCGGCTGCTGCGCGGCCTCGGTCAGCGCGCGCAACGGCCGTACCAGCCGGATCGCGACGACGGCGGTGACGGCGACGGTGACGGCGAGGACCAGGCCGGCCGCGCCGATCACCTTGGCCTTGTTCGCCGCGGACATGTCGAAGCGCGAGGGGTTCTGGTCGCCGATGCCGAGGAACAGCTCGGCCACCGGGGCGACGTACGGCTCCAGTTGGGTCCTGCGGGCGGTCAGGATGCAGCGCTGGGCGGCCCGCGCCGTGGCCTCCTTGCCCGACTGGGCGTACTCGGCGACGAGATAGCCGCCGAAGGGGTCCTTGCCGCCGGGGTCGAAGAGGGGGAACGGCCGACCGCCGGGGTCCGGGCCGGCCCGGTTCAGGCAGGGCCGCGCGAGGTCCGACAGCTCGTCCAGGGCCTTCTGCTCCGTCGGTGTGGGGGTGTTCAGCCGCCCGTCCTCGCACACCGTCGCGCCGTAGCCGGTGGGATCGGTGCCGTCCGGGGTGCTGAGCACCGGCCGCCCGCTCGCCGTCCGTACGACGGTGGCCTGGAGGCCGTAGCGCTCGTAGCACTGCCTGCGCCGGGCGGCCAGCGTGTCCAGGCGCGCGCGTTCCTTCGCCGGGAGCCGGTAGGGACCGACCGCGCGCGGGTCGATGCCGCTGAGCTGGGCGCCGGTCTCGCTGTAGGTGTCAGTGCGCAGCGGGTCGACGGTGGCGGCGGCCCGGGGCGGCAGCGGGGTGCCGCGGGGCGCGGAGTCGGCGACGAGGGTGCGGTCGACGGTGGTGAGCGCGATCCGGCGCCCGGTCTCGGCGGCCAGGTCCCGCACGGTGCGCTGTACGTCCGTCCAGCCGGTGTGGGTGGCGGCGTACCCGCTGAGCCGGGCCAGGATGCTGTTGTCGGCCGCGAGGTCCTGGCCCTGCTCCTCCTTCAGGGCGCTGGTCGTGGTGGTCACCGCGAGCCAGGCGGTGGCGGCCACCGAGCAGAAGGCGATCAGGGCCGAGACGGACAGCAGCCGGACGAGCAGCCGTTTGCGCAGCGGCATCCGGCGTTTCGTGC
The DNA here is from genome assembly GCF_040634095.1 of Streptomyces sp. NPDC007205. Lineage (NCBI taxonomy): Bacteria > Bacillati > Actinomycetota > Actinomycetes > Kitasatosporales > Streptomycetaceae > Streptomyces > Streptomyces sp. NPDC007205. The sequence continues at coordinate 18,632 of NZ_JBEYEW010000038.1, forward strand.
GGATCGCCGGTGGCCGGCGCGTCACGGCCGCGCACCGCTCAGCTTGTAGCCGACCCCGAACACGGTCAGCAGCCGTGCCGGGCGGCGCGGGTCGGTCTCGATCTTGCGGCGCAGGTTCATGATGTGCACGTCGACGGCCCGCTCGGTGGAGGCCCGGTCGAAGCCGCGGGTGTACTGCAGCAACTGCCGCCGGGTGAACACCCGTTCCGGTTCCCCGGCCATGGCCAGCAGGATCTGGAACTCGGCGGGCGTGCACTCCACCGGTACGCCGTCGCAGCGCACCTCGTGCCGCACGGGGTCGACGCTGACCCCGGCGGCCCGTACGACGGGGTCGTCGTCGCGGGTGCCGACGCCGCGCCCGCTGCGTCTGAGGACCGTGCGGATGCGGGCCATCAGTTCGCGCGGGCTGTACGGCTTCGTCATGTAGTCGTCGGCGCCCAGTTCGAGGCCGAGCAGCAGGTCGTCCTCCGCGGAGCGGGCGGTGAGCATCACCACCGGGATGTCCGGGGCGTCGCCGCCGCGCAGCGCCCGGCACACGCCGAAGCCGTCGACGACCGGCAGCATCAGGTCCAGGACGACGAGGTCGGGCCGGAGCCGGCGGGCGGCATCGAGTGCGGCGGCGCCGTCGTGCACCACCGTGGCGGTGTGTCCCTCGGCCAGCAGGGAGCGGCGGATCAGTTCGGCCTGCTTGTCGTCGTCCTCGGCGACCAGTACATGTGCGCACACGAGTTCGGATCCTAGGCGGCTCAGCCGGCCAGCCAGTCGGCGTACCCCATGACGACGACCGGATGCCGGTCCGGGTCGAGGGTGCGCAGCAGTTCCTTCATGGGGGCCTTGGCGACGCTGACGCAGCCGTGCGTGGGTCCGCCGTGGTCGACGTGCAGCCAGACTCCGCCGCCGCGCTCCGGGCCGAGGGGCCGGGTCCAGTCCAGGGGCGAGGTGCCGGGCCTGCGGTTGTAGTCGACGGCGAGGACGTAGTCGAAGCAGCCGTCGAGCGGTTCGCCCTCGAAGCCGGTGCCCGGCGAGCGGAATCCGCTGGACTGGTGGTACGGCAGCTTGCTGCCGGGGTCCGGGAGCAGGCCGCCGGCGTCGGAGAGGGTGTAGACGCCGAGCGGGGAGCGCAGGTCGTCCAGCAGGTGATGGGCGCTCCAGCCGTGCAGCGCGTTGTGCGCGGGCCATGCGGTGCCCGCCTGCCAGCCCGTGGCGGTGCGTTCGTACAGGACGACCGTGCAGAGCGGGGAGTTCTTCCCGCGCCCGGTGACGACGACGGCCTGCCCGCACCGCCCGGGTATCGCCGCCGACCGTGTGGGGCCGAGGCCGGGTATGCCCGGCGGCGCCTGCTCCGCCTGGACATCGGGGGTGGTGGTCCGGGCGTCAGGGGTGGGGGGTGTCCGGCGCTCGGTGGCCTCGGCTCCGCCGCCGCAGCCGGTGAGCAGCAGCGGGGAGGCGAGGAGCGCGACGGCGGTTCTGCGTTGGATCATGGTGTCGACCCTGGCCGACACTTGTTTGGAAACGGTCAGGGTTCAGGCGTTGTCCGGCTTGCCTCTGGTGTACAGCCAGGTATGGAAGAGCGTGTCCAGCGACTTCCCCGAGATCCGCTCCGCCAGCCGCACGAACTGGGCCGTCGTACCGTGGCCGCCCCGGTGTTCCGTCGCCCAGGCGCGCAGGATCCGGAAGAAGTGCCGGTCGCCGACGGCCTTGCGCAGTTCGTGCAGCGTCATCGCGCCGCGGGCGTAGACGGGCGTGTCGAAGATGTTCTCGCCGCTGCCCGGGTCGCCGGGCGGGAAGGCCCACAGGTGGTCGCTCGCGGGGTGGGCGTAGAGGGCGTCGAAGGTCTCCTGGGCGCTGTCGCCGCCGTGCTGCTCCTCGTACAGCCACTCGGCATAGGTGGCGAAGCCCTCGTTGAGCCAGATGTCCTTCCAGGCGGTCAGCGAGACGGAGTCGCCGAACCACTGGTGGGCGTTCTCGTGGACGAGGGTGTCGATGTCGGGCGCGGAGTCGTAGAGCGGCCTGGTCTGGGTCTCCAGGGCGTAGCCGATGTCCGGGGCGTGGTCGACGATCGATCCGGCGGAGCGGAACGGGTACGGCCCGAACAGCTTGCTCTCCCAGTCCAGGACGGACGGCAGCTTCTTCAGCACCGGCGCGGCCTCGCTCGCCTCGCGCGGGTCGACGGCGTTGTACACGCGGATGCCGTCGTGGGTGGTGTACTGCTCGACCTTGAACGTTCCGACGGTGGCGGTGGCCAGGTAGGCGGCCATGGGCTGGGTTTCGCGCCAGTGGAAGGTCGTCCGTCCGTGCGCGGTGTGCTGGGCGAGCAGGGCGCCGTTGGCGACGGCCGTGCGCCCCTGCGGGACGGTGATCGTGATGTCGTACGACGACTTGTCCCTGGGGTGGCTGTTCGCGGGGAACCAGGTCATCGCGCCCTGCGGCTCGCCCGCGACGAAGGCGCCGTCGTCGGTGGGGATCCAGCCGTCTGCGGAGTCGTCGGGGTCGGTGACCGGCTTCGGGGTGCCGTGGTAGGCGACGGTGACCCGGAAGTCCCGGCCCGCGCGCAGGGTGCGGCGCGGGGTGACGACGAGTTCCTGGCCGTCGCGCCGGTAGGCCGCGGGCAGGCCGTCGACGGTGACGCCGGTGACCTTCAGGCCGGTGAGGTCGAGGTCGAAGCGGCTGAGGTGCTGGGTGGCGCGGGCGGCGAGCACGGCCTTGCCGTCGAGGTACGGAGCGTCACTCGTGTAGCGGAGCGTCAGGTCGTAGTGCCGGACGTGGTAGCCGCCGTTGCCGCTGAGCGGGAAGTAGGGGTCGCCCGCCCCGGCCGCGCCGGCCGTCCCCGCCGCGGGTGCGGTGGCGCCGACGAGTGCCGCCACGGCGACGGGCACGGTGGCGAGCACCGCCTCGCGGCGCAGGACGGCGGTACGGCGCCGGGCGGGCTGTCTGCAGGGTGGCGTCACGGGCGCTCCTCGGGAGGTGGCGGGTGATCGGCTGGCCGACAGACTAGGGCGCCGGTGCCCGGGACTCGCTCTTCTTGCGGTCAAGTCTCGTCGCGTCGCCGCCCGGCGGACCGGGGGCCACCGGGTTACGCTCGCGTCACCGTCCGCCGTGCCGGGAGGGAGTGACGACCGTGAGCGTGCGTATGCGCCGTATCTACGATGCGCCCGAGTCCGACGACGGGCTGCGTGTGCTGGTCGACCGGTTGTGGCCGCGCGGCCTCGCCAAGGACGAGGCGCATGTCGACGAGTGGCCCAAGGGGCTCACGCCCTCCACCGAGCTGCGCACGTGGTACCACGGCGGCGGCTCGTACGAGGAGTTCCGCCACCGTTACGAGGCGGAGCTCGACGCCCCCGAGGCCGCGGAGCTCCTGGACGGCCTGCGCAAGGCGGCCCGCAGGAAGCGCGTGACGCTGCTGACCGCGTCCAAGAGGCCGGAGCAGAGCCACGCGCAGGTGCTGCTGGAGCTGCTGAAGGGCTGAGCCTCAGCCGGTGTGCCGGGCCGCGTGCCGGCCCGCGGCCCGCCCCGAGAACAGGCAGCCGCCGAGGAACGTGCCCTCCAGCGCGTTGTAGCCGTGCACCCCGCCGCCGCCGAAGCCGGCCACCTCGCCCGCCGCGTACAGCCCCTCGATCGGCGTGCCGTCGGCGCCGAGGGTGCGGGAGTCCAGGTCGGTCTGGATGCCGCCGAGGGTCTTGCGGGTCAGTACGCGCAGCCGGACGCCGATGAGGGGGCCCGCGGCCGGGTCGAGGATGCGGTGCGGCGTGGCCACCCGGCCGAGCCGGTCGCCGATGTAGCGGCGGGCGTTGTGGATGCCCTGGACCTGTGCGTCCTTGCTGTAGGGGTTGGCGATCTGCAGGTCGCGGGCCTCGATCTGGCGGCGCACCTCGGCCGCGTCCAGCAGCGGCTTGTCGGTGAGGGCGTTCATCTTCCCGACCAGCTGCTCCAGGTTGCCGGCGGTGACGAAGTCCGCGCCCTTGTCGAGGAAGGCCTGCACCGGTGCGGGGGCGCCCTTGCCGAGCAGCCGGTCGCGCAGCACGGCTCCCCGGTCCTTGGCGGTGATGTCGGGGTTCTGCTCGGAGCCGGAGAGCGCGAACTCCTTCTCGATGATCTTCTGGGTGAGGATGAACCAGGAGTGGTCGTATCCGGCGATGTCCTCGGTGGTGCGCAGGTACTTGAGGGTGTTGAGGGTGTCGTAGCCGGGCAGGCAGGGGTCGGGCAGGCGGCGGCCGAGGGCGTCCAGCCAGACGGAGGAGGGTCCGGGCAGGATGCGTATGCCGTGGCCGGGCCAGATCGGGTCCCAGTTCTGCAGGCCCTCGGTGTAGTGCCACATGCGGTCCCGGTTGACCAGCCGGACACCGGCCTGGGCGCTGATGTCGAGCATGCGGCCGTCGACATACGCCGGGACGCCGGTGACCATACCGGCCGGCGGGGTGCCGAGCCGGGCGGGCCAGTGGCGGCGCACGATGTCGTGGTCGGCGCCGATGCCGCCGGTGGTGACGACGACGGCCTGGGCCGTGAGTTCGAAGTCACCGGTCCGGTCCCGGTTGGAGGCGACACCGCGCGGCGAGCGGTCTTCGGCGAGCACGGTGCCGCGGACTGCGCGTGCCGTGCCGTTCTCGATGGCCAGCTCGTCGACCCGGTGGCGGTGGTGGAAGGTCAGCAGTCCGTCCCGGGCGGCTTGCCGGGCGTACCGGACGAACGGTTCGACCACGCCGGTGCCGGTGCCCCAGGCGATGTGGAAGCGGGGTACGGAGTTGCCGTGTCCGTCCGCCCTGAGGTCGCCGCGCTCGGCCCAGCCGACCGTCGGCAGCAGCTCGATGCCGTGTCCGCGCAGCCAGGACCGCTTCTCGCCGGCCGCGAACTCGACGTAGGCGCGGGCCCAGCGCACCGCCCAGGAGTCCTCGTCGTCGAGCCGGTCGAACCCCGCGCTGCCCTGCCAGTCGCTCCAGGCGAGGTCGAAGGAGTCCTTGATGCCGAGGCGGCGTTGCTCCGGGGAGCCGACGAGGAAGAGTCCGCCGAAGGACCAGAACGCCTGGCCGCCGAGGTTGGCGGCGTTCTCCTGGTCGACCAGGGCGACCCGGCGGCCCCGGCTGGTGAGCTCGTGCGCCGCGACCAGGCCGGCGAGGCCCGCTCCGACGACGATGACGTCCGCGTCCATGGCGAGTGTGTCCTTCCTCAGATGCTCGACGGGCAGCTGCTGCCGTCGGTGAGAACTGCGGTGAGCAGCTGTTTCAGCCAGGCCCGTGCCGCTTCGACGTCCTTGTCCAGCAGCAGCTGGGTGGTGACGCCGTCGTACGCGGCGACCACGGCGTGCGCGGCGCCGTCCACGTCTTCGAGTACGGCGGGCAGTTCGGTGTGGCCGCGGGTCCGGAACAGCCGGTCGGCGATCGCCTCCCGGAGCCGGGCGCGGTGGTCGAGGAGGGCCCGGGCGACCCCGGGGTCACGGGCGGCGTGCACCAGGAAGTCGGTCTTGACCAGCAGCCAGTCCACGTCGAGCAGCAACACCTCGGTGACCCGGTCCACGGCGGCCGGCACGTCGAGTCCGGGCCCGTCCTGGGCGAGCGCCTCGGCCACCTGGGCGGCGATGAGGTCGGCGCGCTCCTGGTAGAGGGCGAAGAACAGCTCGTCCGGCGTGGTGAAGTTCGAGTAGAAGGCGCCGCGGCTGAAGCCGGCCGCTTCACAGATCTCCTCGATGGACGCGCGCCCGAAGCCCTTGGCCGCGAAGACCTGGAACGCGGCGTCGAGCAGCCGGGCGCGGGTCTGTACCCGGCGCCGGGTGACGCGCTTGGGGGTGTCTTCCATCGGCTGCCGCCCCTCTGTTCGATACGTGAATGTATCCGATACACCGATGTATCGAAAGGTCGTACGTCCGACACATGATCGGATGGGAACATGTTTTCGATTAAGGAGTACTCTGGGCTCATGGCCACGCATCTCCAGGGCTCCCTCTTCGACCAGACCGACGAGTTGCGGCTCGGCTCGCTCGACGGGCTGCGCCGGACCGAGCTGGGCGCCGGCGCCTGGATCGACGTGCTGCCGGGATGGCTGAGCGGGGCCGCCGCCCTGTTCGAGAAGCTGGCGGCGGAGGTGCCGTGGCGGGCGGAGCGCTGGAAGATGTACGACAGCATGGTGGCCGTACCGCGCCTGCTGGCGCACTACTCGGTGGGCGACCCACTCCCTCACCCGCTGCTCGACGAGGCGCGCGCCGCGTTGTCCCGGCACTACGCCGAGGAGCTGGGCGAGCCGTTCACCACCGCCGGGCTGTGCTACTACCGCGACGGCCGGGACAGCGTGGCCTGGCACGGGGACCGGGGCGGGCGGGCCGCCCGCGAGGACACGATGGTCGCGATCCTCTCCGTCGGCGCACCCCGGGACCTGCTGCTGCGCCCGGCGGGCGGCGGTGGTACGACGCTGCGGCGGCCGCTCGGCCACGGCGACCTGATCGTGATGGGCGGCTCCTGCCAGCGGACCTGGGAACACTGCGTACCGAAGACGGCCAGGGCGGTAGGGCCGCGGATCAGCATCCAGTTCCGGCCGCACGGCGTGCACTGACGCACCCCCCTGGTGCGGGACACCGCCCGATCTGGTTGGCTTTCCCCGACGATCGGCCGCACAGGGCTCGGGGAGATCATGCGGGCAGAAGTACACCAAGTCGCCGACGGCACCTATCTGGTGCACGGCAACAACGTCAACTGGGTCATCCTCAAGGACGGCGACGCCGTCACGCTGGTGGACACCGGGTACCCCGGGGACCGGCAGGGGCTCCTGGAGTCCCTCGCGGAGGTGGGCAGTTCACCGGAGGCGGTCGCCGCCGTGCTGATCACCCACGCGCACAACGACCATCTGGGCTCGGCCGAGTACCTGCGCGCCGCCCACGGCACGCCCGTCTACCTGCACCCGGCCGAAGTGCCGCACGCGCGACGGGACTTCCTCCAGCAGGCCACCATCGGCGACGTGGTACGCAACGCCTGGCGGCCGGGTGTCCTGCCCTGGGCGGTGCATGTGATCCGCGCGGGCGGCACCGACCACAACCCCGTCACCGCGCCCGAGCCGTTCCCGGGCGAGGGCGCACTCGACCTGCCCGGCCGCCCCGTGCCCGTGCACACCCCGGGCCACACCGACGGCCACTGCGTCTACCACCTGCCGGAGGCGGGGATCGTCATCTCCGGGGACGCGCTGGTCAGCGGGCACGCGACCTCGCGGGTCAAGGGCCCGCAGATCCTGCACGACTTCTTCCACCACGAGCGTCCCGGGGTGGTGGCCTCCCTGGAGCTGATCGGCGCGCTCGACGGCGACACCCTGCTGCCGGGACACGGGCCGGTGCACCGGGGCCCGGTACGCGCGGCGGCCGAGCTGGCCCGGGACCGGGCCTAGAACACACCGGGTCTCCTGGAACACACCAGGTCTCCTGGAACACCCGGACGGGGCCGTAGGGTTCGTGCCATGGCCTTGCAGATCAACGCCACGAACCCGGAGCACCCCGCGCTCCTGCTCGCCCTGCCCTGGGACGTGCCCCTGGAGGAGTGGCCCGAGGAGTACCTCGTGCCACTGCCGAGGGGTATCTCCCGGCACGTGGTGCGGTACGCGCACGCCGGGGACGAGGTGATCGCCGTCAAGGAGCTGGCCGAGCGGCCCGCGCTGCGCGAGTACGAGCTGCTGCGCGACCTCGACCGGCTCGGCATCCCGGCCGTCGACCCGCTCGCGGTGGTCACCGGCCGCACCGACCGCTCCGGCGCCCCGCTGGAGCCGGTCCTGATCACCCGGCATCTGCGCGGCTCGATGCCGTACCGCTCGATGTTCGAGACGACCATGCGCCCGGCGACCATGCACCGCCTGATGGACGCCCTCGCCGTGCTGCTCGTCCGGCTGCATCTGGCCGGGTTCGCCTGGGGCGACTGCTCGCTGTCCAACACCCTCTTCCGGCGGGACGCGGGCGCCTACGCCGCGTATCTGGTCGACGCCGAGACCGGCGATCTGCACCCCCGGCTGAGCCCCGGGCAGCGGGAGTACGACCTCGATCTGGCCCGGGTGAACATCAGCGGCGAGCTGCTCGACCTGGAGGCGTCCGGGGCGCTGCACCCGTCCGTGGACCCGGTGGAGTTCGGGCACGAGATCTGCACCCGGTACCAGGGCCTGTGGCAGGAGCTGACCCGCACCTCGGTGTACCCGGCGGGCAAGTACCACTACATCGAACGCCGGATCCGCCGTCTGAACGACCTCGGCTTCGACGTGGCCGAGATGCAGATCGAACACTCCTCCAACGGCGACACGGTCACGTTCGTGCCGAAGGTCGTCGACGCCGGCCACCACCAGCGTCAGCTGCTGCGGCTGACCGGCCTGGACGCCGAGGAGAACCAGGCGCGGCGGCTGCTGAACGACCTGGAGAGCTGGATGGCCACCCAGGACGACTACGCGCCCGGCGACCCCCTCGCCGCCCGCCCGGAGGTGCTGGCCCACCGCTGGGTGCGGGACGTGTTCCGGCCCACCGTGCGGGCCGTGCCCCCTCAGCTGCGCGGCTCCATGGACCCGGCCGAGATCTACCACGAACTCCTCGAACACCGCTGGTACCTGTCCGAGCACGCCCAGCACGACATGGGCCTCGACACGGCCGTCAAGGACTACATCGCGAACGTCCTGCCCAGGGCGCGGGCCACCCTGGAGCCGACCGAGGCCGAGTAGCTCAGCCGTGCGGGACGACGGCCACCGGGCAGTCGGCGTGGTGCAGCATCCCGTGCGCGACCGAGCCGATCCGGGCGCCCACGGCCGTACGGTGCGACCGGCGCCCGACGACCATCAGCTGGGCCCGGCCGGCCACCGACAGCAGCACCTGGCCCGCGCTGCCCATCTCGACGTGCTCGGCCACGGGGACGTCGGGGAACCGCTGCCGCCACGGCCGCAGCGCCTCGGCCAGCGCCTCCTTCTCGTAGGGCTCCAGACCGCCCACGTCGTCGAGGAGCTTGAGCGAGCCGGGGCTGTAGGCGAAGACCGGGGGCAGGGTCCACGCCCGTACGGCCCGTACGGCCGCGCCGCGGGCGGCCGCCGTCTCGAACCCGAACCGCAGTGCGGCCGCGCTGTCCTCGGGGTCGCCGTGCTGGCCGACGACGACGTCCCGCCCCGCGGCCTCGGCCGTCGGCTGGTCCCCGGCGCGCACCAGGACCACCGGACGGGTCGCCCCGGCGATCACCTGCCGGCCGACCGAGCCCAGCAGGAAGCCGATCACGGGCCCGTGCCCGCGTGAGCCGAGCACCAGCATCTCGGCCTCCGCCGCGGCGCCGGCCAGCGCGTGCGCGGGCTCGCTCTCGATGACGTCCACGCTCACCCGGAGTTCCGGGTGCCGCTCGGAGACGGCGTGCACGGCCTCCGTCACGCCCTCCGAGACCCACCCGTGCTGGGTGTCGCGGTCGGCGGTGGCGAGCGACTCGGCGTAGCGCCAGGCGTTCACCACGCGCAGCGGCAGCCCCCGGCGTACGGCCTCCCGGCCGGCCCAGTCCAGCGCGGCCAGGCTCTCCTCCGTACCGTCCACCCCTGCCGTGATCGGGCGTGTCATGCGTGAGCCTCCTCGTCCTCGCCACTCGGTCGTGGTGCTGCTGCCCACTGTCGGGCACCGTCGCGCACGGGCACGGTGATCTCTTCCACGAGCCGTCGGCCGACCGCACAAAAGCAGGGGCGGTCCGGCTGATCGCGCCGCCTGTCGTATCCCAGGGCGGACCGGGGCGATCGAACATACGATGGCTGGAAACCGGTGCGGTGGTCTCCACGACACCGGCCGTGGAACCGACGCTCGGGGTGGGAGACGTATGGCACAGGCCGCGGACACAGCGCGGACCGTCATCCTGACCGTGGACGACGACCCGGGAGTCTCCCGCGCCGTCGCCCGCGACCTGCGGCGGCGCTACGGCGAGTCGTACCGGATCGTGCGCGCGGAGTCCGGTCGGTCCGCGCTGGACGCGCTGCGCGAGCTGAAGCTGCGCGGCGACCTGGTGGCGGTGATCCTGGCCGACTACCGCATGCCGCAGATGAACGGCATCGAGTTCCTGGAGCAGGCGCTCGACGTCTATCCGGGGGCGCGGCGGGTGCTGCTGACCGCGTACGCGGACACGAACGCGGCGATCGACGCGATCAACGTGGTGGACCTGGACCACTATCTGCTCAAGCCCTGGGACCCGCCGGAGGAGAAGCTCTACCCGGTCCTGGACGACCTGCTTCAGGCCTGGCGCACCAGCGCCTACAAGCCGGTGCCCAGCACCAAGGTCGTCGGGCACCGCTGGTCGGCGCGGTCCTCGGACGTGCGCGAGTTCCTGGCCCGCAACCAGGTGCCGTACCGCTGGTACTCGGTGGAGGAGCCCGAGGGCCAGCGGCTGCTGGCCGCCGCCGGGCAGGACGGGCAGCGGCTGCCGCTGGTGATCACCCCGGACGGCACCGCGCTGGTCGAGCCGGAGGCGCCCGAACTGGCGGCGCGGGTCGGACTGGCGACGACGCCCGCGGGCGACTTCTACGACCTCATCGTGATCGGCGGCGGACCGGCCGGGCTCGGCGCGGCCGTCTACGGGGCGTCCGAGGGGCTTCGGACCGTGCTGGTGGAGCGGTCGGCGACCGGCGGGCAGGCCGGGCAGAGCTCCCGGATAGAGAACTACCTGGGCTTCCCCGACGGGGTCTCCGGCGCCCAGCTCACCGACCGGGCGCGGCGCCAGGCGGCCAAGTTCGGCGCCGAGATCCTGACCGCCCGTGAGGTGACGGGACTGGAGGCGAACGGCGCCGCCCGGGTCGTACGGTTCGCGGACGGCTCGGCGATCGCGGCGCACAGCGTGATCCTCGCGACCGGCGTGCAGTACCGGCAGCTGGAGGCCGCCGGCTGCACCGAGCTGACCGGCTGCGGGGTGTTCTACGGTTCGGCGCTGACCGAGGCGGCCTCCTGCCAGGGGCAGGACATCTACATCGTCGGCGGCGCCAACTCGGCGGGCCAGGCGGCGATGTACCTGTCCCGGGGCGCGAAGTCGGTGACGCTGCTGGTGCGCGGCCCCGACCTGTCGGCCTCGATGTCGCACTACCTGATCCAGCAGATCGACGAGGCGCCGAACATCTCGGTGCGCCCGCACACGGTCGTGGACGCGGCGCACGGCTCGGACCACCTGGAGCAGCTGACGCTGCGTCATACGGTGACCGGGGAGTGCGAACAGGTCGACGCGCAGTGGATATTCGTGTTCATCGGCGCTGCGCCGCTGACCGACTGGCTCGGGGACGCGGTGCTGCGCGACGAGCGCGGGTTCATCCTGTCCGGGCCCGATCTGACCGCCGACGGGCGGGCGCCGGCCGGCTGGGAGCTGGACCGGGCGCCGTACCACCTCGAGACCAGCGTCCCCGGGGTGTTCGTGGCGGGCGACGCGCGCGCCGAGTCCGCCAAGCGTGTCGCGTCCGCCGTGGGAGAGGGAGCCATGGCCGTGATGCTCGTCCACCGGTATCTGGAGCAGTCATGAGCGAGGAGCAGCCGTGAGCGGTCGGATCATGCCGTGCAGCCCCCGGGAGATCAGCTCGCTGTTCCTCTTCGAGAAGCTGAGCGCCGAGCAGCTGGGGCGGTTGTGCAGCGAAGGACGGGTGGAACTGTTCGAGCCGGGCCCGGTGTACACCGAGGGCGACCCCGCCACCTGCTTCTTCGTGATGATCGAGGGTACGGTCGTGCTGTCCCGCCGGGTCGCCGGCGACGACGTGGAGGTCACCCGCACCTCGCAGCGCGGCGTGTACGCGGGCGCGATGCAGGCCTACCTCGGCGACCGGGTGCGGCAGGTCTACAACAACTCCATGCGGGTGACGGAGCCGACGCGGTTCTTCGTGCTGCCGGCGGACATCTTCGCGGACGTCATGACCGACTGGTTCCCGATGGCCACGCACCTGCTGGAGGGCCTGTTCTTCGGGTCGAAGAACACCCAGGCGGCGATCGGGCAGCGGGAGCGGCTGCTGGCACTCGGCTCGCTGTCGGCGGGGCTGACGCACGAGCTGAACAACCCGGCGGCGGCAGCGGTCCGGGCCACGGCCACCCTGCGGGAACGCATCGCGAAGATGCGGCACAAGCTCGCGGTGATCACCGAAGGGCCCTTCTCCCGTGACGCGCTGGTGAGTCTGATCGAGATCCAGGAGCGCACCGCGGAGCGGGTGGCGAAGGCACCCGTGCTCAGCCCGCTGGAGGCCAGCGACCAGGAGGACACGCTCACCGACTGGCTGGAGGACCACGGGATCGACCACGGCTGGCAGCTGGCGCCCGCCTTCGTGCAGGCCGGACTCGACGTCGACTGGCTGGAGCGGGTCGCGGCGGCGGTGGACGAGGAGATCCTGCCGGGCGCGGTGGGCTGGCTCAACTACACCATCGAGACTGAGCTGTTGATGAACGAGATCGAGGACTCCACCACCCGTATCTCGCATCTCGTCGACGCGGCCAAGCAGTACTCACAGCTGGACCGGGCCCCCTACCGCGTGGTGGACGTGCACGAACTCCTCGACAGCACCCTGCTGATGCTGTCGGGCAAGAGAGGCCCCGGCATCAAGGTCGTCAAGGAGTACGACCGCACCGTGCCGCCGGTGCCCGCGTATCCCGCGGAGCTGAACCAGGTCTGGACGAACCTGATCGACAACGCGGTGTCCGCCATCAACAGCGCCGGCGGCACGGGCACGTTGACCGTGCGGACCGGCCTCGACCACGAGCGGCTGCTCGTGGAGTTCCGGGACACCGGGCCCGGTGTCCCGCCCGAGATCAAGGGCCGGATCTTCGACCCGTTCTTCACCACGAAACCGGTCGGCGAGGGCACCGGACTGGGTCTGGACATCTCCTGGCGGATCGTCGTCAACAAGCACCACGGCACCCTGCGCGTGGAGTCGGTGCCCGGCGACACCCGCTTCCAGGTGCTGCTGCCGCTGACCGCCGAGACGCCGGCGGAGGAAGTGGAGGAAACCGTATGAGCACTGTCGACGGAGTCGACCCGGGCGTCCCGCCGAGCGGTCCGGGATGCGTGGAGTGCGAGGAGGCCGGGGGCTGGTGGTTCCATCTGCGGCGGTGCGCGCAGTGCGGGCACATCGGGTGCTGCGACGACTCCCCCGCGAAGCATGCGACCGCGCATTACCACGCCACCGGGCATCCGGTGATCCGGAGTTTTGAGCCGGGTGAGGAGTGGTTCTGGAACTACGCCACGGACGAGTTGTACGCGGCGGGACCTGAACTGGCGCCGCCCGTCAGTCATCCTGCGGATCAGCCGGTGCCGGGGCCTGCGGGGCGGGTGCCGGTGAACTGGGCGGAGACGTTGCGGGGTTGAGCGCTGTCAAAGGGATGCCGGAGGTTCCCGGGGCGGTGTGACCGGCCGCGCCCGGTCAGCGGGCACAGCGGAGACTGCCGAGGTCCACGGTGTCGGCCAGCGCGTGCATGCCCTGGTCGTTTGGGTGGAGGTGGTCGCCGCCGTCGAGGGAGGGCAGCAGCCGCGCGGAGTCGTGCGGGCTGCGCAGGGTGCGGTCGAAGTCGGTGACCGCGTCGAAGTCCCCGCCGGTGCGGATGTACCGGTTCACCTCCCGGCGCACGGCATCGGCGGCGGGGTCCCATTCGGGCCAGCCCTCGAACGGCCCTACCGTGGCGGCGACCACGCACTTCCCCGCCTCGTGCACGCGCTGGGTGAGTCGCCGGTAGCCGGCGATCAGGTCCCGCGCGGTGACGCCGGTGTGCGCCTTGATGTCGTTGATCCCCTCGAAGAGGAAGACGGTGCGGACGCCGGGCAGCGACAGCACGTCCCGGTCCAGCCGGTTCAGGGCGCTCGGCCCGGCGCCGTCCGCGAGCACCTTGTTGCCCGAGATGCCCTCGTCGGCGACGCCCTGGACGGGGGCGTGGGAGGTGTGCAGGCGCCGGGCGAGGTAGTCGGTCCAGCGGTGGTTCCGGTCGCTGGTGGACGCCCAGCCGTCGGTGATGGAGTCGCCGAGCGCGACGACGGCGCCGGTGGCCGCGCGGGACGGCCGTACGGACACGGCGTCGAGGTACCACCAGGAGCCGGTGGTCCGCCCCCAGGCGCGGGCGCCGTCCTCGGCGGTGTGGTCGCCCTGGCCGGTGTACGAGGTCTGCATCGCCATCCAGTGGCCGGTCGCCGGGCCGGCCGCGTCCGGGGTGTGCAGGCTGACGGCCAGATCGCTGCCGGCCGGCCAGCTGCCGGGCAGCGGGTCGCTCCAGGCGGCGGCGCCCGCGGGGACGGTGACCGTGCGGGCGCCGCCGAAGGTGAGCCGCCGGTTGCTGCCGGGGCGCAGGGCGGCGCCCCGGCCGCGCAGGCCGGCGTAGGCGCTGTCCAGGGTCAGCGGCCGGTCGCCGAAGGCGTTGGTGACGCGGACGCGCAGACCGGTGCCGCCGACGCTGGTGTGCACGATCAGCCGGTAGCCCCGATCGGCGGTGCCCTCGCCCATGCGGTCGGCGCTCGCCGCCCAGGTGACGATCCCGGAGGACCGTTCGGCGGACGGCGGGGAGGCCGCCCGGGCGGGAGCGGACTGGCAGGAGACGGCCGTGAGCAGGGCGGCGGCGACGCGGCAGACGCGTCCGAGGCGGCCGGTCACGGGGCGGAGTCCCGGCGCGTGACGGACCCGCCGGACCGCAGACGGGCCGTCCGGGACGTACCTGCGTATCCCACGGAGGTCATGGTCCCGCCGACGCCGCGGATGCGCACCTCGGTGGGTTTCCCGTCCCTCCGGTGCGGTTCGGCGCCGCACCCGCCGCGCGCTCCCGCTCCGGTCACCGATCCGCGTCTCGCCGAGATTGTCCGGGGACATCCGCTCCTCCAGCCGGCCGGTCTTGGGACTCTCCCGGCCGAGTTCCGCAGTCGGCGTGCGGTAGTCGCCGGGCAGCGCCTCCACCGGTTCCCGAGCCGGATCTCCCGGAACTCGCGGGACGGCGATCACCGGGACATGCGGATGCCCCGCGCGACGGCGGGGCATCCGGTGGTGCGGCTGTCCGTCAGTGTGACGGCGTGTTGGCGGCGGTGACGTTGACCGCGGCCCACGCCTTGTCCACCGTCTTGTACTCGGTGCTGTTCGCGCCGTACAGGTCCTTGGCCGCCTTCAGCGTCGCGATGCGCGCGTCGTGGAAGTCGGTCGTGGAGACCATGTAGCGGGTGAGTGCCCGGTAGAAGATGGCGGTGGCCTTGGTGCGGCCGATGCCCTTGACCGTGGCGTGGTTGTAGGTCGGCGAGTCGTAGTTGACGCCGTTGATCGTCTTCTTGCCACTGCCCTCGGCGAGGAGGTAGTAGGCGTGCGAGGAGACGCCGGAACCGGCGTGCACCTCGGCGTCGTACACGTTCGACGACCAGTAGTCGATCGTGCCTTCGAGCTTGTCCAGCGAGGGGTGGTCGAGGCGGCGCAGGAACTTCTGCGCGAGGCCCAGCTTCTCGCCGATCAGGTAGTCCGGCGTGTCCTTGGCGTTCTTGGCGTAGAACTCGACGTTGGAACCGAAGATGTCCGCGAGCGACTCGTTCAGCGCGCCGGGCTCACCGAACTGGTTGCCGTCGGGGTCGACGTAGGTCGGCTCCAGCTTGGCGGTGGCGTCCACCACGCCGTGGGTCAGCTCGTGGCCGGTGACGTCGAGGACGACGAGCGGCTTCTTGAACATCTGGCCGTCGCCGTCGCCGTAGAGCATGCAGTTGCAGGTCGGGTCCCAGAAGGCGTTCGCGACCTTCTTGCCCCAGTGGACCATGCCCTGGGCGGCCTTGCTGTTGTTGGCTATGCCCTTGCGCCCGAAGGTGGACTTGTAGAAGTCCAGGGTCTTCGTGATGCCGTACTGGGCGTCCGCGGCGGCGCTGGCACGGTTGGCGGTCGTGCCGTTGCCCCACACGTCGGTGGTGTTGGTGAACTTCGTGCCCGAGCCGAACTTCTCCGTGGTCGAGCCCTTGGCGTCGCGCGTCTCGGTGCCGTACCGGCTCGGGTCCTTGAGCTGGTAGTGGCCGCGCGAGGTCTGCGTGGTGGTCAGGCCGACGTTGCCCACGAAGAGGGTCTTGCCGGTGCCCTTGGCGCTCGACGGGTAGCCCGTGGCGCCGGAGAGGCCGGAGCCGAGCAGGCCGGCCGTGCCGGAGGCGGAGCCGATGCCGGTGGCCGGGTCGGCGGTCTCACCGTGCTTGCGCAGGCTTTCGAGCAGCTTCGGCGACAGGAACTCGTCGCTGTCGGGCGTGTTGCTGCGCACCTTGCCGGTGACGGCGTCGACGACGACGGTGTTGGAGCCGTCCTGGCCGGTCACGGTCACCTGGTAGGCGAGGGCGGAGGAGCCGCCGCGCGCGTCGACGACGAGCTGGGCGGTGCCCGCGTCGCCCTTGGCGGCCTGGGCGGCCTTGGCGGCGGCCTGGTCCGCGGACAGCTTGGCCTGCGTGCTGGCCGGCTTGACGGCGTGTCCGGCGGCGCGGGTCACGCCGGTGTAGGACAGCTCGTGGTCGAGGTGGACGACGAGGTCACCGCCGAGCACGGGCATGCCGTCGTGCGTGCGGACGAACCGGACGTGCCGGGCGCCCTCGGGGTCGAGCATCACGTCCTGGGCGTGCAGTTCGTCGCCCTGGGACACACCGGTCGCCGAGGCATGGGCGAAGGCCGCGGTGTGCGCCGCCTCCACCACCGCCGTGGCGTTCGTGGTGGCGGCGGCCGTGGACCGGTCCGCCCCCGTGGAGGAGCCCGCGAAGGCCGTACCGGCCAGGCCCGTGGCAGCGGTGGTCACCGCGATGGCGACGGCGACGCTGCGTATGTGCGGTCTACGCACTGATCAGGGTTCCTTCGTTCGAAGGCAGCAGGGATCCCCAACCGCCTTGCTGCGTGACGCTGTTGGGCGTCACGGGGGCTGGTCGGGCCCCGAGGCGCAACCCTTGCTGATCAGTCATGTGCACGTAAAGGCGGAATGATCGATTTCTCGACCTTCTAGGGCAATCCTTTACAAATGCGCGCCACAGAGTGATCAGGAGCTGACCAACTGTGTGTCGGCTGTGGAGACGTCGTCTGCATCCCCTAGGTTCCAGGGCCGGAATGTGACCGAAGTCGCATCAAGCGCCGTGTGGATTCGTATCGCTGAAAGAGGGTGTCCGGATGATCTCGGCAACAGTGGGGCGGGGCGTGCTCCTCGGGGCGGTCGCGCTGTCACTCCTGGCGGTCCCGGCCCGGGCCGCGACCGGAGAGGCGGACACGCCTGCGGCAGCGGCGCTGCCGGCTCCCGACCCCGTGGGCCTCGCCGCGGCACTGCGGTCCGCGGTGGACCGGGGCGCGCCGGGCGCGCTGGCCCGGATCGACGACCAGGGCCGGACGTTCGAGGCGGCGCGCGGAGTCGCCGACCGGAGCAGCCGGCGGGCCCTCACCACCGATGACCGGTTCCGCGTCGGCAGCGTCACCAAGACCCTCACGGCCGTCGTCCTGCTGCAGCTCGCCGACGAGGACCGGCTGACGCTCGACGCACCGGTCAACCGCTACCTGCCGGGGCTGCTGCCGGACGACCGGATCACGGTCCGCGACGTGCTGAGCCACCGCAGTGGCCTCTACGACTACACCAAGGACCTGTTCGCCGACAGCGTGTCCGGCTTCGAGGCGGTGCGGAACAAGGTCTTCACCTATCGCCAGCTGGTCGACCTCTCCCTGAAGAAGCCGCTCACCAACGAGCCCGGCGCCGCGTACTCGTACTCCAACACCAACTTCGTCGTGGCGGGCATGCTCATCGAGAAGCTCACCGGGCACTCCGTGCGGACCGAGTACGAGAACCGCATCTTCGGGCCGCTGAAGCTGCGGGACACGTTCTATGTCCATCCCTCGACCGCGATTCCGGGCCGGTACGCCCGTGGGTACCTGACCCCGGACCAGGGCGGTGAGCCGTTGGTCGACGCCACCGACCAGACGGTGTCGTGGGCGCAGAGCGCGGGGGCGATCATCTCCAGCGCGCGGGATCTCGACGTCTTCTACGGTGCGCTGCTCGGCGGCAAGCTGCTGTCCGCCGCACGGCTCGGCGAGATGGAGCGGTTCACGCCGGTCGACGGTACGACGGCGTACGGGCTGGGGTTGCGGCGGCGTGATCTGTCGTGCGGGGTGTCGGTGTACGGGCACACGGGGGTGGTGCAGGGGTACTACACGTATGCCTTCGCCTCGGTGGACGGTTCGCGGAGTCTTACGGCTGTCGCCAACACGTCCAACAACGGGAAGGTGCTGGACGCGTTGGCGGGGGCCTTGGAGGCGGGGTTCTGCGGGGGCGGTGCGGCCAAGGGATAGGGGTCCCCTTGAACAGTGGAACGTTCTGGTGAGTGCGGGGCGTTGTCCTTTGCGTGACGAGCGAGCTGGTGCCCGGCGGCAATGTGGCGCTGCCCCTTGACTTGGTGCGGCTTCGGGTGGCCGGAGACTTCGACGTGTCCGCTCTCGTCACCGGGGCGGACGGAAAAGTCGGGTCCGATGCCGACTTCGTGTTCTACAACCAGGCTCAGGCGCCCGGTGTCCGGCTGAGCGGTGACACCCTGGCCGTCGAGCCGGGCCGGCTGCGCGGTGGGGCCTGTCGGGTCACGGTGGTGGTGAGCGCGGCCGTGCCCGGTACGCCGCTCGGGCGGCTGCCCGCTCCCCGGCTCGAGGTCACGGACGGCGCGGGGCGTACGGTGGCCCGTTTCGCGCCGCCGCACACCGGTCCGGAGACCGTGCTGCTGCTCGCCGAACTGTATGTACGGCCGGGCACCGGGTGGAAGCTGCGGGCGATCGGGCAGGGGTACGCGGACGGGCTGGCCGGGCTCGCACGGGACTTCGGGGTGCGGGTCACGGACGACGGCGGGCCGACGGCCGCCGCCGCGCCGGACGCGCGCGGCCGGTCCGCCCGGCCCGGCATGACCGGCACCCGCGCCCCGCGGCTCGCGGAAGGCTCCGCGGACGACTTCCTCCACCTGGTCAACGCGGCCCGTGCACAGGCCGGTTCCCCGTCCGTCGCCCTCGATCCGCGCCTCGTCCTTGCCGCGCGCTCCCACGCCCGGGCCATGGCGGACGCCGGGCGGCTCGGCGGTGAGGGGCGGGACGGCGTCTCGGTGCACCAGCGCATCACCGGCGCCGGATACGCGTACGTCACCGTCGGCGAGCACCTCGTCTCCGGGCCACGCACCCCGGCCGAGTTCGTGGACTACTGCCTGGAGTCGGCACGTTCCCGGCGCACTGTGCTCGACCCGGCCTTCCGGCACGCCGCCCTGGCCCACGCCGACGGCGGCGACCGGTACTGGACCGCGCTGTGGGCCGCTCCCCTCACCCCGGACGCGCTGTCGGGCACGGCCGCCGAGGTCGTCGCGCTCACCAACGCCGAACGCGGCAGGGCCGGCCTGCCCCCGCTGGCGGTGGACCCGCTGCTCACGGCCGCCGCCCAGGCACACTGCGCGGACATGGTGGCCCGCGACTTCTACGACCACACCTGCCCCGACGGCTCCCAGCCCTGGGACCGGGCCCGCGCCGCCGGGTCCCGCAGGCGCACGATCGGCGAGAACATCGCCTGCGGCCAGCGCTCCCCCGCCGAGGTCGTCGACGGCTGGATGCACAGCCCCGGTCACCGCGCCAACATCCTCAAACGGGAGTTCGGCCACATAGGCGTCGGCTTCGCCGGCGGCGGCCGGGCCGCTGTCTACTGGGCCCAGCTGTTCGGTGGCTGACCGGGGCATGTTCCGTGATCTTGGCGGAACGGCACCCTCCGGGACACCATGCCCCGCATGAAGGGTGATCTCTTTTCCAGTCAGCACGTGGTGCAGCCGGCCGTGGAGCCGGGCATGTCCGTCGAGAACGCCAAATGCATCAAGTACGCGGTGCACGGCGAGATGTACGCCCGCCAGGGCGCGATGGTCGCCTATCGCGGGGACCTGAAGTTCGAGCGCAAGGGGCAGGGCGTCGGCGGCATGCTGAAGCGCGCGGTCACCGGCGAGGGGCTGCCCCTCATGGCGGTGCGCGGGCAGGGCGAGGCCTGGTTCGCGCACGAGGCACAGAACTGTTTCATCGTCGAGGTCGAGGCCGGCGACCAGTTCACGGTCAACGGCCGTAACGTGCTGTGTTTCGACGCCTCGCTGGCGTACGAGATCAGGACGGTCAAGGGGTCGGGCATCGCCGGCGGCGGTCTGTTCAACAGCGTGTTCAGCGGGCAGGGCCGGCTCGGCCTGGTCTGCGAGGGCAATCCGCTGGTGATCCCGGTCTCCGCGCAGTCCCCGGTGTACGTCGACACGGACGCGGTGGTCGGCTGGACCGCGCATCTGCAGACCTCGCTGCACCGCTCCCAGTCCATCGGCTCCATGCTGCGCGGCGGTTCCGGCGAGTCCGTGCAGCTGATGCTCCAGGGCGAGGGCTTCGTCGTGGTCCGCCCGAGCGAGCTGACCCCGCAGAAGAACCAGCAACACTGAACCTTCACAGGGTGACCCGTGTCGCACGGGCAACCCCCTGCGCGGTGCCTGCGTCTTGATCGACAACAGACCGACACGCCCCGGTCCCTTGACCGGGGCTCAATTCCGACACGCTATACACGCGATGTATACGCTGCGTGTATAGAAAGGTACGCATGTACGGCAAGGCTTTCGCCCCGGAGTACCAGGGCGCACTGACCACCCTGTCCGTGAACTCCTCGCTGGTCGATGTGCTGGCTGAGGGCACCGAGAAGCTGCGCGAGGCCGAGCGGTCCGGGCGCCCGGCCGAGGCGGCCCGCTGCGGGCTCGCCGTCGCCGAGGCGCACCGGCGGCTCGGTCACGTGGCGGACGCGGACCGGGCCTGGAAGGCCAGCTACCGCGCCGCCCGGGAGGCCGGCGACACCGCCGCGATGGCGTGGGCGCTGTGGAGCGGCGGCACCCTCGCCCGGCAGCGCGGGGCCTTCCCGCTGGCCTGGCGGCTGCTCGGACTCGCGGCCGAACTCGGCGAGCGGGGCGGTGACATCGTCTGCCGGGGGTACTCGCTGGCCGGCCTCGCGGAGACCGGCCGTATCCAGGGCGACTACGACGCGGTCGGCCGGCTGCACGAGCAGCTGCTGGCGGAGGCCCGCAGGCGCGGTGAGGCCCGGCACACGGTGTGGGCGCTGGAGGGCATCGCGCAGATGCACCGCAACACCGGCGACTACGACCGGGCGTACGCGCTGTTCGAGGAGGCGGCGGAGATAGCCGAGCGCGCGGAGGACCGGCGTGGGCACGCCTGGGCACTGCGCGGACTCGCCGACATCCTCTCGGTCCGCGACAAGGACACCGAACGGGCACTGGAGCTGCTGTCGCGCGCGGAGGCCGGCTGCCGGGCGATGAACCTGTCCAGCGCGCTCGCCTACAACCACAAGATGCGCGGCAACGTCCTGTACCGGGCGGAACGTTACGCCGAGGCGCGTGACCTGTACCAGCTGGCGCTGGAGGAGTTCCGGGCGATGAGCGAGCCGCGCGGTGCGGCGCTGGCCCGGCTGGGGCTGGCCAAGTCACTGGCGCAGCTGGGCCGCGACCGCGCCGAGACGGCTGCCGAACTCGCCGATCTGGCGAGGACGTTGGAGCGCAGCGGACTGAAGCACGCCCGGGAGATGGTGGCCCGGGCCCAGGAGGAGTTCGGCCTCGCCGCGCAGGTCGCCCGGTGACCGCCGTACAGGCTGCGCCCGCCGCTGCCGAAGTCCTCGCCCGCTGCCGGGGGCGGGTGCAGCCGGCGCTGCGGGAGGCGGTGGGGCGGCTGCATCCCTGGGTGGCCGAGATGGCCGGGTACTCCTTCGGCTGGTGCGAGGTCGGCGGGGCGCCCGCCGCCGCGCCGGGCGGCAAGGGCGTGCGGCAGGCGCTGGCGGTGCTCGGCGCCGAGGCGGCGGGCGCCGACGGACGGGCCGGCGTCCCGGCCGCGGTCGCGGTGGAGCTGGTGCACGCCTTCTCGCTGCTGCACGACGACATCATGGACGGTGACGCGACCCGGCGCCGCCGCCCCGCCGTATGGAAGGCGTACGGCACCGGGCCCGCGGTGCTCGCCGGGGACGCCCTGTTCGCACTGGCGGTGGAGACCATCGCCGCCGTGCCGCAGGGCGCCGGCGCCGTGCGGCTGCTCTCCGGGGCGCTCGCCGACCTGGTACGCGGACAGGCCGACGACCTGCTGTTCGCCGCCCGGCCCTGCACCGGCCCGGAGCGGGTGACGCCCGCGGAGTACCGGGCCATGGCGGAGGGCAAGACCGGTGCGCTGCTGGGCTGCGCCGCCGCGCTGGGCGCGGCGCTCGGCGGGGCCCCGGAGGCCACGGTGACCGCACTGGACCGGGCCGGACGGCACTTCGGAGTCGCCTTCCAGCTGGTCGACGACGTGCTCGGCATCTGGGGCGACCCGGCCGTCACGGGCAAGCCGGTGGGCGGCGATCTGCGCGAACGCAAGAAGACGTATCCGGTGCTGGCCGCGCTCGGCTCCCCGGCGGCCCAGGGGCTCCCCGAGCTGCTCGACGCCCCGGGGCGGGCCGAGGAGGCCGCCGCGCTGATC
Organism: Streptomyces sp. NPDC007205; assembly: GCF_040634095.1. NCBI lineage: Bacteria > Bacillati > Actinomycetota > Actinomycetes > Kitasatosporales > Streptomycetaceae > Streptomyces > Streptomyces sp. NPDC007205. The sequence goes on from NZ_JBEYEW010000038.1 coordinate 41,045, forward strand.
GAGGCGGCGGGCGGCCGTACGGCGGCGCTGGCCGGGGCCCGTGCGCACACGGACGCGGCCCGGGCGCTGCTGACGGGCGTGCCGCTGGCGGCCGAGGCCGCCGGTGAGCTGTTCCTGCTGCTGGACTTCCTGGCGGACCGCGAGCTGTGACGCCCGGTGATCACCTGCTGAAACCGTGTTGACCTCGACGCTCGCCGCGGGTCAGGGTGCGAGGGGCGCGGCCCCACCCCCGCGCCGGAAGGGTGAAGCACCTTGATCGGCATCACCGAGATCGAGGCCGCGGCGGAGCGGATCGCCGGGCAGGTCGTGCGGACGCCGACCGTACCGAGCCCGGGCCTGACCGCGCTGCTCGGCGTCCCGGTCACCGCCAAGCTCGAACTGCTGCAGCGCACCGGTTCGTTCAAGGTACGCGGGGCGACGGCGAAGCTGCTGTCACTGAGCCAGGCCGAGCGGGCGGCGGGTGTGGTCGCGGTCAGCGGCGGCAACCACGGAGTCGCCCTCGCGGTGATGGCCGCGGCCCTCGACGTGAAGGCGACCGTGGTGATGCCACGTACCGCACCCGCGCGCTCCGTCGGGATCGTGCGGGAGGCGGGGGCCTCGGTGCGGCTGACGGACGGCATGGACAGCGCCTTCGAACTGGTGACGCGACTGCGGGACGAGGGGCTGACCCTGGTCCACCCGTTCGACGACCCGGTGGTGATCGCCGCACAGGGCACGGTCGGGCTGGAGCTGGCCGAGGACGTCCGGGACGCCGGCGAACCGACGGACGTCGTCGTCAGCATCGGCGGCGGCGGCCTGATCGCCGGGGTCGCGGCCGCGCTCGCCGCCCGACGCCCCGGGGTGCGGGTCTGGGGCGTGGAGACCGAGGGCGCGGAGGCCATGTCCGCGGCGCTGAAGGCGGGCGGGCCGGTGCCGGTGCCCCTGTCGTCCCTGGTCACCACGCTCAGTGCGCCCGCCGTGTCACAGCTGACGTACGACCATGTGTCCGCGCTCGTCCACGAGGTGCTGGTGGTCTCCGACCGGGACGCCGTACAGGGCTCGCTGGACCTCGCCGATCACGCCAAGGTGTGGGCGGAGCCGGCGGCGGGCTGTCTGCTGCCGGCGGCCCGCGAGGTGGCGGCACGGGTCGGCGCCGGCGCCCGGATCGGACTCGTGGTGTGCGGCGGCAATACGACACCGCGCGAACTCACCGGCTGGGCCGAGCGGTTCGGGCTGCTGTGAGAAGTGAACCCGTCGGTCTTCCGAAGAGTTGAACGAAAGACAGGAACGTACCCTGTCACGGATTCTTTGAACGCATCCCCGCGCGTCACGCGTACCTCTGTGAGACACACAACAGGGGTTCCAGCAAGGGATGACCATGGCCAAGGCGCACGTCTCCGCACACGAGTTGGTCGCCGGACGCTACCGGCTCCTGGAGGCCTTCGCCCGGGAGACGAACCGCCTGTGGTGGTACGCCGAGGACGTGGCGGCGGAGCAGCCCCGGCTGGTGGCCCAGACCGCCCTGCCGGAGGCGTCCGCCGACACCGGTGTGCGCCGGGTCACGGCCCGCGTCATCCGCACCTGCGAGACCATGCGGCTGCTGTGCCCCGGCCAGGTCGCCTCCGTCGTCGACGCCGTGGTGGAGGGCGGCACCCTGTGGACGGTCACCGAGTGGATCGACGGCACGCCGCTCAGCGAACTCCTGGACCGCGAGGGCGCGTTCCACACGGTGCGGGCGGCCCGGATCGGCCTGGAGCTGCTCGATGTGCTCCAGGCCGCGCACGACGAGGGCATCACCCACGGCGAGCTCAGCCCAGGCCAGGTCTTCGTACGGGACGGCGGCCCCGTCGTCGTCACCGGGTTCGGGCTGGCGGGCGCGACCCTGGTACCGCGGCTGACGGCACCGTCGTACGCCTCGCCGGAGCAGGCCCGCGACGAGCGCATCGGGCCGGCCGCCGACCTGTGGGCGCTGGGCGCGCTCCTGTACACGATGGTGGAGGGCCGGCCGCCGTTCCGGGACCGCGGCCGGCCCGACGCCACCCTGCAGGCCGTGGACCGGCTGCCGCTGCGCACCCCCCTGCGCGCGGGCCCGCTCACCCAGGCCGTGCAGGGGCTGCTGCGGAAGAACTCGCGGGAGCGGCTGACCCGGCCGGTGGTCCGCGAGGCCCTGGTCCGGACCCTCAACGGGGACGCCGACGCCGACCGGCGGCCGGCCCCCGTGCCCCGGCTGCGGGGCGCGTACGCGGGTGTGCGCCTCGCCGGGCGGGAGCACGGCAGACGGGCCCTGGCGGCCGGTACCGCGCTGGCCGCGCTCACCGTCACCGCCGCCGTCCTGGCCGCGGCGCACCAGCTCCCGGGCACCGGCACGGCGCAGGCACCGGAGCGCCCCTCCGCCGCGGCCACCCCCGCCGGCCGGCACACCGGCGGAGCCACCGCGACGCCCTCCGCGAGCCCCACCCCGAGCACCCCGCCCGCCTTCCCAGCCGGTTACCACCCCTACACCGCCCCGGAGGGCTTCTCGGTGGCCCTGCCCGACGGCTGGACGCGGCTGACCACCGCGCGCGCCACCGGTGCCTACCGCGTCATCTTCGGCCGGGACGGCGCCTCGACCACGCTGGCCGTCACCCACAGCGAGCACGTGGGTCCCGACCCGGTCGCCGTCTGGCGGGACGACGTCGAACCGGATCTGCAGCGGCTGCCCGGCTACCACCGCGTCGGCAACGTCCGGGCCGCCACCTACCAGGGCCACCGGGCCGCCGACCTGGAGTGGCTGGCCGGTACGGGGGACGCCCGGGTGCACACCTTCGGGCGCGGCTTCCTGACGGGCGGCGGCGACGGATTCTCGCTGCGCTTCACCACCCCGGCCGCGACCTGGGACGACACCGCCAACCGGCTGGCGCTGAAGACGTTCCTGCAGACGTTCCGTACGCCGGGGGGCTGACCGGCGCCCGTGGTCCGTTTTCGAGCCGCCGGCCCGGGGACTCACCTCTTATGGTGCAAATCGGATACACGATGATGACCGAGCAGGCAGGTCCCCGGGACCTGGTGGACCACGTGGTGCGGGCCGAGGAGACCGGGTTCGACTTCTCGGTGATCTCCGACCACTACTTTCCGTGGCTGCGCTCGCAGGGCCACTCCTCGTACGCGTGGAGCGTGCTGGGCGCCGCCGCCCAGGCCACCTCACGGATTCCGCTGATGACCTACGTGACCTGCCCGATCCTGCGCTACCACCCGGCGATCGTGGCGCAGAAGGCGGCCACGGTGCAACTGCTGTCCGAGGGCAGGTTCCGGCTCGGGCTGGGCGCGGGCGAGAACCTGAACGAGCATGTGGTGGGCGGCGGCTGGCCCCCGGTGGACGTGCGGCACGAGATGCTCGAAGAGGCCGTGGGGATCATCCGCGCGCTCTTCGAGGGCGGTCACGTCACCCACCACGGCCCGCACTACGACGTGGAGTCGGCCCGGCTGTGGGATCTTCCGGACCAGCCGCCGCCGATCGGCATCGCCGTCTCCGGCGAGCAGTCCTGCAAGCTCGCCGGGCACCTCGCCGACCTGGTCATCGCGACCGAACCGAAGCCGGGGCTGCTGGAGGCCTTCGACCGGCACGGCGGCAGCGGCAAGCCCCGGGTCGGGCAGCTGCCGGTGTGCTACGACCCCGACCGGGGCACGGCGGTCAAGCGCGCACACTCCCAGTTCCGCTGGTTCGGGCTCGGCTGGAAGGTGAACGCCGAACTGCCGCACCCCGACTCCTTCGAGGCCGCGACCCAGTTCGTGACCGAGGACGACATCGCCTCCTCGATCCCGTGCGGCGACGACCCGGACGCCTTCGTCGAGGCCGTACGCCCCTACGCCGAAGCCGGGTTCGGGGAGGTCGCGCTCGTGCAGATCGGCGGCGACACGCAGCCGGAGTTCCTGGACTGGTCGGCGAAGACCCTGCTGCCCGCGCTGCGGGAGGCCTTCGGCTGACGTCCGGTCACCCGTGCGGACACACATGGTGGCCCACAGCGTGCGCGCGGGCGGACAGGCCGCGGGCGAGACGTTCTACGGCAGCCTGCGCAAGGCGACCAGGGCGGCGGGGATCCGGGGAATCAGTCGCATGGGTGAGCATCCCGGGCGGCACCGGGGTACTAGAGGTCTCTACGCCGATTGTTGCCGGAGGCCCTCGCATGACCGCGTTCGTGCACAAGACCCTGGTGGTGCAGCTGCGCACGGAAGGCACCGGCCGGTGTCCCGTGCTGGCCCATCTCAGTTACGACGCCGACGACCCGTTCGCCGTCACCGCCGTCTTCGGCCACGACGGCCGGGTACTGGCCTGCTGGCGGCTGGACCGGGAGATGCTCGTCGACGGTCTGGTCCGGCCGGTCGGCGCCGGGGACGTGCGGCTGCGGCCGGCCGCGACCGGTGCGTGGCACGAGCTGCGCATGGAGTTCCTCGGGGACGTCCGGCCGGACGGGAGCCGGCACCGCGCGGTGGTGTTCGCCTGGGCGCCCGCGGTCGCCGCGTTCCTGCGGGAGACCCGTCGGGTCGTCCCGCCGGGCCGGGAACGCGTCCCGGTCGACGAGCTGGTGGCCGAGATCCTCTCCGCGGGCTGAGTGGCCGTACGCATGCCGGCGGCGAAGGGGCTCCGGTCCTACGTCCGTTCCTGGCCGGGCGTGCCGCCGCCCGGCCGGCCGCGCGCGGTTCCCTCGGAGGAGCGGATCGTGTGCCGGCGCCGGGCCCACAGCGGCAGGCCGTACCAGCAGACCAGGTACCAGGCGACGACGGCCGCCACCAGGTACGGCACATAGCCGCTGCGGGTGGCCACCCGCAGGATCAGCAGCAGGGAGGACGCCATCGTCACCAGGAGCATGACCAGGCCGACGAACGTCATCCGTGACGCCAGCCGTACCGCCTGCGGCTTCACGCGGCGGCCGGACACCAGGCGGTGCAGGGACACCGGTCCGATGAGGGCGCCGGTGGCACACGCGCCGAGGACGACGGTCATGATGTAGATGACCTGGTCGGCGTGGGGCAGCGTGGCGTACTTCTGCTGGAAGACGACGGTCAGCAGGAAGCCGAACAGGATCTGCACGCCCGTCTGGGCGACCCGGACCTCCTGGATGAGCTCGACCCACATCCGGTCGGCCCGCTCCTCCTCGGTCTCGTTCCGCCCCCTGCGCCGTCCTTCCTGCGTCATGCGGTGCGTGTAACCGCCCGGCCGTGCGTTCAAACGGTGGGTGCGGCGACGGCTACCAGCGGTGCTCGACCTGGTCCTTGATCCGCCGCTCGTACAGCTCGCGGATCGCGGTGAACGTCTCCTCGGGCAGCGGGGGCAGCTTGGCGGCGGCGGCGTTCGCGCGGGCCTGCTCCGGGTTGCGGGCGCCGGGGATCACCGTGGTCACACCGTCCTGCTCGATGATCCAGCGCAGGGCCAGCTGGGCCGGGGTGTACCCCTCGGGGGCGAGCGCGGCGAACTCGGCGGCGGCCTCGACCCCGGTGTCGTAGTCGACGCCGGAGAAGGTCTCGCCCTGGTCGAACTGCTCGCCGTGCCGGTTGAAGGTGCGGTGGTCGTTGGCCGCGAACACCGTGTCCTTGGTGTACTTGCCGGACAGCAGGCCGGAGGCGAGCGGCACCCGCGCGATGATGCCGACGCCGGCCTCGCGGGCCGCGGGCAGCACCTCGTACAGGGGCTTCATGCGGAAGGGGTTGAGGATGATCTGCACGCTCGCCACGTGCGGCCGGGCGATCGCGGTGAGCGCCTCGGCGCAGGTCTCCACGCTCACCCCGTAGGCCGCGATGCGCTCCTCCTCGACCAGGGTGTCCAGGGCGTCGAACACCGCGTCGGAGGAGTAGACGGGCGTCGGCGGGCAGTGCAGCTGGACCAGGTCGACGCGGTCGACGCCGAGGTTGCGGCGCGAGCGGTCGTTCCAGGCGCGGAAGTTGTCCAGGACGTAGTTCCCGGGGATCTGCTCGACCCGGCGGCCCATCTTGGTCGCCACCAGCACATGCAGGTCGGGCCGGCCCCGCAGGAAGGAGGCGATGGTCTCCTCGCTGCGTCCGTCGCCGTACACGTCGGCCGTGTCGAAGAAGGTGACGCCGTCCTCGGCCGCCGCCTCCAGGACGGACAGGGCCTGCTTGTCGTCCACGTCGCCCCAGTCGGCGCCCAGCTGCCATGTGCCGAGACCGACCACCGATGCCCACTGACCCGACCTGCGGATTGCGCGTTCGTCCATGGCGTCCAGTCTGTCATCCGGCGCGGAAGCAGGCGGAACGGCCTCTCCGGGCGGCCGGGCCGTGCCTCTGTCACCCACCCGGGTGACATGGGCCGGCGGAACGCCGGGAGCCGTACAGCGGCGCCTAGCGTGGCCGTGTGATCGATCGTTCGATGGACAACTTTCCTTTTCCGGGCGGTGGTTCGGGCCCGCTCAGCCGGCGCGGTCTGCTGCGCACCGCCGCCGCGCTGGCCGCCGTACCGGCGGTGATCGCGGCCGACCCGGCGGTGGCCGCTGCCGAACTCCCCGGGTTTCCGGCGCGGGTGGCGCTGTACCGCTCGGCGTACCGCAACTGGGTGGGCGAGATCACCGCCGACGGGCTGTGGACCTAGTCAGCCGCCCGGGGCCAACCCGGGGGTCAACTGGGCCTGGACGAGCGGTCCGTAGCGGTCGGCGATGGCCTCGACGTCGGTCTCGCGCAGGTGCGGGCCGCGTGCGATGCCGTACATCACGCCGAGGCCGACGAGCGCGGCGACGGCGAGTTCGGCACGCAGGCCCGCATCGGGTCCGGTGAGCTGGGCGGCGAGGCGTTCGGTCACCTGAGTGCGGAAGTTGGTGCGCAGGATGTCGCCGTGATCGCCGTGCAGCGGGGCGAAGGCGATGCGCAGCAGCGGGTCGGCGCCGCGCTCGCGCTGGCTGGCCAGCACATGCCGGGCCATGTGCCGGCCGAGGCCGGCGAGCGGCGCGTCCAGCAGGGCGTCCGCGTCGGCGTCGAAGGACATCACGCGGGCGAACAGGGCGTCCTTGTTGCCGAAGTACTTCACGATCAGCGGCGGGCTGACACCGGCCCGTTCGGCGACGGCCCTGAGCGTGATGTCGCCGTGCGCGTGCCGGGCCAGCAGGTGGCGGGCCGCTGTGAGGATGGCCGCCTTGGTGGCCTCGGCGTCACGGCGGGCTGAGAAGCCCGGTGCGGGTGGAGTGCTCACGCCCCTCATGCTCCCTCCATGGCCTCGTCGCGGGCACCGCGCTCGGCGCCCTCGGCGCGGCGGGTGCGGCCGGAGGGGCCGTCGCCGGGGATGGACAGGGCTGCGGCGCAGGCCGCGAGGGCGACGGCGCCCGCCATCGCGAACGCGAGCAGATAGCCGTGCAGGGTGGGGATCGGTACGCCGCCGGCCGGGCTGCTGTGGTGCACGAGGACGGCCGCGACGGCCGCGCTGGAGGTGGCCTGGCCGATGGTGCGCATGAGGACGTTGACGCCGTTGGCGGAGGCGGTCTGCGCGGCCGGGACGGCCCGCAGGATGAGGGTCGGCAGCGCGGAGTAGGCGAGTGTGGTCCCGGTCGCCACGACGGTGGCGCCGACGATGATCATCCACAGGTCGCGGCTGTCGGCGATGCGTACCGCGTAGCCGCAGGCGATGACGGCGGCGCCCAGCGCCAAGGTGATCCGGGGGCCGCGCGCGGCGGAGATACGGGCCGACAGCGGCGACAGGAGCAGCATGGTCACGCCGCCGGGCAGCAGGCACAGACCGGTGGCGACGATCGACAGGCCGAGGCCGTAGCCGGTGGCCTTCGGCGCCTGCACCAGCTGGGCGGTGACCAGGGAGTTGGCGTAGAAGGCGAACCCGGTCAGCAGGGCGGCCACGTGCGACAGCCCCACCCGTGGCCGGCTGACCAGCCGCAGGTCGACCAGCGGCCGTTCGGCGCGCAGCTGCTGCCGGCACCACAGGGCGAGGACGACGGCGGCCCCGAGGAACAGCCCGAGGACCCGGGCGCTCCGCCAGCCCCAGGTGCCACCCTGGGAGACGCCCAGCAGCAGGCAGACCAGGCCGACGGCGAGACCCAGTGCGCCCACCACGTCGAACCGGCCCGGTTCGCGCACGGGCGACTCCCCGACCGCCCACCAGGTCGCCGCGACGCCGAGCGCGCCCAGCGCGGTGGTGAGCCAGAACAGGGTGTGCCAGTCGGCGTACTGGACGACGACTGCGGCGAGCGGCAGGCCGAGCGCGGCGCCGATACCGACCGTGGAACTCATCAGCGCCACCGCAGAGCCCCGCCGTTCCGGCGGGAGTTCGTCACGCAGGATGCTGATCGACAGGGGTACGACGGAGGCGGCGGCGCCCTGGAGCGCGCGGGCGGCGATGAGCACGCCGATGTCGGAGGACAGGGCGCACAGCACCGAGCCGACGGTCATCAGAGCGAGGGCGCAGGTCAGTACCCGGCGCTTGCCGTACATGTCGCCGGCCCGGCCGAGCACCGGGGTGAGAACGGCGCCGGAGAGCAGGGTCGCGGTGACCGTCCAGGAGACCGCCGCGGCCGAGGCGCCGGTGAGCCGGGGCAGGTCCGGCAGCAGGGGGACGACGACGGTCTGCATGACCGCCATGAGGATGCCGCCCGACGCGAGCACCGGGATGGTGAGCCGGCTGCGCAGCGGTGTCGGTCCGGCCGGGGGCCGCGATATCGGTACGGGCTGGTCCATCGGGGCTCCTGCGGGCGGCGTGCACGGGGGTGAATAGCAATTCACCCTAGCCGGTGAATGGCAATTCACCCAAGGCCAGGAGCCGATGCGCGCCGGAACCGGAGCTCTCAGTCGAGGTTCTTCTCCAGTGCCGTCAGATAGTTGTGCATGAAGTGGTCACGGATGCCGTCGGAGGCGGGTGCGAAGGCGTCGGCGGTCAGTCCCGCCGCCCGGTCGGCGAACGCCGACAGCATCGGCATGCTCTCGTGCAGCCGGCCGTGGGAGTCGATGTAGCGCAGCGCGCGGACATGGGTGAAGGCGGGCTCGGGCGGCAGTTGGGGAACGATGTCGTTGTTGTTGACGAAGCGGTACATACGGCCGCCGAATCCCTTGTGGAACGCCTCGGCGAGCAGTCGGTCGCAGGTGCGCGGCTGGCCGTAGGTGTACACGCCGTCCGCGGCCAGGTGCGGGTCCTCCAGGTACATCCGGGCACCGGCCAGCATGGCGAGGGCGCCGCCCAGGCTGTGCCCGGTGAAGTACACGCTCTGGCCGTCCGTGCGCAGTTCGGCGAGGGTCGCGTGGACAGCCGGGTAGACCGATTCCAGGGCCTCGGCGAATCCGTGGTGGACGTATCCGTTGCCGCCGGGTCCGGGACGCGGCGGGGTGGTGGCGTCGGTGAGCCAGTCCTTGATCTGGACGGGTTCGGTGCCGCGGAAGGCGGTGACGATCATCCGGTCGCTGGCCAGGGTGTAGGCCTGGGTGTCCTGCAACGGGAAGGGAGGGGTGAAGCGGGTCTCGTGGTGCCGCACGTGGTCGAAGCCCCACTGTGCCGCCCGGTCCTCGATCTCGGGGCGGTCCTTGTAGGCCAGATCGGCCGCGCGGGCCAGCCAGTAGGCGCGTTGCGGGCTGTAGCCGGACGAGGTCTGGTCGAACGAGACGGGCACGGCCATGGACGGGGCTCCCAGTCACTTGGTGCAGTGGATGATGCACGGAGAGTAACAGGACGATCAGGTTGTCCGATCGCGCCAGTCTGGCGCGGTGAGCCGGGCCACTCGGACGGACGGCGGGCGGCAAGGATCAGCGGAAACGCGGTCCGTACGGCAAGGAATTGCCCGTTCCGGAGCGGATGGGCACCCTGGCACGACAAGATCGTCTTTGTTCAACCCTGTACGACATGTGGCTAATTGTCCGGATCGCAGCCAACCGGTTCCGAGCGATTTCTTCCCGTCACCGAGCCCCCGATAGGCATGCGTCGTCACACCGGAACACCCTCCAGGAGGACCCGCATGCCCGACCTCACCCGGCGCCGCGCGCTCACCGCGACGGCCGCCCTCGCCGCGACGGCCACCGTCACCGCCCTCGCGGCACCCACGGCCGCGGCCGCGGGCCACGACCACACCATGCCGATGCCGGACACCTTCAGCGAGGTCTACAAGGGCCGCCGGATACAGGGCCGCCCGATGAGCGAAGGCGGCCACCACCACGAACACGGCGGCGGCTACGAGGTGTTGATCGACGGTGTGCAGCTGCACCTGATGCGCAACGCCGACAGCAGCTGGATCAGCGTCGTCAGCCACTACGACCCGGTGCCCACCCCGCATGCCGCCGCCCGCGCCGCGGTGGACGAGTTGCAGGGCGCCCCGCTGCTGCCCTTCTCCGCCAACTGACCGCCCCCGCAAGGACTTCCGGAGCACCGCGCATCATGACCGTACGCAAGAACCAGGCCACCCTGACCGCCGACGAGAAGCGCCGGTTCACAGGCGCCGTCCTCGAACTCAAGCGCAACGGGCGCTACGACGAGTTCGTCCGCACGCACAACGCGTTCATCATGTCGGACACCGACACCGGCGAGCGCACCGGCCACCGCTCGCCGTCCTTCCTGCCCTGGCACCGCAGATTCCTGCTCGACTTCGAAGGGGCACTGCAGTCGGTGGACTCCTCGGTCGCGCTGCCCTACTGGGACTGGAGCACCGACCGCACGGTGCGTGCCGCGCTCTGGGGGCCGGACTTCCTCGGCGGCACCGGGCGCAGCAGCGACGGCCGGGTGATGGACGGTCCGTTCGCCGACGCGGGGAACTGGCCGATGAACATACGCGTCGACGGCCGTACCTTCCTGCGCCGCTCGCTCGGCACCGGGGTGCGCGAGCTGCCGACGCGCGCGGAGGTGGAATCGGTGCTGTCCATACCGACGTACGACATGGCGCCGTACAACAGCGCCTCGGACGGGTTCCGCAACCATCTGGAGGGGTGGCGCGGGGTCAATCTGCACAACCGGGTCCACGTCTGGGTCGGCGGCCAGATGGGCACCGGGGTCTCACCCAACGACCCGGTGTTCTGGCTGCACCACGCCTTCGTCGACAAGCTGTGGGCGGAGTGGCAGCGACGGCATCCGGGCGCGGCGTACGTGCCGGCCGGCGGCACGCCGGACGTCGTGGACCTGAACGAGACGATGAAGCCGTGGAACGACGTGCGCCCGGCGGATCTGCTGGACCACACGAAGTTCTACACCTTCGACAGCTGAAGACGGCTGGAGAAGGCCGGGGACGGCCGGTCAGGCCTCGGCGGTCCGGCACTCCGGGTGGCCCCAGCCCTGCGCGTTCTTGGCGATGGACTCGCCGGCCGCGTAGGAGCGGCCGCACAGGCAGCGGCCGGGGAACTTCGCCTTGATCGTGCGGGAGGACGCTCCGCCGCCGGTGCGGTGGGGCGCCTTCTTGCGCGGGGCTGCCGCTTTCGGGGTGTCGGGCGACGGCGGCGGCTCGGGGGAGCCGAGCGCGCTGCCGGCCGCCTCCTGGACGGTGGCGGCCTGGCTGGCGGCACGGTCGGCGAAGTCGTTCAGCGGGTCGCCGTCGACCTGGTGGGCCGGGACATAGCGGAAGTCGACCGTGCGGCCGTCGAGGAGCGCGTCGATACGGACGACCAGATCCTGGTTGGCGACGGGCTTGCCGGCCGCGGTCTTCCAGCCGTTGCGCTTCCAGCCGGGCAGCCAGGTGGTGACCGCCTTCATCGCGTACTGGGAGTCCATGCGGATCTCCAGCGGCACGTCCGGCGCGACGGCCGCGAGCAGCCGCTCCAGGGCGGTGAGTTCGGCGACGTTGTTGGTGGCCCGGCCGAGCGGGCCGGCCTCCCAGCGGGCGGGGGTCCGCTCGTCGCCGTCCGAGACCACCCATGCCCATCCGGCCGGTCCGGGGTTTCCCTTCGAAGCCCCGTCGCACGCGGCCACCACACGTTCACGCATGTGCCCGATCATGCCATGGTCACGCAGGTGGGTTGGAGCGTCGTGCCGTGGGCGGCCTGACCGGGGCGGCCGGTCAGACGTCCGTGACGGTGGGCATCTCCCCTTCCGTGGTCGCGATGTCGATCACGGAGAAGTTCGCGCCCTGCGGATCGCTGAGGGCCGCGAACCGGCCGAAAGGGCTGCTCATCGGCCCGAAGCGGAGGACACCGCCGAGCTTGGTGGCGCGCGCCACGGCCTCGTCGCAGTCGTCGACGGTGAAGTACACATTGATGTACGACGGCACCTCGGGCGGGAAGTCGTCGGTCATCCGCATCCGGCCGAGGACCGTGTTCTCGCCCACGTCGAACATGCGGAAGTCGACGGCCTGGTCCTCGATCTGCTTCATGCGGTACGGGAAGACGGCCGAGAGGAAGGTGTCGGCCTTCTCGGGTTCACGGGTGAAGACCTCGGCCCAGCAGTAGGCGCCCGGGACCGCGGTCGCCTCGAAACCTTCGTGGGTGCCGCCCTGCCAGACGCCGAACACCGCTCCGCTGGGCTCCCTGGCCAGGCACATCGTGCCGAAGTCGCCGATCTGCATCGGCTCCATCAGCACCTCGCCGCCGTTCTCGCGGATCTTCTCCGCGGTGGCGGCGGCGTCCGGCGAGGCGAAGTACAGGCACCACTGCGACTGACCCTCCTGGCCGGGCATGGGCGGGACGACGGCGGCCACCGCCTTGCCGTCCGCGTAGGCCTGCGTGTAGTTGCCGTACTCCGACGACGACTCGCCGAAGGTCCAGCCGAGGACGTCGGCGTAGAACCGCTTGGCCCCCTCGACGTCGCTGAACATCGCATCGGCCCAACAGGGCGTTCCCTCGGGTTGCACGGCCATGCTCGCGGCCCTCCTGGTCTGTGTCCCGTACGGCTGGTCCCCCGCCACAGCCGGTGTGTTCCCGAAGCTCACGCTAGCCATCCGGCCCCCGGGCCGCGCGGCGAACGAACGGAATCGCCGGGCCGCCGCAACCTGCCCGTGCCGCTCGTCACGGAGGGTGACCCCTCCCTGTACCGGACCTGTACCGGACCGATGGGACGGCGCACACCGGGGCGTGGAAGCGGAAGCCCGGCGTGCACTCGTCCACGCGCCGCCTTGTTGCCGCCATTGGCGGGTTTGCACCACCAGGAGATGAAAGAGCCCCTTTTCGCGCCTTTCCCGGCGATCATGCGGCCTGTTTGGCTGTCCGTGCACACCATCACCTGGCACACCACGGATCGATCCCGTCACCCCTGTTCATCTCCCTGCTGGAGGGAATGTGACCACACCGGACAGCGTCACCGGTCCCGCCGTCGACGAACCCGCTCCCGATCCCGGGGCCGACGGGCAGCTCACCAGCCTGAGCACCCGGGCGGCCCGCCAGCTCACCACGACCACCAAGTCCGAACCGCAGATGCAGGCCATCACCTCCCGATGGCTGCTGAAGACGCTGCCGTGGGTGGACGTCAAGGGGGGCACCTACCGGGTCAACCGCCGCCTGACGCTGCGCACGGGGCGCGGCCGGGTGCACTTCGAGCAGAACGGCGCCGACGACATCCGGGTCATCCCGGAGACCCTGACCGAGCTGCCGATCCTGCGCGGCTACGAGGACACCGACGTGCTGCGGGAGATCGCCGGCCGCTTCCAGCCCCGCGAGGTGCGCGCCGGGCAGGTGCTGTTCGAGGCCGGCCAGCCGGTGACGGAGGCCTATCTGGTCGTGCACGGCCGGTTCAGCCGCTACACCGCCGGCAAGTACGGCGACGAGGAGATCATCGGGGTCGTCACCGACGGCGACCAGATGGGCGACGAGGCGGTCGGCCAGTCCGACCCGCTGTGGCTGGCCTCGGTGCGGGCCGAGACCGCGGGCGTGGTGCTCGCGCTGCCCTGGGCCGTCGCCCAGGAGTTCACCGAGCGGGCGCCGTCCCTCGCCGCGCATCTGCAGGCGTATGCCGAGCGGCAGAACCGGCCCATGAACCGCAAGGGCGAGGCCGAGGTGCCGGTGCAGGCCGGCCATGTCGGCGAGCCCACGCTGCCCGGCGGCTTCGTGGACTACGAACTCGCCCCGCGCGAGTACGAGTTGTCCCTCACCCAGACCGTACTGCGGGTGCACACCCGGGTCGCCGATCTCTACAACCACCCCATGGACCAGACCGCGCAGCAGCTTCGGCTGACCGTCGAGGAGATCCGCGAGCGCCAGGAGTGGGAGCTGGTCAACAACCGGGAGTTCGGACTGCTGCACAACGTCGACTACGGCCAGCGGATCAGCACCTTCACCGGCCCGCCGGTGCCGGACGACCTGGACGAGCTGCTGTCGATGCGGCGCAAGACCAAGGTGTTCCTCGCCCATCCCAAGGCGATCGCGGCGTTCTTCCGGCAGTGCAACCGGCGCGGCCTGGTGCCCGGCACCGCGAACGTCGACGGTCACGAGGTACCGGCGTGGCGCGGGGTGCCGATCTTCCCGTGCAGCAAGATCCCGATCAGCGACGACCACACCACGAGCATCATCGCGCTGCGCACCGGCGAGGCCGACCAGGGCGTGATCGGCCTGTACCCGACCGGCATCCCGGAGGAGTACCAGCCGGGCCTGAACGTCCGGTTCATGGGTATCGACACGGCCGCGATCGTCAACTACCTCGTGACCGCCTACTACTCCCTGGCGATCCTCGTGCCCGACGCGGCCGGGATCCTGGAGAACGTCCAGATCGGCCGGTTCCCCGAATGACCTCCGAGCACCCCGTGAACACGCCCGCCCCCTCCTACACGCTGCCCGGGCCGCCCAACATCGCCCAGAGCCTGTGCAGGCCCCGCCGCACCGGGGCGATCCCCGGACTGCACTACCAGCCGGCCGCCCCCGCCGACCCGGAGAAGGCGGCCGAGATCGACCGCCGGCTGGAGGCCTGGGCCCGGGAGCTGGACCTGTTTCCCACGGCCTGGAAGGGAGACTTCTCCGGCTTCCAGTTCGGCCGGGCCGTCGTGCTCCAGCACCCCGGCGGTCTCGACCTGGACCGTCTCACCGCTGCCGGGAAGCTGCTGCTGGCCGAGAACATCGTCGACTCCTGCTACTGCGAGGAGGACGAGGGCAGGGGCGGATCGCGGCGCGGTCTGGGCGGCCCCCTGATCATCGCCCAGTCGGCGCTCGACCCCTACCACGGCGTTGCGGAGCTGGAGGCGGAGTGGCGCCAGGGCATCCAGGCCGACGGCCCGCTGCGCTCGTACCACTTCGCCCTCGCGGACTACGCGACCTTCGCCACACCCAGCCAGACCGACCGGTTCGTGCACGACATCGCCCGGCTGCACCTGGGCTACCTGGGCGAGGCCGCCTGGATGGAGACGAAGTACGTGCCGCGGGTCTGGGAGTACCTGGTGATGCGGCAGTTCAACAACTTCCGCCCGTGTCTGTCACTCGTCGACGCCGTGGACGGCTACGAGCTGCCCGAGCAGGTCTACGCCCGCCCCGAGATCCAGCGGATCACCGCCCTGGCCTCCAACGCCACCACGATCGTCAACGACCTGTACTCCTTCACCAAGGAACTGGCCAGCGACCCCACGCACCTGAACCTGCCGCAGGTCGTCGCCGCCAACGAGCGGCGCGGTCTGAAGGCCGCCTATCTGAAGTCCGTCGAGATCCACAACCGGATCATGGAGGCCTTCGAGGAGGAGGCGGCCCTGCTGTCCGCCACCTCGCCGCTGGTGGAGCGCTATGCCCAGGGGCTTGCCGCCTGGGTGTCCGGCAACCACGAGTGGCACGCCACCAACACCCACCGCTACCACCTGCCCGACTACTGGTAACCGCGTAACCGCCACTCCCGGAACACCGTCACATGCGCTCAGAGGAGTCCTCGTTGACCACTGTCCCCGCCGCCCGGACCACGCCCGCTCCGGTCCCGACCCAGTCCGTCTACCAGAGCCGGGTCGCGGACTACTGGAACGCCGAGGCGAACCCGGTCAACCTCGAACTCGGCAAGATCGACGACCTGTACCACCACCACTACGGCATCGGAGAGGCCGACCGTTCGGTGCTCGACGACCCCGATCCGGACCGGCGCCGGGCACGCGTCACCGCGGAACTGCACCGTCTGGAACACGCCCAGGCCGAACTGCTCGCCGCCCACCTCGGGCCGCTGGCCCCCGCCGACCGGGTCTTCGACGCCGGCTGCGGCCGGGGCGGCGGCAGCGTCGTGGCGCACCTGCGCTACGGCTGCCACGCCGACGGCGTCACGATCTCCGCCAAGCAGGCCGAGTTCGCGAACGAGCAGGCCCGCGCGCGGGGCATCGACGACAAGGTGCGCTACCACCACCGCAACATGCTCGACACCGGCTTCCCGTCGGGCGCGTACGCGGCGTCGTGGAACAACGAGTCCACCATGTACGTGGAGCTGGACCTGCTGTTCGCCGAGCACGCCCGGCTGCTGCGCCGCGGCGGGCGCTATGTGGTGATCACCGGCTGCTACAACGACACCTACGGACAGGCCTCGCGCGAGGTGTCCCTGATCAACGCCCACTACATCTGCGACATCCACCCACGCTCGGAGTACTTCAGGGCGATGGCCCGCAACCGCCTGGTGCCGGTGCACGTCGAGGATCTGACCGAGGCCACGATCCCCTACTGGGAACTGCGCAAGCAGGCCGGCCATCTGGTCACGGGCATCGAGGACACGTTCCTCGACGCCTACCGCAACGGCAGCTTCCAGTACCTGCTGATCGCGGCCGACCGGGTCTGAACCCGGGGAAACCGCGTGGACAGCGAAGGCTTCGAGGCGCTGTCATGGGCCCCGATGACTGCCCATGACAGCCCGACTCCGCCGAAGCTGCACGCGGACGAGGTCGACCTCGACGCCCCGCTGGTCCAACGCCTGATCGCCCGCCGGTTCCCGCACTGGGCCGCGCTGCCCGTACGGCGGCTCGCGTCCTCCGGGACCGAGAACGCCATGTTCCGCCTCGGCAGCGACCTGCTGGTACGGCTGCCCCGGCGGCCCGGCGCCGTACCGGACCTGACGCACGAGCAGCGCTGGCTGCCCCGGCTAGGTGTATTGACCTGAAGCGTTGTTCACGCGGCTGATCGGTGGGTGGCCGCCGAGTGCGGTGTGGCAGCGGTGGTGGTTGTAGGTGTGCAGGAAGTCTGCCAGGGCGGCGGTTCGTTCGTCGTT
>NZ_JBEYEW010000039.1:0-53769 GCF_040634095.1 Streptomyces sp. NPDC007205
CAGATGCACGGCCGCGCCGGCTTCCCGCTCCTACGCCAGCGGATCCTGCTCCAATGATCAACACGAAGCGTTACCACCGATTACGGGCCAGAGCCCAATTCCTTACGGTCCTGGCTCAATGGAGAGAGGTTCACCGATCTGTCCACAACTGGGGTGACGAGCTTCTTCACCGACTCGGCAGCCCGGTGGGCCAACAGTCTCGGCTACGACGTCCAGCGGGAAGTCCGGCTCCCCGACAGCATCTCCCGCGCTGGGCGTCCGGGTCGGCTAGATCTGCAGCTCAGGCACCGCACAGGCAAAGGACGACTGATCAGTATCGAGATTGACCGAGGCAGCAAGCTCTGGTCCCTGGACAAACTCACCCAGGCCGCCGAACTCGGCGACCTCGCCCTGTGGATCCGCTGGAGCCGCGAGCCCGTACAGGTCCGGATTCCGCCGACTGTCCGGCTCATCCGTGCTCACGTGCTTCGCCGCCGCAGTGGTAGCCAGTACCGGTACTCACTTCAGGCCGACAATTGCGGTTGAGGGCCATGAACACGTTGGCGGACGCGCAGAAGCTCAGGCGCTGCCGTGCTCCAGGGCGCCGGCGAGGTCGGCTCCGAGGCCGTAGCCGGGGCTGTCGTCCAGCAGCTCCTTGCGCCGGTTGTATCGCTGGGTGGTGCGGGAGTCCTTGTGGTCGGCCCAGCGCTGGACCTTGTCCGGGCGGGCGTCCTTCTTGGCCAGGGCGTGGGTGACGGCATCACCCTTGGTGCCGTGCGGCCCGCGCACCGGAAGCCCAGCGCGCTTGGCCAGCGACGCGCACAGCCGCCACACGGCCGGTTCGTCCAGCTGGCCACCGGTGGCGGTGCAGAACAGCCAGCCCTCGGTGCGGCCGCCGAGGTAGTCCTGGAGCGCGTCCCAGGCCACTGGCGGGATCGGCTTCTTCTTCCGCCCGCCGCCCTTCATCTTCTCCAGCAACAGCACGCGGTGGCCCTTGTCGTACCCGAGATCCTCGACACGGGCGTTGAGCAGGGAGTCGATGCGCAGGCAGCAGGTGTAGAGCATGAGCAGCAGGGCGTAGGCGCGCTTGCGGTACGCCGCGACCCGGTGGTGGTCCCGGGCGGTGGCCAGTAGCCGGGCCCACTCCTCCTCGGTGTAGCCAGGGGTGGGTGAGTAGTCCGGGTCGATGTACGGCCGCTGCACCGCGTCGAAGGGGTTCTTCACCCCGTCGTCGCTGACCTTGTCCAGGTAGGTGAAGAAGGAGGAGGCCGCCGACAGGGCGTTCGCCCGCGAGGCTTCCGAGTACGGTTTTCCGGCCCGCACCATTTCGCCGCGCCGGCCGCCCTTGACCCGCACCCACGTCGGCGTCGTCTCCAGGTACAGCCGGAAAGTGTCGGCGAGCGGGAACTTCACCGCCATGGGGTGCGCGCCGTGCTCCCGGGCGAACTCCTCGAAGACGTGGAAGCCGCGGGCGTACGACTTCTGCGTGTTGACCGAGCGCTGGTGGGCGATCCAGGCTGCGGCCAGGGTGGGCAGCGGGTCGTCCTCGCCGTACAGCCCCACCAGGTGGTCGTAGAGCTTGCGGGCGCGCTCGGGCCAGAGGACGCGCGGATCGCGCCGCGTCGTGGCCGGTGCCGCCTGCGCCTCGGCCACCGAGACCATCGCGGACGGGACCGTCGCGGACGGGACCGTCGCGGTCATGACGCCTCCCCGGCGTTCGTCGCCGGAGAAGACCCGCTCGTGTCCTGACGGCGCACATCGCCCTCGTCGGAGTCCTCCGTCATCACATACCAGAGATCGTCTTCCTCCGGTGGGGCGCTCTGTCCTCCGGTGCCTGGGAGCTCCGGCCATGCCGATGCACTGGTATCCACAACAGCCCTACCGGTCGCGGCTGCCGCTTCGATGGTCATCTGAAGCTTCAACACCTGGACGGCGAGCTGCGGACTGAGTTCAACCTCGCCGTGCACGGCGAGGTTCCGCAGCTGCCTGAGCGCTCGCATGAACTCGGCGACCACCCGCTCCGCCCGCTGAGCCGCATCACCCTGCGCAACTTTGAACAGCGCCTCTACCGGGGCGGGGGTGCTAGGGGGCGAACCGAAGACGGCGTTGACCCGGTCCTCCCAGGTCCCGCGGCTGCGCGGCGGGATGTAGGAGAGCAGGGCCTCGGCGATGTCCGCCGCGCCGGTCGCGGACCGCCCTGTGATTGTGCGATGGACGGTGGAGCGCGGACGTCCGGACTTGTCCGCCAGCTCGCGCAGCGTGGGCCTGCCCACGGCCTCGTACAGCTCCCTCAGGGTGGCGGAACGGTTGACGGCTCGGAAGTGCTCCTTAAGCCCGGCCGTGTCGTCCAGGGCTGCGGGGTTCTTTGCTGCCCTCGTTTCTGTTCTTGCCTCCTCCCACAGCACCCTCAGCTCGGCGAGGGCTGTCGCATCGGCCTGGCAGGCGTCGGCGAAGGCGCTGACGACCTGCCAGCTCGCCAGACTCCGGCCGGAGGAGACCCGTGACAGGGTCGACGGGTTCGTAGGGATCCGGTCGGCCAACTGCTGGAGGGTCAGGCCCGACGCGGCGCGCATCTCCCGCAGACGCAGAGCCAACTCCCGCAAGGCCGACGGGCTGTCGGGCGCGATGGGCCTCTGGGGGCGGCCCGGCAGGTACTGCTGTCCCGCCATGAGCGATGACCTCCTCGTTTGTCGGAATTATTGCGCCGTCCCTATTATTGCGGGACGCCTATGTTGCGGGGGTGTCCGACCGCCCTCGCGGGTGTGCCCGCCCAGGGGGACGGATGACGGTGTTCCAGATCGAGTACTTGACCTTCGCCGTGGTTGCCGCAGCGATGGTGGCGTTCGTGGGCTTTCAACTGGCCCCGGCCGACCCCCGCGGGACCGTGCCACCCAAGCGGGCATGGAGCTGGGCCGGCGGAGGGGCCGCGGCCGTGCTGGTCGACCTTGGCATGCTGCAGGACCTGCTGGGGCTGCACGGGGGTCCGCCGGACGCTGGCCGGGCCGGTGCGGTCTTCATTGGCGTGCTGTGCGCCGGTTTCTGCGCGCTGTTCGCGTACGCTCTGGACCGTGGAGCCGAGCGCGGACCGCGCTGGCGCACTGCGGCCGCCACCTTCACCACGGCCGTGGGCGTGCTCGACGTGGTGATGCACATGGTGACCTGACGGCCACGCTGATGATCGAGTCCCCGATGCCGGGCGGAGCGGATGCTCTGCCCGGCACGTGCGTTCCTGGACTCCGCACCGTCGCACGGTGCCCCGGCCGGTGGCCGGCTGAGCGCTCACCCCCACTGGTCCCCTCCCCACGGCATCGTGGTGCGCGCGGGCCGTCCGGCAACGAACCAGCCCCGCATGTCTGTCGATTCGCCCGAAACCATCACATTCTGACGAGGTATCGGACTACGCACAGGATAACCGTAATTATCCTGTGCCTACCTGAACTGCCGTCACCCAGTGCACGGCCCCGATGCCGCCGGGCGATCCGGGTCCAGAACCTTTCGCGAATCACGCGCGATGTTTTTCCGTCTCCCCGCTACGCCGTGCCGAAGGCAACGCGATACAACAGGGGGTGGGGTTCATGACACCACAACGAATGATCGAACAGCTCAAGAGGGCTGAATCGGCGCGCATCGGCATGATTCCGGACGAGGACCCAAGGGTTCGGGCGGAGCGGCAGCGGGCCGAGGACTCCGCGCTCATCGAGCGGCTGCGCCGGACCGAGTTCAGCGGCCCGGAGATGAGCCTGACCCAGGAGCGGCTGTGGGCGTACGCCACGGTCTCGTTGAACTCCTGGTGCTCCAACAGCAAGATCGTGGAACGCGTCCGCGCGTCGGCACCCGCCCACGCGAAATTCGAGATCGACTCCCGGCACGGCGACGTCCTGCGCACCGACCCGCAGGAGCGCATCGACCTCGTCCTCACCACGGTCAGCGGCGCCTGGCCGGCCTTCGTCGAGCACGCGCTGCACGGCGGCGGATGGAACCCGCAGTGGGAACCGGAGGTCCCGGAGACCACCGGCAGGCGGCGCCCGTCGGCCGCCGGCCTGCGGACCTACTTCACCCGGGGCGTCCTGCAGTCCTTCCCGCGCCACTACTGGAGGTGGTGCCGGGACCGCGACCGGAGGCTCGCGGAACTGGGCGTGCTGGACGACTGGAGTGTGGAACTGACGCCCTGGTGGCCCGGCGTCTCTTTCTTCGAGGATGAGTCCGTGCTGGTGAACGACTGGTTGAACAGCTTCCTGGCGTCCCTGCCGGAGCACACCAGGCACATGTTCCGCATGGTCTACGACGGGTACGACTACGCGCAGATCGGCGAAACGCTCGGCATCACCGCCAAGATGGTCGCCGACCGGATCTACCGGGCCCGTCGGCGCCTGCGAGAAGACGGGGACCTCTTCCGGAAGCAGATCCGGGACCTCACGGGCCACCTCCCTTCGCCCGGCGCGGACGACCGCATGGCCGCAGCCCTTCAGCAGCGCGCACAGCAGGCGCGGCAGGCGGGGGTGCGGCGATGACCGAGCCACACGACTTCGAGCACGTCCCAACCGTGCAGACGGTCGACCGAGCAGTGAACCGACCGCGCGCACGTGTACCCGCGCGAATCACGGGCCTACTCGGGGGCGGAGCCGCGATCGGCCTCTCGGCCTTCGCCCATGCCCCCTGGTGGGTCTACCTCACTGGCGTCCTGGTCACACTCGTCCCGGCGACCCTACCGCAGGAGTCCGAGCACCGGCGCGACTTCTACCGCGACTACTTCCGTCACCGCGAGCGGATGGTGCGGATCCGACAGGAGTCGCCGCGACGCCTCCTCACTCCCCCGCCTACCAACGCGCCGGAACCGCCTGGCGATCACCGGAGCGAAAGAGTGCCCGGAGGGTAGCGGACAGAAGCTCGCCGCACCCTGGGTCACCTCGGGTAACGAGGGCTTATCCGACGTGATCACCGCTGTCCGCGATTCACGGACGCCCATCGGGCAGGTTGGCCGATTTTCGCTGCACGAAGAGGATTGGAGTGCATGTATAAGGGGAGTAGGTCAGTGCTGTACGAAGTGTGCAGCACTTGGAGCAAAACGAGGAATCAGCCTTGAGTCACGTTGTTCCGCTCGCCAACGGCCTGCGCACCGACCACCCGGTGCCGGGCCTGCCCTTCGTCGACGACTCCCACATCCCTCTCGACGACGGCCCGGAGGCGATCGAGGCCGTCGGCCGCAACCAGGGCCCGGGCATGTGGGGCCGCTTCGACAAGAACCGCACCGGCGGCGGCTGGCGCGCCTTCACCACCGACCCGCTCAACCACTCCCTCGGCTGGGCGGTGCGCCACCACCCCGAGCACGGCCGGACCGTGCTGCTCGTGCGCGACGGCGACACCTCCGGCCTGCACACCGACTGGGACGGCGAGACGCTGCTGTTCCGCGCCGGCGGCTACTGGTGGGACGGCACCACCTGGTACCGGCCCGGCCAGGTCTGGGACCCCGTCGAGCAGGAATTCGAGAAGCGCAAGGCCCGCATGGCCGTCACCGTCACCGCCTCCGACATGCTCGACGGCCGCGCCGACCCGGCCAAGGCGTACGTCGGCAAGGTGGCCACCTTCGACCCGGAGGCCGCGCGGCCGGACAACTGGCTCGACCACCTGGCGCTGTGGGCCGCCCGCCACCAGGAGCATGACAGCGCCCTGCCGCTGGAGCGGTGCGTGGTCGACGTCTCCAGCCCCGAGCTGACGGGGGCGCAGCTGATCGGCGCCCCGGAGATGGCCGAGCTGGGCGGCATCACCGCCTCGACGCTGCGGGCCTACATCTCGCGCGGCAACAGCGAGGTCCCGCGGCCGCAGGCCACCGTCGGCGGCCGCGACCAGTGGGCCCGCGCGGTGGCCGACGACTGGGTGGAGGCCCGTAAGCGCTCCTACACAGGGGTCGGGGAGGCGATGTCCGCCGGCGACCGTGACGCCCTCTCGCCCGGCGCGGCCGAGGTGCGCGACCGGTTCGCCGCCGACTTCCAGCACGCCCTGTACGACCGGCCCGACGTGCGCAAGCGGTGGGTGCTGCGTCACCGCAACAAGGAGTCCGTCACCCAGATCGCGGGCGAGCTCGCCTGGTCGGTGGGCGCTGGCCTCGACCAGATCGTCCCCACCGAACACCTCGGGCGCACCGTGCGGGCCGCGGTGCTGCACGACTTCGCCGAGAACGTCGAGATGTTCGCCGACGACGAGGACGGCAAGGCATCCCCGCAGTGGTGGCACCTCAACCTGACGCCGTCGGTGGCCAAGACGCTCGACTGGTACATCCGGTGCTTCCCCGGCGAGGCGTACGCCACCATCGGGGACATCCAGCGCCAGGCCCACACGATGTGGGCCGTGCCGGCGGCGGACACGCTGAGCGCGCTGCGGTCGGCGCTCTCGCTCGACGGCGAGCTGACCGAGCAGCAGCGCGAGACGTACTTCGCCCTGCTCGAACCGCACGCGGATACCGACTGACCCGTCCTCGCGCCGCCAGACACAGGGGGCCGGAGCCAATGCCAGTGGCTCCGGCCCCCTGCCGCGTGACTGTAGCCGCGGGCGGCAGCCGGAGCCGCCGCCGTTGGCCCGATCCCTGTCGTTGCGAGTCAGGCGCCGATCTGGTCGCGGCGCTCGAGCAGCTTCAGCCGTCGCCAGGTGAACACCCACGGGTCAAGGTTCGTGATGCCGCAGAGCTCCAGGAAGACCCGGTAGCGGTCGTACGGAGGCAGCTTCGGCCGCTTGAGCATCTCGCTGAGTGTGCTCTTGCTCAAGTAGTAGCTGGACCGCCCGCTTCGGGCTGCAAGCTCGCGCAGAGACGGCGCCCCGGCCCAGACCAGGACCTCGTTCAGGGCCTCCCGCATCTCCTCCGGCGACGAGACGGCCATCGGGTCGGGTTCGTGCAGCGCCGTGTCGTCCCGGGCCACGGGAACAAGCTGAGGTCCCCAGGGCCGCTGCAGGTGGGCGTTCGCCTGGATGGCCTTTCCGGGCGCGGTCACCACCGTGGTGATCCCCGGGTGCTCCTCGCTCGCCTTCCGCAGCAGCTCGTGCCACAGCCTGGAGTCCACCGTTACTCCCCTGCTCTGCAGCACGAGCACGAGCTTCTTCAGCTGCTCCGCGCTGGGGAGGCGGGTGGCATCCTCGATGCGGCTGAGGACGCCCGGGTTCATCTCGACCGCTTCGGCCAGCCTGCGCTGGGAGAGCTTCGCCTCCTCGCGGGCCTCGATGATGCGGCCGGCCAACCGCACCCGGGTACTCATCGGCCACCGCCCACGGTCTTGCCGTCGGCGGCCTCACCGGACCCGCGACCCAGGATCGAGCGAGCCAGGTCGACAACCGCGCCGACCAGCCAGGCGGCGAAAACTGCGCCGAGAACCTCGACCTCGTGTCCGAGGAGGTACAGCCCCACCAGGATGAGGCCCGACAGCACGCCGACCGTCCAGTACAGCGCGCGTGCGAGCCCGAACGAGCGCGGCTTTCCCCGGGTGATCACACACCCCGGGGACGATGCAAACGGCCAGGGGCGCAACACCCACTGCCCGCCGTCGTAGATCCACAACAAGTTGACCTCCGGTATGACTAGCCAGGACGGGGACGAGGGGTTCGCGGCCCCCCACGCACGTATGGAGTACGTGCGCGCCATGAGCGTCCCTTGGCCATGAAGATGCGGTCAACCCCTCCAGACGACCCCGGACACCTAAGGTCTTCGAGGCGGATTCCCTGCCATGCGCAGGCTGTTAGCGGGGTAACGGGCAGCTCATGCCGCCGCCCCGTACGGCCGCTGAGACGTCACCGTCCCACACCGTCCAGCATCGTCCGGAGCCGTCCGGACACGGGAAGGAGCTCGCGCGAGGACGCGGCTTCCAGCGGGACAAGTCCCAGTCTTCGTCCGGATCCGTCCGCAACCGTTCCGTAACACCCTGGGCAGCTAGGACCGTGGTTGAGCCGGACCTAGCCAGGACGGTTACTTAGGGTGCTCGCGTTCGCGGCGTGAGTCCCGACTGACATTTATTACATGTCATGTAAGCCCGTGTCCCCTGGACACGGGCTTCCTGGCGTTCGGGGAAGATGCCCCGGCTCCCGCCCAGACCTGCGTCGAGTCCCTGAGCGGTCTGGAGGAACCCGCCCGCCGCCGCGTCCTGCGGTACCTCAACGACCGTTTCGGCGGCTCCTGACGGCCTCTCGGTGAGCAGCGCTGCAGGCGGCCGACCGCCCGTTGGCCCTGTTGGACCTAACGGCCCTGATAGGGCATGACCTGTGACGACGGCGTCCGGACAGCTCGCATCCCCGGGTCCGGACAGCCGTCTCCCGGGGCGACGCCACCGCGCCCTGTGCTCGCGTGCGCATCCCTCCCTCACAATCCCCACCGTCTGAGCCACCCGGCACGGGCTGGGCTACGCCCAGAACGATCCTCCGGAGAAATCTCCCCGTCGCTTCCTGTGCCCTGCGGGGCTTCCACCCCGAAGGGCTGGAGGGCAGGGCGCCCTTCGCGGGCTCTGCCCGGAGGCCGAGGGAGACGCGGCGATGGAGTGGATAGACGCGGTGCGGGCGCTGGCGGAGGACCCGTTGGTGCGCCTGGTGGCGGGGGAGGTCGTCCGGGGGAGCGCCCGGCGTGTGCGGCGCGGCCGCGGGTCGGCGGCGGCGCACAGTGAGGCGGGGCCGGCCACCACGGCCCGGGACGCCGAGGGAACGGAGATAGCGGTGACGACGGTCGCGGACGACAGGACGGGCGAGCAGCTCGCGGAGGGCCTGCTGCAAGGCGTGGGCAACGAGTGGATGCGGGCCGCCACCCGGCTGCTGCAAGCACCGTGACGGGTACTGGCTGCGGCGGTTCCTGGACGAGCAGGACGCTCAGCCGGAACCCCTGCACTACGTCGACCGCAGCGGCACGCATCCCAGCGTGAACTGGATCGGCATCGCCCACCGCCTGATGAACGAGTTCCCCTTGACGGAGACCCCGCCGATCCAGGGCTCGCGCAGCGAGCTGGCCGTCCTGCGCATCGCCACCTCGCTGACCGGGGCCACGCCCCTGAACCTCAAGGCAGCGCTGGACGCGTTGGACGAGACGGAGCTCCGCCTCGTCCAGCGGGCGATCACGGAGGCAGCCACCGGCGAGGAACGCTGACCCTCCGGGCGGCGATGGCGCCGGATACGGGGTGGCAACGGGCGCGAGCTGCACGTTATCCACCCCGTATCCACCTGGCTGGTCACCGTGCGGCGGCCGTCAGCGGGGCTATCGGCGGGTGTTGCGGAGGTTCGCCGTGCCGCCGACCGTCACCGCGCCGCCAATGGTGCCGACGGCGGTCGCTGCCTCCGCGTTGTGCGTCAGCGCCAGCACGACCACCGCGACGATGGAGACGAGCGGGGTGAGGGTGGTCACCCACACGAGCAGCTGGGGGTGGCGCGGTAAGTCGTTTGGGGTACGGTCAATGGTCGTCACGGTTTCCGGTCTCCTCACAGTGAGCGGGCACCCGACATCAAGCGAGTGGGAGATCCCAGCGGAGCCAGGCCGGCAAGCATCGGCTCCGCGAGGCGGGGTCTCCCTTCGCCGTTCTGAAGGGCGTTTGGTGCCCAACCACGTTACTGGTGGTCATGTAGTGCTCCGGCCCAGCGTCGCCACGGGCATTGCTCCGGCCGCGTCCACCCGGAACACGCTTCCCCGTCCGCCTAACACGCGCGCGGGACAGGCGGACTGATCCGGTTTCAGAAAAAAGGCCAGGTCAGGGCTCATTCTGTGGATAACTCGCCCGCGCATCACTCCACGGTCTCTGCGTGACGCAGGTCACCAACTTTCCTGCGGCCGGAGCGTCCCAACCGCCTTTGACGGCTCCGTAGTTGCCTGGCATGGCACCCCTCCGGCGAAGGTCCACCGTCACCGGCGCTGTGCGTGCCGCGCGGCCTGGCGGTCGACGGCGGGGTCGCCGACGGCGAACCGCCGGACGCGCAGGAGTCCGCCGGTGCCCGGGTCTGGCCCTCCGGGCGGGAGCAGCCCGACGTCCTGGGCGACACCGTCGATCCACCGTCCGTCCGGGCTGGGGCGGCCCTGCAGCTGGCGGACGACCGGATCGGTGCCCAGGTACAGCACCCGGCGCCGCGCCTGTCCGTACGCCCGCAGGATTCGCCGGAGCGCGCTGGGGGTCTTCGCGGTGAGCTCCACCTCGACGGCGCCGATGCCCTCGCCGGGCAGCACCAGGACCAGGTCGGGCCAGTGCACCGCACGGACGCCGGCGGACACCGCGAACAGGGGTTCGCGGGGAGATCCCTCGTGCACTCCGGGCACGCCGTGGTCCGCCAGGAGTTCCGCCGCCCGGCCAGAGGCTTCGGCGCCGTCGTATCCACCCCCTCACCGCCGGTAAGCACTGGCCTGAGGGCTCCGGACGGCTACCGTCCGGAGCCCTCAGGCTCCGCTCCTCTACCCGACAGTCCAGGGCCGGAACGTCGTCAGCAGTGGGTCACGATGCTGGCGGTAGGGCGTCGAGGGCGAGTTCCCAGGGGTAGGCATCGACATTGCCCCGCTTGGGCTGGTGCGGGTGGAAGCCTTCACCGTGGCCCTGGCCGTCGTCGAGGAGGACCTGTACCCCAGCTTCGCGCAGGGTGGCCACGGCACGGGGCAGGGCAGGGTGCTTGGCCTGTGCGGCGTTGATGTACGGCAGGGCGACTATCGGCAAGCCGAGTCCGATCCCCTCGGTCAGCAGTCCAAGGGCGAGCGTGTCCGCGTGGCCGTCGGCCCACTTGGTCAACGTGTTGAGCGTGGCAGGCGCGGCGAGCAGTGCGTCAGCGTCCGGCAGCACGTCCTCCCCCGACGGGAGCTTGTAGAGGTGGCGTACGGGGTGGCCGGTGATCTTTCGAAGTTCGTCGAGTTCGCCTTCGGCGTCCTCGGTCGCCCACCTGTGCGCGGACGGCGTGAGGATCAGGCAGACGTCCCAGCCCCGCCCTTGCGCGGCGCGGATACCGGTTTCAACGCGGCGGGCGGGCGGGGCGGCGCTGGAGATCAGATACAGGGTGCTAGTCACCCGGGCAGTCCACAGCGAACGGCGAGCGCCCGCAAGCGCCCCTCTGCGCCACCGACGCCCAAAAGCCGCAGGTCGTCCACGAGTTGCCTTGTCCGGGGGCGGCAGTGGACTTCCTCCTCTGCCTCCTTCTCCGCGGCCAGGAGTGTCTCCACCGCTTTCTCCCGCTGTCCGGCCTGCGCGTACGCGCGGGCGAGATCGGCGAGGTAGTGCGCGCGCCGCTCGCGCGGGAGAGCGGCGCGGGCGTCGTCGGTGATCTCCAGCGCGACGGCGACAGCATCCGCGCCCTCCGACAGCTGCACGTGCGCCGCGACCCGGTACAGCTTAACGTTGGCCGCCGAGAATGCGGTGAACAGGGCATTGCCGTCGCCGGCGTCGCCAAGCTCGGCCGCGTGCTCGCCCGCCTGATCCAGGAGTTCGGGGACCGCGCGGGCGTCGTGGGCGGCACGGCGGTCGTCGCGTTCGGCTGCCACGGCCCGCGCCATCGAAGCCTTGAGATACAGCATCCCGAGGGTGGACAACCCCTCGGCGCCCCGGGCCCTGAGATCGGGTTCGAGACGGGCGGCGGCTGCCACGGCGAAGTCGGCGGCGGCGCGGGCCTGCCCGTCGGCCGTCATCGCGTCGGCCAGATGCCGGCAGGCCGACGCCATGATGACCGGGCAGCCCGACCGTTCGGCCGCGGTGACGGCGCGGTGGCCGGCGATCGTGGCGAGGGCGCCATCACCGAACTTGATCGAGGTGGCCTCGGTCAACTGCAACACCATGGACAGCGACCGGTACGCCGCTAGTTGGTCGTCGCCCTGGTGGCGGGCGGCGGCCCGGTTGGCGACGACGAGGAGTTCGGGCACCAGGCGGCCGAGGCTGGCGAAGTGGGAGGCCTGGAACGACGTCCAGCCGTAGCGGACCCGGGCACGCAGGACGTCGATCGGCAGGGGGTCGGCGGGGCCGGAGTCGTCGGTGCCCGTGATCACGTCGTGGCTCTGCAGGACGGTTCGGATGCGCTCCAACTCGGCCGCGTCCACGCATTCGACGGCGGGCCCATCGGTGAGGAGGACGAGCAGATCGACGCTCAGGACGCGGGCCGCGTCCTCGAGTACGGATAAGCGCGGGTCGGCGTGCCGGTCACCCGCTTCGAGGAACTGCACCCACCGTTTGCTCTTGCCGCCCATGAGGCGGCCGAACTCGGTCTGCGTGAAGCGGCGGCGCTCGCGCCAGTAGGCTATGCGGCGGCCGACGGCCCTGGTGTCCATCTGGGTCTCCGGGACGGGCGGAACAAGGCGAACAGTCTGTTCGCCTACCTTCTGTTCTACGCCCTCTACCGTGCGCATATGGCCAGTTCCGAGAACACCACCGCTTCGGGGTGGGTTGCCTCCTTCCGTGACCCGGATGCCGAGACGGAACGCCGGCTACGCGTCGGCGAGCTGTCCGCCACGGCCTTAGCCGCGGCGGGGACGTCGTGGGATGCGGTGGTGATCGCCCCGCTCGAACGCGGCCTCGCCGCGCTCGATGCCCTCGACGTCCCCCTCGACTCGGGGTATGGCGTGTACGCCGACTACCGGCGGTACGAGCTGATCGTGCACGTCGCCCCGGGGACGGCGGCCGCCGAGGTCGCCGATGTCCAGGGCGTGCGGGTGCTCTCGCGCGGATCATGGGTCCTAATGCCGACGAACGGCGACGGAACCTGGGAGGCCGCTTGCCTCAGCCGCCCAACCGGGTTCCGTCCCCGCTATGTCGACCCCGCCCGGTTGTGTGCGGCCGTCCTCGCGGTCGACGAGGAGCGCGGCGCCCACGCCTGCCCCCACAGGCAGCTCCTCCCCCCCGTGGGAGCCGCCTGTGGCCCCTCGACCCCCGGAACCTCCCGCGCCTGGTTCCGGGGGTCTGCCATGTCCGACAGAAGCACGGCGGCGGCCCGCACAAGGCGAACATTCTGTTCGTCCTCGCCGGGCCCGTCCGCTCGTACCGTCCCGTCATGGCGCATCACAACGGCAACCTGCCGCACGAACGCGGCCCCTCCGGTCACCTTCCCGCGACCCGCCCCGCAGGCGAAAGCGCGGTCGAAACGGTCCGGATCGGCAGGCCACCCCTCTTCGCTCACGATCTTGTCCGGTCCCTCGATGTGGCGACCGATGCCGTTGGCGCACTCGCTGACCACGGGCAGTCGAGCGACGTCTCCGTGTCCGCGCTGACGGCCCTGGTGTGCAACGGGTCGACCCCCGCCGACGCTCTCCAGGCGGCCGCCGACGTCGCGCGGCAGTCCACCGCCCTCGAACCGCATGGGCTGTCCCTCGCGAGGGTTCCCGGGCCGGTCGACGGCATGTGGGAGTACGTGATCACGATGACCGTGAGCGTGCGCGACCCGCAGACCGGTGAGTACGGCGGAGCCGCCCACCACGCCGACCGGCCGAGGGGTGAGCGGTGACCACTCGTACGTTCCGATTCCGGATGTTCGAGGTCTCCCGGGAGGCCGACAGGTCGGCGGAGCCTGAGTTCGAGGCGGTGTGCGTCTCGGGCGACGAGAAAGACTGTGGCGAGGCGTCCGGCCCCCTGGTGGACGCCGAACGGCTCGACACGTGGATGGCCGAGCACACTCGCGACACGGGGCACCAACGCTTCCGGCGGGCCTACTGCGAGTACGCGACTGTCGAGCCGGGGGCGTGGCTGTGATCGCGACCGAGGAGCGGCGGGCTGAACTCTGGCAGCGTGCCGAGCGAATGCGGGTGGGCGTCGACACAGTCCGCGCCACACGCGAGGCCCTCGCAGATCAGCGTGCGCGCCGACCATGTACGCGCGAGTAGGAGGGTCTTGGCCCTGGCGCAGGGAAGCCCCCGGTCGACTGTCCACCCGCAGCAGCCGGGGGCTTCCCTATGTGCCGCTCGACCATTCCTCCTGTTGGACCTACAGGTCTTATCGGCCCATGGATGGCCGCGTGGGCCCGGTCGGCTCTTCACCGTCAACCTCCGGCGTCGCCCTTACGCGTCCCGCAGTGAGGGCCATCAGGCTCCAGGCCGCTGGGATCATCCCTTCATGTCCTGCACATGCACTGAAGTCTTCATCATCCAGCTGCACGACGGCGGCGCCCGGTATCCCGTGATCCCGACCGACCGGCACAGCGAGATCTCGTACTACTTCGACGCCCGGTGCACCAAGTGCAACACCAAGTATGAGGCCCCGTTCGCGAGAGTCGGCAAAGAGGGCCAGGTCCTTGTCGACCAGATGCAGGACCTGCCGATGGTCGATCGCATCTGGTTCAGCGAGCAGTGCGGCCCCTTCACCTGTGGCTGTGATCAGGAATCACTGACGCCCGAGGGTTCGTTGCCGCACCGCTCGCCCAGCATCCAGCTAGGTGGCGCTCCGGAGGAACTTGGCGACGCCCATGCCGATGGCGAAAGCCGCAACCGCGGCACCAGTCCCGGCAACTGATGCCGCGTACGGCGTGAGGTGGCCCACAGCCCGAGCGAAGATGCCCACGATGAAGCCCCAATTGGTGGCAATCAGGGCAAGGAGCGTGACAAGGATCGCCTTCGAAAGAGCCACCGACGGCTGAAGAGGCTGAGTAGGGTCCATTACGTGGTCCTGTCTCTTCAAGGGAACACTGGGCCCGCAGGGGGTCCGCCGGAAGACCGTGGAAAGTTGTCCGGCGGGCCCTGCGAGGCTGGACCGAATCCTTCTCTACAGGTGTCCGAAAATCCCAACG
Organism: Streptomyces sp. NPDC007205; assembly: GCF_040634095.1. Classification (NCBI taxonomy): domain Bacteria; kingdom Bacillati; phylum Actinomycetota; class Actinomycetes; order Kitasatosporales; family Streptomycetaceae; genus Streptomyces; species Streptomyces sp. NPDC007205. Next base: position 14,668 of record NZ_JBEYEW010000039.1, read on the forward strand.
CAACCGGGGATTTGTGGCGTTACTCACCACTCACCCGTTCGGGTAGTTAAGCCCAAATCCCCTGTTCAGAAGGGGAATTGAGTCGCCAAAAAATCTTGTGCCAGTACATCGGTAGGCCTACAGCCGTTCGTCGGTCCAGCCGGAGGCGTATGGCATCAAGTCGGGGTGCTGGTAAGAACCCTGCCACCAGCCCCCGCCGCTCGAACTGACCGCCGCCCTGCCGGCCGTCTGCGCCAGCACTACGACCAGACGCCCTACATCCGAGGGCGAGACGGACTCACCGAACTGGCCCCGGCGTATCTGGATCGAGGTTTTTGACCTTCGTCGGTAGTGTCCGGTGGGGACGACGTGGCGTGTGCTTGCTGGCGTGCCACGGGAGTACGTCGCACGGGGAGAAGCGCATGGGGGATGAATTCCCGGCGGTGGACACGGAAGGGGAGGCCGCGCCTGAGACAGAACCGACCGCCTCACCTGGCCCGCTGCCGCTTCCTGAAGGGGCGGAACGCGTAGAGGGGGTGACCGGCTATCACGCCCTCATCAAGGGCGGCGCGGTCACCGTGTTCGGACCGGACGGCGCCGAGATCGCCTCCGGCTCCCGCCGGGACGGCGTCGCGGTGGGCCGGGTCGGTGACACGCGGCTGGTCAGCGACGGGTTCGGAGACAGGCGGCTGACGGCATTCGCGATGTTGGCCGCGCGCCATCACCGAGCGGCGGCCGACCCGAGTGTCCGCGACCGGGTGTGGGTGCGGTGGGAGGAAGACGGCGTCGCCGCGGTGTACGGCACCGACAAGCACGACGACGACACGCGGGCGGTGAAGGCCGGGAACCTGTACTGGTCGGGGCAGCGGCAGGCACGAGTGACAGGCCGGAAGTGGAACCCGGGCACCCGCGACCGCAACCTCGCCGCGGTGCTGCAGGCGTTCGCCCGGCAGGACCGCAACATCGTCGTACTGGGGCCCGGCCAGACGCCGGAGGACCTGGCCGCCTCGCCGACAACGACGGAGGCCGCGGCCGTCCCGGCACAGCAGGCCCCGTCGGCGGCCGCAGCACCCGCCCCCGTGCCGGAGCCGGAGCCGGAGCCGGAGGACTTCACTGGCCTGTCGTACGAGGACCTGGTGGCAGCGGAGGACGCCGCCGCCATGGAGCGGGCGCGGGAGTACACCACCGCGGCGGAGGGACGGTACAGGGCGCTGCAGCAGGAGCGCTGCAGAAGGCTGCTGGACCGGGTGGCGACGTCGATTGTGGTCACCGAACTGAGTGACGAGGACCTGGCCGCCGAGAGCGAGTGGTGGCGCGAGACGATCTATAGGACGCCGTTCCACTCCGCGGATGAGGGCTACCGGACGCTGGAGCGTCGCAAGACGGCGGTAACCACTGAGCAGTACGTCCGTACCGCCCGGGCCATCCTGGCCGGTCCGGCGGTGGCGGACCTGGACGATGCGGCGCTGGAGAGCGCCTATGAGCAGATTGGGCCGGCGTGGACGCGCCTGCCGCGCGACCACGAGCTGCACGACCAGGTCACCGGCTACCGCAAGGCCCTCCAGGAGGAACGTATCGCCCGGCGGGCCCGGTCCTACGGCGAGCGGACGCCGGTGGGCGAGATGGCGCTGCAAGATCTGATCGCCGAGAGTACCGAGCTGGGGTCAGGCCTGGAGGCCCGCAATGAGCAGTCCGCCTACTCCTTCAGCGAGGCGGTCAGGGAGGCCCGAACGGAGCGCCTGAAGGCCATTGAGGCGGAGTGGTTTCAGCGGGGCCTGGAGCAGCACCCGGAGGCGGCTCGCGCGACCCTGGGATCGAACCTTGGCGGCCGCCGCAGTGTCCTGATCGACGGTTCGGAGCGCGACTACGGCTACGTGGAGCGCCAGGGACAGAAGTTCCGGGCGCTGGCCAACTACGACCAGCGCAGCAGCATCGGTGACTTCGACTCCGGTCCGGCGGCGATGGCCGCCCTGGTACAGCGCTACGACCAGGATCCGGAGACGCTGCCGAGGCGCACCTGGGGTCTCGAGCGGGAGGTGACGCTGCCGATCAGCTCCTACGACCCGCTGGCGTCGTGGCTGCGGCGCAGGCCGTCGGAACTCTCCCGCGAGTTCGATCGCATGCTGACCATCCTCACCCCCTACCAGCTGCCGACGCAGACGAAGGTGTTGAACCCGCTCACGAACCAGGTGATGCGGGCCTACCCGTTCTACTTCGAGGAGGGGCTGCTCGGGGAGCTGGCGCGGATCGCGGAGCGGACCACGGAGGACCTGCGCGAGCAGTCCCTGAACGAGAACTTGCCCAAGCGGGAGCGGGAGGCGGCCAAGCGGCGCATCCCGGCGATGGGCGCCGCGCTCATCGGCATCAACGAGGTAATCGAGGTGGTGCGCGCCGCCGGCGGTGACGTCGAGCGGCGCGGAGTGGACCAGTCCCGGCTGGCGGCGCAGATGGCGGCGCTGGCCGGTACCGTCGACGAACAGGAGGGAGGCGAGGCGGATGGCGACGATGAGCCAGTACGAGACGCTGCTGCGCAGGCACTGGGAGGAGTTCAGGCCGCGGGAGCTGGCGCAGATGCAGGACCCGGACCGCTTCTTCCGGACGCTGGGGACGCAGATGAGCGAGGCGATCGCCGCGGCGGAGGAGGACCTGGAGGAGAGCCTGGAGCCGGAGACGGACTACGAGGCGCGGGTCGGTCAGATGCGGCAGATCGCGGCGACGGCGCGGGAGCAGGTGCTGCGCGAGATGCTGCCGCCGCCGGAGGACGCGGAGGAGCAGGCGGCGCCGCTGAGTCCGGAAGCGGTGGAGCTGGCGGCGATCCGCAGGGAGCTGGAGAACCTGTAGCGACCAGGCGGTTCCGCCCTGATCCGGCGGACCTGCCGCGCGGCCCGCTGGCCCGCGCTGAGGCGAACCTTGAAGCCGTCAAGGTCCTGCGGAGGCTGGAGAGGGAGAACCGCGGCACCACCGTCGACGAGGCCCGCACCCTGGCCCGCTGGTCGGGGTGGGGTTCGGTCCCGACCGTGTTCCTGGACGAGCCGGACCCCGAAGAGCCGATCTACGCACCCGGCGGGGAATGGGAGGGCCGGTTCGAAACAGACCATGCCCGCTGGGAGTCGTACTCCCGGGTGCGTAGCGAGCTGCGAGACCTGCTGGACCCCTTCGAGTGGCGGGCGGCGTCCCGGGCCGTGCTGTCGGCCCACTACACCCCGCAGGACGTCGCCGAGTCGATGTGGCAGGGCCTGGCCGCGTACGGCTTCGACGGTGGGGAGGTCCTGGAGGCCGGGTGCGGCTCCGGCGTCTTCTTCGGGGTGGCCCCGCCGACCGCGCGGCTGACCGGTGTCGAGCTGGATCCCACCACTGCGGCGATCGCCGGACGGATCTACCCGCACGCCAACGTGCTGCCCGAGTCGTTCACCGACACCGACGTCGCCCTCGGGACGTTCGACGCGGTGATCGGGAACGTCCCCTTCGCACAGGCCCCGTTCGGCGAGCGCCGCTACCGGGCGGGTGGGCACTCCCTTCACAACGGGTTCATCATCAAGCAGCTCGCGCTGCTGCGGCCGGGCGCCTACATGGCAGTGATCACCTCGCGGTGGACGCTGGATGGCGAGGACACCGCTGCCCGCCGGGACATGTCCCGCTGGGGCGACCTGGCGGGCGCCTACCGGCTGCCGAAGGGAACCTTCGGCGAGACCGCTGACACCGACGTTGTCGCCGACGTGCTGGTCTTCCGCCGCCGCGCCGAGGGCGAGGAGCCGGGCGACCTGGGGTGGATCGAGGCGCCAGAGCGGGAGCTGGGCGGCAACACCCTGGCCGTGAACGCCTACTTCGCCGAGCACCCCGAGAACGTGCTGGGCCGCCTGACATCCGAGACGGGACCGTACGGGCCGCGGGTGACCGTGCAGGGCGACCCGGGCAAGGCCTCGCGGCTGCTGCGCGAGCGGATGGAGACCACCGCCGCCGCGGCAGTCGCCGACGGCCTGGGCTACACCCACCACGAGGACTGGCCCCACCGCGAGCCCCTCCTTCTCCAGACCGCGCGGGTCAAGCACGCCACGGACTTCACCGGCCGCCTCTACACCGACGACCAAGGGCGGATCTGGCAGCACGTCAACGGCGCGGACCCGGTCCGGGTCACCCCCGCGGACGGCGTCACGGGCACCGAACAGCTGCGGATGCTGCTGTCGCTGCGCGACGTCACCGGGGAGCTGCAGGAGCTGGACCGCACCGGCACCGACCCAGACCGTGCGAACGAGGTCCGCGGCCAGCTCGCCCGGCTGCACGCCGCTTACACCGCAGAGTACGGGCCGCTGTCGCGTCCCCGGCAGACCCGGCTGGCGCTGCCGACCGAGGAGGCCGCGGCCGCCGCCCGTGATGCCGGCGTCGACCTGGACGGCGAGGACCGGCTCCCCACCGGCTGGGGCTGGTTCCGCCAGGATCCGCACGCCGCCGTCGTCCTGGGGCTGGAGCACTGGGACCGGGCGAACAACCGGCCGGTGCCCTCCGAAGTCCTCACCCGGCGGCCGGGCGCCCGGCGCGGCGACCTGGAGCCCACCGAGGACCCGAAGACGGCGCTGACGGCCGTGATGGGCGCCACCGGCCGCGTGGACCTGCCCCTGATCGCCTCGCTGCTGGGCACCATCGTCGAAGAAGCCCGCCTGCGTCTGGGCACCGAGGTCTTCGACAACCCGGTCACCAAGAAGCTGGAGCACGCCGGGGCATATCTGTCCGGGCCGGTGCGGCAGAAGCTGGACGAGGCCCGCGAGGCGGCCACCACCGATCCGACGTACGCGGTGAACGTCGCCGCGCTGGAGGCGGTGCAGCCGACGCCGAAGCGGCTGGGGCAGTTCACCGCCCAGCTCGGCGCGCACTGGATTCCCGCACCGCTGGTGCAGGGCTTCCTGCGGGAGTACCTCGGCGACCCGACGCTCCAGGTCAGCCACAACGAGCGCTACGGCTGGTCCCTGGCCGCGGGCAAGGTGCCCGACGCGATCAACGCGCTGAAGGGCACCGAGCGCCGCTCGGCGGTGCACATCGCCAAGGCCCTGCTCGGCCGGGCGTCCATGGTCGTCAACCAGCTGGACGGCGTCGGCGTCGACGAGGACGCCACCCGCGCGATGCGTTACAAGGCCGACGCCATGCGGTCGGCGTTCGAGGACTACTGCACCGCCAGCACCGCCCGGGTCACCCTGCTCACCGACGCCTACAACCGGCAGATGAACGGGCACGTCGTACGCAACTACGACAGCCTCGCACCGACCCTGGAAGGGTTCACGACCGAGCGGACCCCGCACCCGTGGCAGCTCTCGGGCGCCGCGCGGATGCAGTTCGAGCGCGGCGTCGTCCTCGCGCACGAGGTCGGGCTCGGCAAGACCACCACGATGGTGATGGGCTCGCAGGCCCTCAAGGCCTCCGGGCAGATCGGCAAGCCCTTCGCGGTCGTCCAGCCGCACCTGGCCCGGCAGTGGCTGGACGAGGCCAGGCTGATCTACCCCAACGCCGACATCCACCTGATCACCTCCGACGACCTCGCCGACGGCAACCGGCGCCCGGTGCTGGAGTGGCTGCGCGCCAACTCCCCGGACCTGGTCATCTTCACCGAGGGAGCGTTCGGGTCGATCCGGATGAGCCCCGAGCAGCAGGAGCTGTACCTCTTCCGCGAGATCGAGTCACTGAAGGAACAGCTCAAGCGCGAGCGCGGAGTCCCGCACAACAACTTCGCGCTGATGCAGCTGGAACGGCGCCTGACCACGGTGGAGGCCCGCATCCGGCGCAACGACGCGCCGATGCGCACCCCAGGCGAGGTGTACTGGGACGACCTCGGGTTCGACTACGCCTGCATCGACGAAGCCCACCGGTTCACGGCCGTGGGGTTCCGGTCAAAGGAGGCTGGTGGCGAGACCGCGAGCGTCCGCGCGGTGGACCTGCACCAAAAGCTCAGCTGGCACCACCGGATGGCGGAGTACGACGGCGGCCGCCCCACCGTGACTCTCGGCACCGGCACGCCGATGGAGAACTCCATCTTCGAGCAGTATTCGGTCCTCGAACTGGCGACACCATGGCTGCTGGACCAGTTCGGGGTCCACGGCCCGGACCTGTGGTCGGAGACCTTCGGACAGAAGGTCCAGCGCATCGAGATGGCGCCGGACGGCAGCGGCCTGACGATCGTGGAGCGGTTCAGCCGGTTCGTGTCGAAGTCCACGATGAAGACGATGTGGGGGCTGGCCGCCGACACCAAGACCGGCGACGAGGTCGGCATCGAGCGGCCCCGGCTCGCCGGCGGCGCCCCCGAATTGGTGCTGGTGGAGCCGACCGCCGACCAGAGCGCCCGGCTCCAGTCCCTGGTGGCCCGGGGGCAGGCGATCCACGCCGGGAACGTCACCCGCGACGAGGACAACATGCTGGCCGTCTCCGGCGAGGGCCGCGCGGTCGCGCTGGACCCCCGGCTGGTGGACGCGAACGCGCCCGCGGCGAACAAGCTGGTGGAGGCGGCCGACATCATCGCGGCCGCCTACCACGCCCACAAGGACCACACCTACGCCGTCTCCAGCCGCGACGACACCCCGCACCCAGTCCCCGGCGGGCTGTTCTTCGTCTTCTGCAACTCCGGCACCCCCGGCGGCAACAACAAGGGCGGCTTCGACCTCTACGCCGAACTGCGCGACCTGCTCGCCGACCGCGGAGTCCCCCGCGACCTGGTCGAGTTCGCGCAGGACAACGCCACCCCGGAGAAGAAGGCCGCAATGTCGGCGGCCGCCAACAACGGCGGCATCGCGGTCCTCATGGGCTCCACCGAAGTCCTCGGCACGGGGTTCAACGGCCAGAACCGGGCCTACGCCCTGATGCACCTGGACCAGGACTGGACCCCGGCCAGCATGATCCAGCGCAACGGCCGCGTGATCCGGCCCGGCAACCAGCACGAGGAGGTGGACATCTACTTCCTGGCCACCAAGGGCAGCATGGACGCCTGGCAGGTCGGGCTGCTCACCTCGAAGGCGGAGGGCCTGCGCGACATCCAGCGCCCGCCTGGTGTCGGCGACGACGACAACGACACCGTCGAAGAGATCGGCGCGAGCGACTGGGACTACGCCACAATGGCCGCCGAGATCGGCGGCAACCCCTTCATGAAGCAGTTCATGGAGGCCAAGATCCACCTCCAGGGCCTGGAGTCCGACCGGCGCAACGCGGCCGCCGACCGCGTCCGCCAGGCTGAATTGCTCCTCGCCAAGGAAACCGAACTCTCCAGCACCCAGCACGCCCTTGCGGCCCGGGACGCCGCATTACCGAAGGTCACCGCCACCATCCGCGGCGACGCCTTCCGTATCCGGATCGGCAGCCGCGACTTCGACCAGCGCGGCGAGGCCGGTCCCGTTCTGCGGCAGGCCGTCGCCGACGCCCTGCGCGGCCAAAGCAGCCTCGGAATGGGGCCGTGGACAAAGCTCGGCACCTTCGGCGGACTCGACTTCGCGGTGCAGCCGGAGATCCTGAACGGCGGTGCGGAGATCCGCGCCCACGTCGGCTTCCCCGACCTTCGGCACAGCGAATCCGTCTGCTCCATCGGCGACCTGGCCAACCCCAGGTTCGGCGCCACCATCATCGGCCGCCTGGCGACCGCGCTGGAAAAGGCAGAAGACCACCAGCTCATGGACCGCGAGCGCCTGCCGGTCCTGGACGCCGAGATCACGCTGCTCACCGCCCAGCAGGCCGCGGTCGAGTACGGCCAGGCCATCGAGCACGCCCGGCGCCGAGTCGAGCTGCTGGACGCTGTCGTGGGCGCGATCACCGAGCGGGACAAGCTCCCGGAGCTGACAGAGTCCATGCTCGATCCGGAGAGGTACCGCAGCCCGGAAAGCCGTCAGAAGGCCATCCGGGAGCGCGCCGAGCAACGCGCACCCCACCAGGCCAAAGTGGACCAGGCCGCAGCCGCCCTCGCGGCGTACGACCAGACGACCCCGGCGCCCGAGCTGCCGACGGCTCCCGCGCCGGCACCGGCCCCCGCGCCCACGCCCGACGCCACGGTCTCTGAACCCACCAGCAGCTCCGTCGACCGCACCGCGAATCAGGCACAAGCACCGTCGGAACCTGATGACGACAGCACTCAGGAACCGACAGCTCAGGCCACCGAGCCCCCCGGCGACGAGTACGGGACAGCCGACCTGTACGAGACGTTCGGCCTCTCGCAGCCCGAACGCGTCCCGGCCCCGGCTCCGCAGGACGAACCCGACCCCGGAACGGAGGCGGAGGATTCCGCCGTCGTCCCGGACGGACAGATGACCGTGGAAGAGGTACAGCCCCAAGAGGAACCGGCTGTCCTGCTGGCTGCTGTCCGGGCAGACGACGCTCGCGCCTGGCGACCCGACCCGTCCGCAACTGCCGAAACAGTCCTGCTGGGCGACGTCGAGCAGTCCGCGGAAGTGCCCGCGCCGGACCGGCCGACCGACCCCACCCGCACCCAGGAAGGGGGGAGCGTGGCCTCTCAGAGTGCAGAGACGGAGCAGCTCGGGTTGTTCGGTGACCCGACCCCGGACGCGACAGACAACCAGGCGGAGCCGGATGCGGCCCGTCCAGCGGCCGCGGACAGCGAGGAAGCGGCGCCCGACAACCTCTTGCGTGCCCAGCTGGCCATGACCGAGGTGACTGGCGCGGCAGGCATCCGGTACTCGCTCTACGGGAGCCAGGTTCCCGGCGAGCCGGAGACGGTTGAGTTCCATGTCGTTCGGGTCTTCCGTGGCGTGACGGGCATCGTGGACTACTCCGGCACGCGTGAGGAGTGCCTGGCCTACATCGAGTCGGAGGCCGCCATACGGTCGGCCGCCGAGGCCGTGGGCGAGAACAGTGAGCAGCAGGCGGCCGCGCTGGCGTGGCTCCGCGAGCAGCAAGCACCCGCCCGAGATCCGGCTGTCCCGGAGGAGACGGCACTGCCGGACCTGGACATGGTGCTCCTGGACGTCGACGTGCCGGCGCTCGATCCTGCCGAGCCGTACGCCACCGACGCCGAAGCACAGGCGGACATCGACCGGTTGGACGAGGTGTTCGCGCATTGGGCCGCCCTGCCGTCCGTCCAGCGCTACTACGAGGCCGACCGGCAGCAGCGACCCGACGGCAACGGTGATCCGACCAACCCCGTCGTGCAGCTGGCCGAGGCGTATCGAGACGCCGAACGGACCCTGCGCGAGGGCCCTGTGGGCTCGCCGGACGACCTCGTGCGCCAGGTCCACACGGTGGCGGCCTGGAGCGGAGCCTTGGAACCGGTCGTCGGCGAGGACCTGCGCGGCCCGCTGGGGCAGGTACGGGATGCCGCCGGTCTCCTCGCCGCTCGCTCGCGGGCGACCGTCGAGTCCTTCGAGGCGGAGCTGGCAGCGCTCGCCGCGAACTCCGCGGGGCCGATCGCCGGTATGGAGAGCGAGGCCGCCGAGACGGAGCCCGCCGAACAGGGGGAGGCGACATCACTCCCCCCGCAGGCACCCGTGAACGCCGACGCCCAGGCGGAGACCCGGCCCGAGCCGGAGCCCGGAGAACCGGCCGCCGACACCCGTCTCGACAGGGAGTCGTCGGCGACCGGGCCGGCCGAGCCGGAGAGGCCCGCACCGGCGGCAGAGCCGCTGTTCAAGATGGGTGACCGGGTCTATCTCGACGGCGAGGAATACACGGTGTCGGTGGTGTCCGAGGACGGCACGATCCTGCGTACCCCGCTCGGCACCGAGCTGGTGGCCGCTGAGGTGACCCGCGAATACGACATGCCACCGGTGACGCGGGAGAAGCTCGCGGACGGGTGGTGGCAGTACTCCTACCGGGATCGCACGTACACCCTGGCTCGCCTGCCCGACGAGCTCGCCCGCGGCCGCCTGGCCACGCTGCCCTTTGTCATCGTCGACGAGAACAACGACCTGGTAGGGCGCAGTTTCGGGGTCCCGCCAGACAGTCGCATCATCTGGGCCTACCACCGCCCTGGCGTTCTGCACTCCGCCGTGGTCAGCTGGTGGAAGGTCGGCGGCGACACCACTCCCCTGCCCGAATACACCGCCGCCGAGCGGGCGTACATGGAGGCAGGCCCGCCGGTCACGCAGATGTCCCTGGACCTGGACGCGCCCGCGCAGACCACCACGGCCGCCGAGACGGACGCTGCCACGGACGACGATCCGGCACCGGAGCCCGGGCCGGACCCACGGGACGTACAGAAACCCGCAGCCGCTGCCACCGATGAGCCTGCCTTCGAGGCGGAGCTGGCAGCGACCTCCGCGGAGCCGACCGCCGGCACGGAGAGCACCGCCGCCGAGACGGAGCCCGCCGAACAGGACGCAGCCGCGTCGTCTCGACTACTGGAGGAGCCCCCTCCCGCAACGCAGAACAGCGCGGACGCCGACAACAAGGTGGAGAACGAGACCGGCCGTCGCGCAGCACCGGACGACGCACTCGACGTTGGCACGACGGATCCCGGGCCCGAACCCCCCGATCAGCTGGAAGCCGGCGCTGACGAGGAGCCGGACTACGAGCTGCTGTACCCCGAGGAACTCGGGCGTCCACTCACCGACGTCACGCCCGGCCGCGAGGCCGCCACGGAGTTGAGCCAGCCCGTACAACCGTTGCCTGTCCCCGGGGAGTTGGACAGTGGTGCCATATCCGGCGTGGCGGAGACACCGGAGCTGGAGGAAGACTCTGCTGTGCTGCGAGAGTCCGCTGAGGCTGACGATTCGGCAGAACCCGCCGTCGAGCAGGACGCGGCGCCGTTGAGGGAGGGCATGGCCATGGCCGAGGAGCCGCAGGAATCCGCGTTGCCACCGATACCCGAGGCCCCCGTCCTCGACCCGATCGACGACGCGGGGACCGAGGCAGCCGCTGTCCGTGCTGACGCGAGAGTAGACGGTCTGCGTGCGCTGTGGACCATGGGCCCGGTGGCTCTTGGGCTTCCGGAGAGCGTCCACGGAGCCGTCGGAGACGCCCTCCGGCAGGCTGGCGAGCGGGTCGCCGCCGAGGCAGCCCAGTACCGCGCGCAGGACGCGGCTGTGGTGAGGGACATCCTCGCGGGTGTGCCGGTGGACGACGCTCGACAGACAGAAGCCGTAGCCGTTCCTGCTGAGGAGCCGCAAGAAGCGAGCGACGCCGTAGGTGCAGCGGCAGTTGCTGCGGCGGAGCAGCCGGTCTCCGCCCCTGCCGAGCGGGCTGACCAGGATGGCCTGTCCCGGCTTATCGGTCTGCTTCAGCAGGTGCAGGCCGAGGTCGATGCCACCCTGGATTCGGAGGCCCGTCAGTGGCAGGGTCAGGACAACCCGCTGGGGGCTTTCACCCGAGGGATAGCCCAGCTCAGCAGCGAATTGGATCCGCCCGGTGTCCCGCAGCCGACGCCGGACCTCGGGCTGAACGGCTTCGGGGAGGTAGAGCAGGCATACGCCACGGCCTCCCAGCATGCCCCCGAGTTCAACGGCGCCCGGGAATGGCGCCAGCTCACCCAGCTGTGGCAGAACAGCCAACGAGTTTGGTCCAACGCCCGTGACGCCCTGTCCCGGTCCACCGCTCGGCAGGCGACCGGCATCCGGGCCGTCTGCCGGAACATCGGCGCCCGTGTCGCCGATGGTGTCGCGCGCCTCTCCCACAAGCTGGCTATGCGCCTGGCCAACGCCGGGCGCCACGGATCGCCGGGCTACCGCGCTCTGCGCTGGCTGAGCGGCACGGCGGAGAATGTCGCGTCCCACCTGCGAGGCCCCAAGCAGGCCGAGCGCATGGCACAGATTGAGGACACCCTCCGGGACCTCAGCACCCAGCTGCAGGCCGAAATGCAGAACACCCAGGCCCAGGCCGGTCAGCCGACGATGGTAGAGGCCCTCGACAACGCCGCCCGACTGGTCGACGAGTCCTTCGCAGGGGCGGAACGGCACACCCGCGAGTACAACGGTGCCCCGGAGTGGCGCCGCCTGACGAACATGTGGCCCGTGGCTCGGCGCGTGCTGGGCGAAGACCGGGCCGCCGCCGCAACTCGATACGGCACCCAATTGTCTAGCGACATCCGCTGGCAGGGGGCCCTGCGCACCGTTGGTGTCACCACCCTCGAAACGGTTGCACGCCTGTCCTACCGGATGGCCGAACGGCTGGCCAACGCCGACCGTGACAACTCCCCGGGACGGCGTGCCATCCAAGACCTCGGCCACACCGCACAGCGCGCCGTCTCCGAGGTACGCGAGGATGCTCCGGCCGACAGCGTCGCCGCCCTGGACCGGTTCGCTGAGGCGGTTCGCGACATAGACCGGGAGCTGGCCGAGATCCTGGGGGATGAGCCTGGTCACGGCGCCGGAGTCCCCTTCGGCGAACCGTCCCGCCCCGTCCTGACGGAGAGCAAGGACCAGAAGACGGACCAGAAGGTCGAGTTCCCGGCTGACGGCCGCGACACACGCTTCGTGTCAGGCAGCAGCCGGAGAGGCGGTTCCGGGGTCGGGGAGTAGGACCCACCGCCCCCACCACCCAATCCGCACCCGCCCGCCTACATCGACCGCCTCCGCAGCGTGGCCGGGGAAGCCCCGGCCACGCCGGCGCCCCGGCCTTCATTGGGGCAAGAGACCTCGCGAGAACTTGTGCAGCCGCGTGGCCTGGGAAAAGGCGGATTTTCGCGAGGGTTGCGCGGCTAACCCCCGCGTCCCTGAACCTCTCTCCACGGCTCCGGAGCCACACCCATCCCACTGCGATCCTTGGAGAGAACGCATGTACCTCAGTTCCGGCGACGCGGCCCTTGTGCTGGTCGTGCTCCTGCTCGGTGCCGCTGCGGCGTACATCACGCACCGCCACCCCGCAGCCGCCCAGCCGCTGCTGGTCGCTTTCGGCGTCTTGACCCTGGCGGTCACGGTTGCGGGTGTAGTCACCGGCTCCTGACGTCTCCGGGCCCGGGGAGTAGAAGCCCCGGGCCATAACCCGTCCGGTAGCAGGCCGTACGGCACGCAGAGGAAGATCTGACGGAGTAGCAGCCTACGAGCCAGCGGCCGCAACTCGATCGTCGTGCTCTCGCAGCATCCGCATCACGGTCGCCGGGGAAGGGTGCTGCCCCTTCTTCGCACCTTTGGTGATGACGAGCCGGGCCGCGATCTCGCGCAGGCTCAACTCCTGCTCGCGCAGGTGCAGTGCCATGGACAGCATTCCCTCATCGGTGACGGAGGCCCCGCCAATCGCCTTGCCCCGGCGGCGGGCCGACTCGTGCCCTTCGAGGGTGCGGTCGCGGATGTACTCGCGCTCCATACCGGACAGCGCGGCGAGCACGGTGAAGACGACGCCGCCCGGGTCGTGGGAGCCCTGCAGTTCTCCGGTGAGGAACTCCAGGCCGACGTCGCTGGCGCGCAGCTCCTCGGCGAGCGTGGCGAGGTCGATGCCGCGGCCGAGCCGCTTGTGCTCGTGCACGACGAGGGTCACGGCGACACCGGAAGCGCGGATCTCGCGAGCGAGGGTGACCGCCTTCTCCAACTCCGGTCGACTCGTCACGCGGGTCGAGACCTTCTCCGAGAAGACCCGGCTCACCTTGGCCGCCGCGAGGGAGTCGAGCTGGGAGTCGAGGGACTGGCGGGCGGTGGACGCTCGGGCGTAGCCGATGCGGACGTGGCCGACCGGCTCGGCGCCGGCGCCGGCCGGGCGCGGCAGCTCCACCCAGGCCGTGCCCGGCTTACGCACCGGGGGGACAGGGACGCTCAGCGCCTTCGCCAGCGAGGGCACGAGCCGGAACCGGGCGGTGTGGTACTGGATCGCCACCCGGCCCTTGGTGGTGCGGCACGGCGAGCCGGCCGGGGCGGCGCAGGTGGACATGGGGCAGTCGTGCGCTTCAACGCGCTGATAGTCCTCGGTCACGGGACCACTGTTTCATGTGTCTGTTTCAAAAGGAAAGCCATTTGAAACGACCCATGAAACAGGAAAGGTGCAGCATGATCGTCGCGTGGCGCAGCGTTTCATGAGCGACCACCTATGAAACAGACCCCCTCGAACAGTGAGTGATGGCCTGCGCGTGTGAATCCGGGAGATCCTGCCGCTCATTGTCAGGTTAGGCCTGACGCGGACCGTCTGTCAGGTCTAACCTGACGGCATGAATGAGAAGGACACACCACTCACCGACACCACCGACACCCCGCCCGGCGAGGCAGTCCAGGACTCGCCGCACCCGTACGACGAGCAGGCGCTGGCCCGCATCAAGCTGTCCGATGCCTACCGGGAGGTCGCCGAGGCTGCCCTGCACGGCGTCGCCACCTGGTACGACAAGAGCAGCTTCACCGGCCAGGGCAGCTACGTCGAAGAAGCCGCTCGCCTCGTCTCCCGGGCCGAGGATGTCCTGCGCTACGCGGTCATCTACGAGCGTGAGAGCCACAGCAGCTGGGAGGACATCGGCGGCGCCCTGGGCGTCACCCGCCAGACCGCCCACGAGCGGTTCGCCGACGTCGTCGCCCGCTGGCGCGCGCCCCTCGACAAACCCGAGCGCTACCTCCCCGACGGCACCCCCGACGACGAGCGCATCCCCTACGGCGCCCGCTACGCCGACGGCGACCTTCGCCCGCATTACGGCACCGCCGAGCAGACGGCCAAGAACCTGGAGGAGTGGCTCCAGCAGCGCACCGTCCCGGGCGACAGCTGGGCCGACGAGGAACACCCGGTCACCGGCGCCCTCACCCGGAACAGCACCGCCACCATGCTGATGCGGCTGTCGGACATCGCCCGCCGGCTGCTCGACGAGCAGATGGTGCCCGACCCCCGGGCGGAGGCCGACATGTGCGAGCGCCGGGTAGCGCTGTACGAGCGGATGATCCGCGAGGGCGAAGCCGTCCCCGCCGACGTCCGCAAATGGATCCAGCGGGACCGCGCCCGCGCCGCCGAGCTGCGCGCCACCCCCGGTACCGGCACCCCCTGGCCCACCGACGACCCCGACCGCAACCCCGCAGAAAAGGACCAGGACCAGTGACCCAGCCCAGCCGTGAGGCCGGGGCGTGATGCAGATCACGGCCCGGCCGTACTGTGCTGGGGGCGACTTCAAGGGCGAAGGCTTGAGAGCCGGGAGACTGCCCGGCGTCAGAGAACGGACGATCATGTCCCCGCTCCCCCGCCTCGCCGCACTCGCCTACGCCGTGCTCGCCCTCGTGCTGGTATTCGCCCTGGCCTGGTACGGCATCCGCCGGGCGAAGGCCTCCGACATCCCGGCCACCCTCGCCAAGGCCCTTCCCCCTCTGACGATCCTGGCCGTCGCCTCCCTCGCTCTGCTGCTCGCCGACACTGCCGACGTACCGAGCATCCTGCGAGCCGTCATGTCTCGGCTGTGAGAGCGCGGCGGGCACCCGGACTCGCTTTCCAGCGCTCCGCTATTCGCCAGCCGGAGCGGGAAGCTGGACCCTCCTGGCGCGCGAGATCCAGTGGATGCGCTGGCGCGGCGGCAGCAGGCTGTATTCCAGGGTCCGCAGGCCCGAGCCCTCGGTGATGTGCCAGGGCGCGAGCCTCCACAGACCTTCCCGGTCGGGAACCGGCTCGATGGGGCATCCGGTCAGCACCAGGTCCCAGCGGTCGGTGCTCCCGTTGTCCCGGTCGTCCTCCACTGTCACGGTGCCGCGCACCTGGTGAGGCAGTTCCTGCCCGGCCTGCCGCGCTTCGAAGTTCTCCGACAGCTCCTTGATGGTGAAGTCGCGCTGCAGGTAGATGTCCGGGCTGGTCTCGCCTGGTTCCAGGAGCAGCACGCCGGCCGCCGTGGGCCTGTTCTCGCTGACCACGATCAGGTCGCCGTCGAATCGGGCCTGGACCCGTCGGTCGCTGAGGTTCTCCAGCACCAGGACCTGCTGCAGCGCGAGGCGGTTGGATCCCTCCTGCTCCGCGGGGAAGTGCCAGGTCTTCCCCGCAGGCCAGGTGTTGCACGGCATCCCCCTGTTGGTCCACGCCAGCGGCTCCCATGGTGGAGCACTCAGCTTGAGGGTGACGTCCGGGGCCTGCGAGTCGAGCCGACTGCGTATCGCATCGGCGGTCATGAGCTGGCTGACCTTGAGCGCGCGCTGCGTGAGGTACGCCTGCCACATGACGCCGAAGAAGGCCAGCGTGCCGCCGATCGCTCCGAGGGCAGTCCAGAAGGTGTCTGACATAGCGGAGATTCTGACCGCAACGAGCTCCGCCCGTACGATGATCGCCGTGACCAGCCGCCGCACCCTTGGCACCGGCCCCGGCGCCCCTGCCCAGGGCATCCGCGCCTCAGAGGCGGACCTGCTCGACGGACTCCCCGGCGTCCACCTCCCGGACCTCACGGACTTGCGGGCCCGCGGGGTCCTCGGAGCCCACTCTGCAGCTCCGCCGTCCTCGCGACGGATCCTCGGAGCAGGCGGGACGGAGGACACAGCGCCGGACGCCTCTGGCTGACACAGCGCGGCCGCCGGACAGGCTGCACGCTCGATGGCGCGGAGGTTGCCCGCGTCATCGGCCGTCTCAGCTGGCGGCTTTGCGGCGCAGCCAGCGGCGGCGCTCGGGCCGGAGCGCGTTTCCGTTGGGGGTGGCCGTTCCGTCGGGGTGGATCAGCAGCGGCCAGACGGTGCCGTCCGGCTCAGTTGCGTTGGCTCTCACTGGGCGGGCGAGGCCGAGGCGGGTGACGTGCTCGGCGGCTGCGGCGACACCTGCGGCGCGGGGGTCGGCTCCGGCCGGTACGGGCACGGCCACGTCGTTGACCAGGACCGTGCCGTCCTGGGTCATGACGATCGTGATGAGCGGCCAGGCAGGCACGGAGCGCGGGTCAACTGTGAGTTGCGGGGCGGCGGCTGGCTGCGGGGGAACGGCATGCGGTGGGCGCTGGTGGACCGGCGGCGGCTGGTGCTGCGCGACCGGGGCGGGCTCGGTGACCACTGTCTCCTCGGCGGGGGGCGGGAGCGGGCGGTTGCCCTGAAGCACGCCACCTTCGGGGGTGATGATCAGCGGCCATGTCAGGCCCTCGGCGTCGTGGAGCCTTGCCCGGACGGCGCGGCCGATGAGCTGCGCCTGGGCGATGGCGGCATTGACGGCGACGACGCGGGGGTCGACGCCGGCGGGTACGTCGAGTGGGGTGCCGTCGAGCAGTGCCCGGTGGTCCGGGGTGGTGGTGAGGACGAACAGGGGGAGGGCGGGGATGCTGGCGGCGTCGATGCGCGGTGCGGTCATGGCGTGGTCCTCATGACGAGACGGTGATCGCGGAGACGAGCCAGGGGCCGGTGCCGGAACGGGTCATGGTGACGAAGACGACGTTGGTGACGGGGCGTCCGGTCCAGTGGTCACGGCCGTGCGGGGTGGCGGTGAGGAGCCACTGGCGGTGAGCCTGGGTCGGCGAGTCCGCCGGCCGCTGGTCGTGGAGCGCTTTGGTGGTCACGGTGGTGTAGGCGCGGTGTCCGGCCCATTCCATCCACTGGGCGCCCGGCGCGGCCATCGGTGGGGTCTTCTTGATGGTGGCGAGGTAGGACGGTTCCAGGAAGGCGGCGGATCGCAGCTCGGCGTCGTGCTGCGAGGTGTCGATGGCCGTGTCCATCGTCCACTGGATGGTGATGGCGGCCTGGCTGACCGCGTCGGGGTTGTGCATCTTGACGGCGGACGGGGCGGGCAGGGGCACCGGCGGCGTGCCCGACGCGCCGGGTGGCAGCGAGCGCGGGCTCGCGGAGCTGGTGCCGCCCGCCGCGGCGCCGGGCTGCGCGGTGCTGTCCGCCGGTTTTGCCCCAGAGTGGCTGGTGTTCGAGCACCCGGCCGTCGCCAGGGTCGCGGCAGCCGCGGCCGCTACGACGGCGCGGCGCACTGCATTGGTCATCCGAACCTCCGGACAGTCTGAGTCATACCGTCGTACTCACTGAGGGGGGCGATCCGAACATTGCGCCCTGGGCGCGGGGCCTCCAGGATCTTTCCGCCGCCGTAGTAGATGGCGACGTGGCTGTAGTCGCCCGGGGTGGTCTGGATGCCGATGATGTCGCCCGGCTGCATCTGATCCCGCGGCACCTCGGTGCCCATGGTGACCTGGACCTCCGAGGAGTGCGGCAGGCTGATCTTGCCGCCGGATGCCTGGTAGACCGCGTAGAGCACGAGTCCGGAGCAGTCGAAGCCGCCGCCGGTGGGGCCGTTGACGTCTCCGCCGCCCCAGATGTACGGCAGGTCGAGCTGCTTCTGCGCGGCGGCGATGACGCTCTGTCCGAACGCCGAGCCCGGCCCGCCCTCCCTAAGCGCCACGCTGTACTTCGCCATGGCGGCCTTGATTTTCTGGACGTACCCCTGGGTCTCGCTGATGTTGGGCACGCCGCCCGCGGCGATCACGGCCGCCGGGCCCGCGTTGTACGCGGCCAGCATGTTGTCCACGGGGTTGCCGGGGACGCTGGCGACATCCTTGGCGACGGCACAGTCGTAGCGGCCCTGGGCCGGGATGGCGTCCGCCGGGTCCATGACGTCGGCCTTGCCGTCGCCGTTCTCATCCTTGCCGTAGAGGACCCAAGTCTCCGGTATGAACTGGGAGATGCCGAACGCAATCGGATCACCGGTCTTCGGGTCGTGGGAGATCGCGTCCTTCCTCCAGGAACTCTCGGCCTCTATCTGAGCAGCAATCAGGGGCGGGCTGACCGTCTTGCACATGGCGCCGGCGCGCTTGACCAGCTCGACGTAGTCCGGGGGGACGAGCTTGGTGTTGAGTTGGAGGCCGCCGGTGGACGCTGTGGAGGTGTCGCCGCCGGCCACCATGGTCAGCAGCAGAATGAGGCCGAAAATGAACGCCACGGGGGCGGTAAGGGCATAGAAGAGGCAGCCCTTCGAGTCATTCACGCGTCACGTCCCTGCCGCAACGTGCGACTGGGTATGAGGAAGTGGCGCGTTTTACCTATGTCTGCGCGTATTTCTCCGGCCACGGCCATGCCTCCCCCTCGGTGACACACGGTTCCCCCACGTGTCACAGAAGGCGACACGGGTCTACGACCATAACGCTTAGATCTGCTGACACCACGCCATAATCCCCCGCGCTCAAGCCACTTGCATCACATAAACTCGCTGGTCCGGGAGGGGTAGGTGTCAATTGCAGGAAACGAACCCATGGGTCACTAAATCCGTACAGACTGACTCGGTCGGTCATCAGGGGGTGGATGCGGCTGCTGCTGCGCCGCCGCGCCTGACAGGGCCTCACCGCCCTCAGCCGGGGACGGTCCCGCAGCCTGTCGGCGGCCTGCCGGTTTTCGCGGTCCAGCCGGGGGTGGAGCCCGCGTTCTGGTGGGTGTCGTGCCACGGAGGTGCCGGGACGAGCACGCTCGCCACGGCGATCGGTCTGTCGGGCGCGGAGGCGGGCGGCTACTGGCCTGCGCCGCCGCGCCCGGCCCTCGCGCGGGTCGTGCTCGTCGCTCGAACGCACCACTACGGCCTGACCCGGGCGCAGCTCGCCGGGCGCCAGTGGGCCTCCGCCCAGGTGCCCGAGGGCGTGGAAGTGCTGGGCCTGGTCCAGGTCGCCGACGCCCCGGGCAAGCTGCCGCGCGAGCTGCGCGAGTTCGCTCACCTGGTGGGCGGCGGGTTCCCGCGCGTGTGGACGATCCCCTGGCTCGAAGACCTGCGACGCGGAGCCCCCCTCACCCCAGACCACCCGGCGGTCCGCCAACTCGGCCTGGACCTCCACCACATCTCTGGAGGCATTCGACATGCGTGACCTTGCGCTCTCTTCGGTCAGCCGCGCCCACATCTACCTGGCCGACAAGACGCCCGGCGATCCGGTCCCCACGCCCGGCACCGGCTCAATGCCCCCGCACACGGAGGGGTTGACGACGATCCTCTCGTGGATCGCGTGGATCGTGTGCGCTGCCTGCGTTGCCGGTCTGCTGATAGTCGCTGGCCGCATGGCCGTGATGCACCAGCGTGGTGAGGGTGGCCAGCACATGACCGGCCTCGCCTACGTCCTGGGGGCCTGCGTCCTGGTCGGCTCGGCCTCTGCACTCGTCGGCGCGCTGGTCTGACAACCCACCATGAGGGGGTACCTGTGAGCATCAACAACCTGCCTACCGGTGACGACAAGCCCGGTAGGCGCCGCAGCCGAGGTTTCATCGCCTCGGCGGTCTTCCTCGGCCTGGTGGTGATCCTCGCTGTCGCCGTCATCGCCACGAAAGGCTCCGACAGGAACGACACCCCGGCAGCCACCGGCCCCGGGTCCAGCACCGGCCCTGCGGTGACGCCCGCCAGCAGCCCGGCGACCACTGGCAACGCCTGCGGCCTGTCTGACACCAATCAGACGCCGCCGACCAGCACGCCGAAGGACGTGACCTGGCAGCTGGTCAAGGGGGACGCCTTGCCGACCTCGCCGAGCGCCGGACCGGGCAAGGTCGATGGGCCTGTCGCCCGCTGCTACGCTCACACGCCGCTCGGCGCGCTGATCGCCGTCTCGCAGATCGGCGGCCGGATCGGCGTGGGGTCCAATGCGGATGTGATCAAGATCCTCAAGGCTCAGGCTGTTCCGGGCCCGGGTGTGGACCACGGTCTGAAGGTGCTGGCCGGGTCCGAGATCGGCGATGGCAAGGTTGACGGGCAGCTGGCCGGGTTCCAGTTCGCCAGCTACACGCCCGACACGGCGGTCATCAACCTGGTCGGCCACATGAATAACGGCAGCTACAACGTCGCCACTTTCACCGTGAAGTGGCTCGACGGTGATTGGAAGATCCAGCTCCAGGACACCGGCGCGGATAGCTCGAATGTGTCCCAGGTGACCAGCACTGCGGGCTATGTCCCTTGGAGTGGCGTTTCATGAACGAAATACATGTGAGTGGAAGACGTGACCGCTGATGTGTGATTACATCTTCCACCCCTGGTCGTGCACGGTCGGATCCGCAGCGGACGGCATCATCGGGGAAGTTGCTTCTGGCATTCAGACAGCGGAAGCGGACATCGTCGGAACCCTCTCCTCGATGTGGGTTGATATCCCCACACCGAAGCTCGGCTCGACGACCACTGGGCAGCCCCTGGGCCCCGTCGCCTTCCTCTGGGAGTACACGCACTGGCTCACGGTGTTCTTCGCCGTGCTGGGGCTGCTCATCGCAGCCGGGCGGATGGCATGGGAGCGTAGGGGCGAGCCAGCCAAGGAGGCCTTGCAAGGGCTCTTCCGGCTGGTCGTCGTCACCGGCTGCTCCGTTGCCGGAGTCACCCTCGCCACCGAGTTCTGTGACTATTTCTCGACGTGGATCCTGGAAAGCGCCCTCAAGGTCAACGCCAGCGACGGCACCAACCTCACGTCAACTGGCGCATCAGAATTTGGCAAGGCGATGAAGAACCTCACCGTTCTTCAGACGAATGGCCTGGCCGCCTTCCTCATCATTGTCATGGGCCTGTTCGGCATCATCTCGTGCATCATTCAGCTGATCTTGATGCTGGTGCGCTACGCCATGCTCGGCCTGCTGGTCGGCACACTTCCCGTGGCTGCGTCCCTGTCGGGGACGGAGAACGGGAAAGCCATGTACAAGAAGGCGGTTGGCTGGCTGATCGCCTTCATCGCCTATAAACCCGTGGCTGCGACGATCTACGCCTACGCCATCGTCAGCATGAAGCAGGACGACCTCACGTCCGTCCTGGCAGGCCTCGCAATGATCATCATGGCCGTGGCCGCGCTTCCGGCACTGATGCGGTTCATCGTGCCCGCCGTCTCGCAGACCACCGGTGCCGGCACGGGCGCGGGGGCCGCGCTGGCAGGGGCGGCCGTCGCCACGGGAGCACGCATGATCGCCTCCCGCATGGGGGCGGGCGGCGGATCCGGCGGCGGCGGAGGAGGTTCCGGCGGACCCTCGGGCGGCGGTCCTACGGGGTCGAACAACGCCGCTGGTGGCCGTCCTGGCGGCGGCCAGGGCGAGCAACAGCCAGGGGCTCAGAACCCCTCGGGCGGCGCGCCGCCCGGCGGCGGCGAGGGCGGGCAGTCCCCAGCCGGTGGCGAGGGTGCTGCTTCTGTGCCTACCGGCGGGTCGCAAGGCGCAGGTGGCGGGAGCGCTGCGGGAGCCGGTGCTGGCGGTGGCGCTGGCGGTGGCGCTGGCTGTGCGACCGGCGGCGCGGCTGCAGGGGCTGGTGCGGCCGGTGGTGCGGCTGCCGCCGCAGGCCCCGCCGGTATGGGCGCCGCCGTGGCCGTGCAGAAGGTGAACGAGGCCAAGCAGGCCGCCCAGGGCGCCATCGAGGGCTCGGCGGGAGAGGACGGTCCCAGTGGCTCGTGATGCGGCAGAGCGGACCTACGGCAACTGGCGGCGCCCGACTTCGCCGGGCATCGGCAGCCTCGGGCTCGCGGGATCGATCATTCTCCTCGGCGGCTTGATCGTCGCCGTCCTGGTGATGATGTTCTCCTTCGTCGCCGGGCTGATCGTCCTCCTCCTGCTCGGACTCGCCCTCGTACCGCTGTTGTTCAAGGACCGGCACGGAAGGAACCTCTTGCAGCGCTCCCTCGCACGTTTCGCCTGGCGCCGAGGCCGCTCGGCCGGCCAGCACATCTACCGCTCGGGCCCCCTGGGGACGACCGCGCACGGGACGTTCCGCCTGCCCGGGCTTGCGGCCTCCTCCTCGGTCTACGAAGCCGAGGACTCCTACGGCCGCCCGTTCGGGTTGATCGCGATACCCAGTACCGGGCACTACACCGCCGTGTTCGAGTGCGGCGCCGACGGTGCCGCGCTGGTGGACACCGACCAGGTGGACACCTGGGTCGCCTACTGGGGCTCGTGGCTGGCCAGCCTGGCGCACGAGCCGTCGCTCGTGGCCGCCAGCGTCTGTATCGAGACGGCTCCCGACCCGGGCACCCGCCTCGCCGGCGAAGTCGATGGCCAGCTCAAGCCGGGCGCGCCCGCGCTCGCGCAGGAGGTCCTGCGCGAGGTCGTGGCCACCTACCCGGCCGGCTCCGCCCTGGTCCACGCGCGGGTGTCGGTGACGTATTCGGCGGCGCCGCGGCCCGGGGCCAAACGCCGTGACCACGCGGAGATGGCGCGGGAGATCGGCACCCGCCTGCCGGGCCTGTCCTCCCACCTGGGCATGACCGGGGCGGGCGAGGCCCGGCCGATGACCGCGCAGCAGCTCGCCGAGATGGTCCGCGTCGCCTACGACCCCACGGTGCAGGTCCTCGTCGAGCAGGCCCAGGCCACCGGCGGCACCGGGCTCACCTGGGAGGACGCCGGTCCCGTTGCCGCACAGGAGTCCTGGGGGCACTACGTGCACGACAGCGCGGCGTCCATCACCTGGGGCATGAGCGAAGCCCCCCGCGGTGAGGTGCTCTCCAGCGTCCTGACCGGCCTGCTTGGCCCGCACCGCGACATTGCCCGCAAGCGGGTGACGTTGATGTACCGGCCGCACGACCCGGCGACCGCCGCGAAACTGGTCGAACGCGACCGGCGCGATGCGCGCTTCAAGATGGGCGGCACCAAACCCGCCGCCCGCGACACGGTGGCGGTGGCCGCGGCCGAGCAATCCGCCCGCGAAGAGGCCAAGGGGGCCGGGCTGACCCGTTTCGCGATGCTCGTCACCGCGACCGTCAACAGCCTGGAGGACCTGCCGACCGCCGCGGCGGCGATCGATGTCCTCGCTCCCCCGGCACGCGTGCAGCTGCGCCGGATGTACGGCTCGCAGGCGGTCGCGTTCGCCGCGGCGCTGCCGATCGGGATCGTCCTGCCCGACCATCTGCGCGTCCCGCAGGCGATACGCGACGCCTCATAGGAGGAGGGGGAACTGATGGCGAAGCAGAAGACGACCGTCCGCGTGCGCAAGCCGGGCCTGCGCGGCTTCCCTGGCCGTGGCGGGGGCAAGGCGTCCTTGGTGGAGGCGCCCCCGGAGTGGCGCGGGACGACCGTGCAGGTCTGCGGTCTGTGGCCGTGGGCGGCGGGCAGCGGCACCCCGATGCGCGGGGTGCCGGTCGGCCGCGTCCTGGAGTCCGGCGCCACGCTGTGCATGGACCCCATCTCGTGGTTCCAGCGGGCGGGGCTGATCCACAACCCGTCCGCCCTGGTGCTCGGCAAGCCGGGCCTTGGCAAGTCCACGCTGGTGCGGCGCTGGGTGCTCGGCCTGGCCGGGTACGGCGTCTACCCGATGGTGCTGGGCGACCTCAAGCCCGACTACGTCGACCTGGTCCGCGCGATGGGCGGCCAGATCGTCAAGCTGGGCCGCGGGCTGGGCTCGCTCAACGTGCTCGATCCCGGGGAGACGGCCGCCGCGGCGGCGAAGCTTTCCGGGGCGGCCCGCGAACAGCTCCTCGCCCAGGGCCGCGGCCGCCGGCTGAACATGGTCACCGCCCTGGTGACCATCCTGCGCGGGGTGCCGGTCGTGGACCGGGAGCGCACCGTCATCAACACCGCGCTGCAGCTCCTGGAGGAGCGGCACGACGGGGTGCCGATCCTGCCGGACCTGATCCGGGTGATCGACGAAGGGCCCGAGGCCCTGCGCGCCGTCACCCTCGCCCGGGGCAGCGAAGAGCGGTACCGGACGGCGGTCGACGGGCTGCACGCCTCACTGCTCGGCCTGCTCGACGGGCCCATGGGCGAGAGCTTCGCCCGGCACACCTCCCATCCCCTCCGGCTCGACTCGCCCGGCGGGGTGTGCATCGACATCTCCGGCATCGACGACGCCGACGCCGAGCTGCAGGCCGCCGTCCTGCTGGCGTGCTGGAGCGACGGCTTCGGCGCGATCGAGGCCGCGCACGCCCTCGCGGATGCCGGTCTCGCCCCGCAGAAGCACTTCTTCGTCGTCCTGGACGAGCTGTGGCGCGTGCTGCGGGCGGGCAAGGGCCTGGTCGACCGCGTCGACGCCCTCACCCGCCTCAACCGGCAGTACGGCCTGGGACAAGCAATGATCACGCACACCATGGCCGACCTCCTCGCCCTGCCTGACGAGGCCGACCGGCTCAAGGCCCGCGGCTTCGCCGAGCGCGCGGGCATGGTCGTGTGCGGTGGCCTGCCACAGGCCGAAATGGCGTCGCTGACGCAGGTGGTGAACATGTCGCAGCGCGAGCAGCGCATGATCGTGGACTGGTCGACCCCGCCCTCCTGGGACTCCCTGCGCGGCCGCGAAGCCGACCCGCCCGGCCGCGGAAAGTTCCTGACGAAGGTGGGCGGGCGGCCAGGCATCCCGTTCCACGTCGAGCTGACCAAGGCGGAACTAGAGGTCAACAACACCAACAAGCGGTGGGACATGACAGGGGGCGGCCGGTGAGTGTCACCCGTAATCGGCGCGGTCCCTCGGACTTCACGCCGTACATCATGGTGGCCGTCCTGGGCACGGTCATCGCGCTCGTGCTCGGGACGTGGCTGGCGGTACTCGCCGGCGCAGCCCTCGACGACAAGCCCACGCCGAGCGGCAACCCGTTCGCCCTCGTCATCAACCTGCTGGCGGGCAAGGTGTCGTGGCCGGGCACGGCCGCGACCGTCGTCGCGGCCGCCGAGGCGGTCGGCATCCCGGCTCTGGCCCTCCTCGCATGGCGGCTGGTATGGCGCTCCCGGCAGCCACGGCTGAGCGTGGACGCCGCCGCCCGGCACCTGGCCAACCGCCGTGAACAGACCGCACTCTCCCGCGAGGGCGCGGCCGCCACGGCGGCCCGGCTCGGCGCCCCGGCCACCCACCCCGGCGTGCGCATCGGCCGGGCCCGCGGCACCGGACAGCCGTTGTACGGCTCGTGGGAGGACATGCACGTCGACATCTGGGGCCCGCGCACCGGTAAGACAACCTCCCGCGCGATCCCCGCGATCCTCGACGCGCCCGGCGCGGTGCTGGTGACGAGCAACAAGCGGGACATCGTCGACGCCACCCGACTGGCCCGCAACCAGGCGGGCCCGGTGTGGGTTTTCGACCCGCAGCGGGTCGCCGAGGAGCCCCCCACCTGGTGGTGGAATCCCCTGACCTACGTCACCGACATCGAGAAGGCGGTCAAACTGGCCGCCGTCTTCGCCGCGTACAGCAAAGAGCCTGACGCCAAGACCGACGCCTTCTTCGACCCGGAGGGGCAGGCGCTGCTGTCCTTCCTCATCCTGGCCGCGACCGAGGGACGGGAGCCCATCACCCGGTTGTATTCGTGGGTGTCCGACCCGACGGACACCACACCGGTGGACATCCTGCGCGCCGCCGGGCACGACCTTCCCGCCGACGGCGTCCAAGGCGTCATCAACAGCCCGGACAAGCAGCGCGCCGGCGTGTACGGCACGGCGAAGAAGTCGATCGGCTTCCTGGTGAACCCGGCCATCACCCGATGGGTCACCTACGACCCCCACAACCCCGACCGGCCGCAGTTCGACCCCCATGACTTCGTCCGGGGCAGCGGGACGTTGTACTCGCTCTCCCGCGAGGGCCAAGGCACCGCCGGCCCGCTGGTGACCGCGCTGACAGTGGCGACGATCGAGGCCGCTGAAGAGCTCGCGACCCGAAGCCCCGGCGGCCGTCTGCGCACCCCGATGCTGGGTGTCCTCGACGAGGCCGCCAACGTCTGCCGGTGGAAGGACCTGCCGGACCTCTACAGCCACTACGGCTCGCGCGGCATCCCGCTGATGACGATCCTGCAGTCCTGGGCCCAGGGCGTCGTCGTCTGGGGCGAGTACGGCATGAAGAAGCTCTGGTCCGCGTCCAACATCCGCATGTACGGCGGCGGCGTGAGCGAGACGCAGTTCCTCGGCGATCTGTCCCAGCTCGTCGGGGACTTCGAGCCCGAAACCCACAGCATCAGCATTCAGCGCGGCTCCATGGCCTCGCGCTCCACCTCGATCTCCACCCGCACGGAGAAGATTCTCGAAGTGGCCGACCTGGCCGCCCTGCCGCGCGGCCGCGCGCTGCTGTTCGCCTCCGGCACCAGGCCGGTCCTGATCGAGACTGAGCCGTGGCAGAACGGCCCCCACGCGCAGAGCGTGCGCGCCTCTCTCGCCAGGTACGCGCCGGCGGAGGAGATGCCCTTACACGAGCTGATCGCCCCCGACGCGGAGGGTTTCGATGCTGGACGATGACGACAGCTGGGAGCCCGGCCCCGCCCTCGACGAGGACGAGACCGGCCCCGTTTCGGTGACGGCTCAAGCGGACGCCAAAGCCGGCGCGAAGGAGTCACCGAAGCCGGTCTACGGCGACCTGGAGAGCTGGCTGCGCAAGCACCTCGCCCAGGTCATCCGCCGCCGCTTCGGCGGCTCCCTGACCTGGTGTTCACAGTGGTACCGCCACGGCGAAGCCGTCAGCCGACTCAACGCCATGTGGCAGGAGTGGGAGAAGGCGGTCGTGGAAGGCACCATGTCCAGCTGGTGGCTGTACCACTGCGACCCGCACCTCAACGTCTTGATGTCGAAGGACAGCGGTCCGTTCATGGCGTGCAAGCCCGGCGAGCACCGCCAGCTCGAACCGATGCCGCTCGCCGACTCCGACCCGGGCCTGTGGCTCGGCACGGCGTTCAGCGACCCCCGCGACCCCGCTCCTGATCGCGGGACTGACGCGGCGGCCGCGGCCGCCTGGACCGCTTCTTTCCCTGGCTAGCAGCAAGCCGAGACGACGGGGTCCCGGAGAACCCCTGCGCGGCGGCCGCGACGGCATCCGCCGCTTCGCGGTCGCCCACGTCGGCCAACGCGGCGGTCGCCTGACGGTCCTGCTCCGCGGCCGCTCGCATGGCAGCGGCCTGCTCGGCTTCCGCCCGCACGTCCTCCACCGGCTCGCCCACTGTGGCCATTCCCTCGGCACGCTCCCCCGACGCAGTCGCGGCGGCTTCCTCGTCCTGGGACTGCTGCCGCAGCCGCTCGTCCTGGCGGTCCTCGGGCAGGTTCCGGCCCTGGACGTCGAGCGCCTTCTCCAGCGCGGCGGCGACATCACCCGCACTCGCTCCGGGCGGCACCGTGACGCCGTGCGTGCGCTGCACACCCGCCCCCAGTTGGGCCTGGGCAGCGGTCTTCGTCGCGCCGTCGGGCCACGTGCCCACGTGCTCCCACACGCCGACGATTTCCGTCGGGTTGGCCGTCTCCCACCACCCCTCATCCAGGTCCTGACGAAGGCGCTCCGCCCACATGACCGGTTCGTCGCTCTCGCCTCGTAGCCGCGCCTCGGCCATCTCCCTGCGCAGCCGCAGGTCACCCATCCGCTCCCGCGCCGCCGCTGTGATTGTGGCGAGTTCGCCCTGCGCCTGCTCCACGGCCCGAACGTCCACGCCGGCCCCTGCTGCACGCGCTGCCTCGTAAACGGGCAGCTGCGCCGCACGGATCGCCTCCACCTGCTCACCGCGAATGTCGGCAAGCTGAGCGGCGCCATCCTCAGCCCGGACCACGAGGATGCTGTACGAACCCGGCACCCGCCCCTCGACACCGACCCGGTGCATCAGCCGCTCGGCCGCGAACAGCTCCGGTGACATACCTGGTGGCACCACGTCCGTGCCCGTGGCCACCTGCCGGGTGATGTCGCTCTCCTTCACGAAGTCGCTCTGATAGATGCTCCACGTCACCTGCTCTTCGGGCTCGCGCCCGGCCGCGGCCGCCCGCGCCTGCTCGTACCGCAGGTCCTCGCGCGTCGCGCGTTCCTCCAGCGCAATGGCCGCGAGAACCTCCTCGTCGGACGCCTCGCTCTGGCCGTCGATGACGCGCTGCCGCTCAGCCCGCCGCTCCGCCCGCACCTCCTCCATCCGCACGCCCTCCAGGGAGTACAGCGGAGTGCTGAGGCCTCTCCCACCCTGGCCCGCCGGGTAGACGTCGATGACCACGTTGCTCAAGTCACGAGCCGGACTGACGCGCCCGTACGCGACATCGAAGAGACGGTCTAGTCGCTCCTCCCGCGTCGCCCCTCGATCCGGCCCGCCCTGCGCGTACTCGCGCAGCCCCTGCACCGCGGCGTCCGCCGGCGCAGCACCCGGATCGGCCGCCAGGCGTCCCTGTGCGAGCAGCGGCGCATCCGGGTTCGCGGCGTCGCGCACCACGTACTCGAACTGCCCCTCCACGCCCTCTTGGAACTCCGGCTCGGCGCCCGCGCCGGGGCCGGTCTGCTCTGCCTGCGGACGGGGCGTCAGCAGCAAGGCCAGCTCTTTGTCCGGCACCGGCTGATCCGGCACGCTCACGCCGTACCGCTGCTGAATCTGACGTCGCATGTGCTCCAGCGTGGTCCGCGCATACGGGTCGTCGGTCGCCGCCCAGCCAGCGGTGACCTGCCACACGTGGGCGATCTCCTGCGGCTCCGCGCGGCGCCACCACGCGGTATCCCACGGTTGCCGCATCACCGGCATCGCACCATCGCGTTCAGCTCGCAGCCTCGCCGCGATCTCGGCCCGCTGCGCCTCGGATGCCGCCTGCGCTTCGCGGGCCTTGTCCATCCGGTGACGGGCGACCACTTCGGCGATTTCGCTCACCACCGTGATGGCCGTACGCACCTTCTCGCCGAGCGCCTGTAGCACTTCGTCTGTCTGCTCGCTCATCGTGTGCTCCCCTCCCACAGTGGGTGCGTGATCTTAACGGTCGAGATCCTGGTCGTCGCGGCCGATCGGACGCTGCTGCCAAGGCGCATCCGGCTGCGCGAAGCCCAGCTGCTCCGGGCTCACCGCTTGCGGCAAACCGCCACCGATCAGCGCCCGGTGAAGCTCCGTCAAGTCGTTCTGGGCCAGCGCGGCCAGGCGCGCGGCCTGCGTGGCCTCGCCCCGCGCGACATGGGTGTCGTGGAGGATGCCCACGATGCGGAACATGCTGCGGATCAGCATCTCTTCACCCTGCGTGCTGCGGCCCATCGGCCGCGCCTGGATGGCAATCATCTGCACGCCGCGCAGTGCGCTCGCCGCGTTGCCGCTGCGGCGCGCCCGCGGCTGCCCGTGCCGACTCTGCGCCGACCTCGACAGTGCCTCGGCGGCGCGAGCCAGCGGCCCGGGATACCGGCCCTCCAGGCGGGCGGAGAGAGCGCCGTAGATGCCGGCTGCCTCGCGCGCGACACCGGCCCACGTCTCCCAGTCGTCGACGTCCACCTCGGCGAGCCGGGCGAGCACGCCGTTGATCTGCTCCTCGGCCTCCGCCCATGCCTCGGCGCGCAGCACGCGCGCCTCTCGGCCGGTGAGCTCCGATGACTGACCGCCCCACTCCTCGACCGCCGCGCGGAGGGCCTCCGCATCCTGCTTCCAGTGCGCGCGGAGCCGCGGGAGTGTGAGGTCCGGAGCGAGTTTTCCGCCGCCGAACCAGAGAGGATCAGAGCCGTCTTCGGGGCGCAGGGCGACGGAGTAGCCGTCGACTCCCGTGCGTCCGCCGGAGGTGTACCGCGGCCGCGCGAGGACCCTGGACTGGCGTAGCCGGCGAACGAACTCCGCCTCGCTCGCAGACGCCACGGCAGCGGCCCGCACGGCGCGCGCGAGACGAGTGCGAGGTGGCTCCGGCTGACCGGTGCGGGCGGCGATCTCCTTCTCGGCCCGGGTGACCGCGGGCAGGCCGGCGCCGGACCGCCCTTCGATCACGGTCAGCCCGTACCGCTGCTCCATCTCGGCCGCGAACTTCTGAATGCGCGGACGGTCGTTCCAGATGGACGCCTTCGTGCCGTCCT
Organism: Streptomyces sp. NPDC007205; assembly: GCF_040634095.1. Classification (NCBI taxonomy): domain Bacteria; kingdom Bacillati; phylum Actinomycetota; class Actinomycetes; order Kitasatosporales; family Streptomycetaceae; genus Streptomyces; species Streptomyces sp. NPDC007205. The sequence continues at coordinate 45,058 of NZ_JBEYEW010000039.1, forward strand.
CGCGGATGAGGTTCACCGCAATGTGGATGTGATCGTTGCCCTCGATCGACAGACCGTGCCGGACCGCGAACCACCGGCACGGCGCCTTGCCGGACGCCTCGGTGAAGTTCATGCGGTCCATCGCACTGCGCGCGATCTCGGCCCACTCCTCGTCCGTCAGCAGCCGGTCGTCCGGCCCGTTCGACAGCACCAGGTGGTAGATGTGTCCGCCGGGGAACTCGGTCCCGAAGAGTTTGTGGGGGCCGTCCAGGTCCTGCCCCAGATCGATGATGTCGCGCCGGTCGGTGAACCGGTGTCCGTCCTCCAGGCCGAGGGTCACGTCCGCTGCCACGATGTGCGGGTCCGTGTGTTCGTTGAACTTGCCCGGACCGAACAGATAGAGGGCCAGCCCGACAGGTTCGCGGCCGCGGACACGACGGCCGTCCGGCAGCTTCTTGTCGATGGCCTTGGCGATCACTCGTCGCCGCCTTCGTCCACGTCCTCAGCTTCCGCCTTGGAGCGATCCGGCGGTGGTGTCATCGTGGCGAGCAGATCCTCCAGCCGCTCCAGGACACGGGTGGAGACGCGCAGCGCGGCCGGTATCTCAGGGGGAAGCTCCCCCGTCGCATTGCCTATGCGCGTGAGCTGGTTGACGTTGCTGAGGTACCCCGCCACCTGGCGCCGAAGCGCTGTCAGTTCGCGATGACGCGCATGCCTCTCGCTGACCGTCGCGGAGTCGCCGTGCAGTGCACTCTCCACCAGCAACCGAGGAACGCTCACGCCGAGACTGATGGCACGCGCCTGTATCTGTATCGCTTCCTCGTCGGACATCTTCACGTCCGCTCGATGCTTCCGGCCGCCCTTGGCACGCTGCTGTCGGCCCGGACTACGGCGGCGCGCTTTCGGCACGGCCTGGTCGGCGGTGTTCTCGTCGGCCGTCACGTACTGAATTCCCCTCCCAGCGAAGCGACCCCCGATCTTGGGGGACCACACGCAGTGTGCGCCGCTGGCCGCCCGCCGGGCCAGCACAAATCGATCAGCCCGGCTGATCTAATATCTTGCTCCCGCCTAGTGGCCGCAGACTCTCAACTGCGGGTCGCGGGACGGCCTGACGAGTACCCCTCGACGGCAGTTCGTCGGCTGCCGCGAGCGGTCGTGTTAAGGCGTTCGCGCGGCGGCGTTGATCGCTAGTCTGCCGATATGACTGACACGACTGGCATCGACGCCGCCGAGGCGGCGGCCCGCTCCCTCCTCGACACACGCCTCGAGCCGATCCGCGACCTCGCGGCCGCACGCGAAGACATCCGGGCCGCGCTCGACCAACTGACCGCAGCCGTGCAGTCCTACGCCGCGGCACACACCGCATCAACCGCGGTCGGCTGGAGCGGCGCGGAACTGCGCAAGCTCGACTACGACGACCCCACGAAGCTCGCCGAGATCGCCTCCAAGACGGTCACCCAGGCGACGGGCCGTAAGGCAGCGCGGAGCAACTCCACTGCGTCGCGCACCCGGACTCAGAAGACCAACGGACAGGCGCCCGGGAGCTCCCTGGATTGCGGCTCGCCGGCGGGAAGCATCCCGACGCAGGACCGCTCATCCGTGGCCGACGGCGCGACGCTGGGCGCCGCCTCCAGCTGACCGTTCCAGACGCAGAGAAACGGCCCCGCTGCGCGGGGCCCTTCGTCGTGGTCACTCCCTCCCCGGCCGATCCAGTGTCCGGCCGGACTCCTCCGCGTCAAGGTCGTACGTCCGCTCCTCGCCGTGTCCGCTCGTTCCTCACGAACACGCCTGCGGTGCGGGCCCCCGGGCTGGAAAGATCCGCTGCACACGGCCATCTGTAGGAGCATCTGCCCGCCCTCCTCGACCTCCGCCGGGCGGTACAGCTCCTCGACGTACGCCCGAGTCTTGACCTCCCACTTGAGGCCTCCGAGGATGCGCTCGAACAGCGCGGCTGGCACCATCGGGCAGACGGCATCGGCTGCTTGCCGGTCCTTGTTCCGCACGCCGCCGCCGCGGCCGACGTGGCCCATGGGTAGTCGGCCGGGAAGCCGACCAGGCGGCCGATGTCCTGCTGCCTGATCCGCTCGCCGGTCTCGGTGCACGTCCAGCCGTAGGCGGTCGCTGTCACGCACGTCGACGGAAGGTCGGCGCTGCGGGCGCTGCCGCCATTGGTGCGGCCGGTGGCCGGGCCCAGGGGCCGTTCCCACGCGTCAGGTAGGTGCGGCCGGTGGGCCACCCGACGCACTCGGCGAACGTCGTCGCGGAGAACGGCGCGGCGGGTGTCAGGTCGACGAACGGGCGCTCGCCACGGTGGGCGGCCATCAGCCTGCGCTTGCAGTGGGAGGTGGCGCCGTAGTCGGCAGCGTCCAGCGTGAACGCCTCGGTGGTGTGCCACCCGGCCTCGCTCAGCCTGCCCATCAGCGCGGCCTCGATCCAGGCAGGCAGGACGCTCGACTGTTCGACGGCGACCCACTCCACGCTGCCGCCGCGGGCGAGCATCGCCAGGGGCCAGATCACGACCTCCGCCAGCAGCCCGGCCCGCGCGTCCTCCAGCTATTCCAGCGGCTCGCGAACCCCCTCCCACGTCATCTTCAGACGGGCGCGTAGCCGTCCTCGCAACCGGGCGCCACGTCTCCACCCTCCGGGGTGAACACGGGGTGAAACCCGGCGGCCGTGGCGGCCTCCAGGACCGTGTGGCTATGTACGTGAGTAGCGATGTCGTTTCGACACGGAACGGGGAGCCACACGTCTACGCGAATAGGCCATGTACGCGAGAACGGGAGTAACCAGCTCGCCGGCCAGCGGCTGTCCTGTGCCACCGAACCCTGAGCGTGTGCCGGACGGCATGTGAGCGGCGCGGGCCGCTCGCCTGAGATCCGTGGCGCAGGATGTCGAGAACGTGCCACCGGCTCCGTCCCAGGGGCACCAGCGACCACCGGCCGCACGCGGAAGAGGGAGAAACCAGCATGGCCATTGAGCGGATGGACAACGTCGGCATCGTCGTCGAGAACATGGATGCCGCCATCGCGTTCTTCGTGGAACTCGGTATGGAGCTGGAGGGGAGGGCGGAGGTCGAGGGTCTCGTCGCCGACCAGTGCACTGGACTCGACGGCGTCCGCTGTGACATCGCGATGCTCCGGACCCCGGACGGTCACAGCCGGCTCGAGCTGGCGAAGTACCGCAGCCCCGCGGCGATCAGCGCCGGGCCGCGCAACAGGCCGCACAACGTTCTGGGCACGCACCGCGTCATGTTCGCCGTCGACGACATCGAGGACAGCGTTGCCCGCCTGCGCACTCACGGCGCCGAACTCGTTGGCGAGTTGGCACAGTGCGAGGACAGCTACCGGCTGTGCTACGTCCGCGGCCCCGAGGGCATCATCGTCGGACTGGCCGAGCAGCTCGGCTGAAGGCCGGCGGGGATCCGATCGCGCCCGCAAGCCTTCCGGCCACCATCCTTGACGGCCAAATCCCCGTGCCACCCAGCTTCGTTGGCACACGCCCTTCGTTGCGGCGTGCGGCGCTCTGGGCCGTTCCCTCGATGGCTGCGGACCCTTGCCGTCGGCGAAGCCGCTGGTCCAGGTGGAGCGCCCCGAGCGGAGCGAGGGCGAACGACCTGGAGGAGCGGGGAGCGACGGCCACACTCGGTCCGCGAGGAAGGCGGCAGTGACTCCCGAATTCATCGACATTGATCATGCGACGGAGCCGGGGAGCGCCTCCCGAAGTTACGTCGAACGACTCCCGCTTCCGCGTGCACAGCCAACCGTGTGCTCGATCAGCTCGATCGCACCCGCGTAGTGCCCCTTGCGCCGACCCGACGGGTTGAACGCCTGGCACGGCAGGGTGAGCGCGATCCCCGGTGACGTCCTGCAGGCTCCCCATGGAGGGGGGCTGCCGTGCCGCAGGGCACCGTCCACGGTCGGGTGGTCCGGTGGCCCCGGACGGAGCGTCGGCATTGGCGGATCCCATTGGCAGCTACCCCCGAAGGCTGCGCCGTTTGACGGGGCTCGCATGGGCCGTTGGAGCGGTGGTTTGAAGGCTCGGCCTTGAGCACGATCGCGCTCGATTCACCGCACTCTGTCCCTGCCCCTGGCAGGGGCAGGGACAGGGGCAGCTGCTTCTTGGGCTGCGGCCGGGGCCGGCTCGCTGGTGAAGGCAGGAGCAGAGGGATGCTGACGGCGTAAGTACAGCTCTTCTGATCGCCGCGGGTCAGTCCTCGGGGTGCTGTCGCGCGCTGCGGACGATGTGGGACCAGGTACCTGCGGTGCCGCCGTGCTCGTGCGCCAGCTGGCCGGCGAGTTGGGCCGCAGGAACTCCGGGGTTTGCCTTGACCGCGGCGCGGGCCTGGTCGAGGCGCGGATCGCCGTCGTACGGGTAGCGGCGATCCGTTTTGGTCGTTCCGGCTGGGCGGCCGCCACCACGCTCGCGGCGCTCGGCGTAGGTCCAGATGTCGCCGCGCCGGTACTTTCGCTTGACGAAGCCCTTGGCCGTCGTCGTTTCCTCGGCCGGTGCCGGCCAATGCTTCGGCGGCCTCACCGGGTACTTCGTGATGCTGGTCGGATCCATGCCCAGGACGCGGGCGGCCTCGGACAGGGAGATCAGATCCTCGGCGTTTCCGCTGAGGTCGACGTTCGTGCGCCACTGCTGACCAGCTTTGTAGCCCTCGTACCAGGTGTCCCAGGTTTTCGGGTCCCAGTACATGGTGCTGCCGATCGTCTTCTCCGGCTCGGGATGCCCGTTGGACTTCCTGTCCCGCCACAGCAGTTGGAGGGTGCTCAGGCCCAGGCCTGTACGGGCGTGCAGGCCTGCCCGGCTCTCCAGGCCGGAGACGTCGGTGTGGCGCTTGTACCACTCGTGCCAGTCGGCGGCGTACCAGACCAGCGCGCGGCTGATCGTGCCCGCGGCTTCGGGGTGGCCGTTGGCCTCGCGCTCCCGGTACAGCTTCTCGAGGTGGGTGATGCTGAGCCCGTATGTGTCGGCCAGCTCCTTGCGAGTCAGTACGGGGCGTCCGTCCAGCGTGGCCATGGGGTGTCCTTCGTGATCTGTGGTTCCCCGCGGCAGGGCCTCGCGTGTCATCTTCGGCTTCCTCCTCGGGACGGTCGTTGTGGTCGGCGGGCTGCGGCGGGAGCATCGCGCCGGTCTCGGTGAGCGCGTGCTCGGCATCACGCTCCGCACGGCTCGTGACGCTGTGCCGCTGCGGCCTGTGCTCCCACCGCACCATGCCGGACTTGGTCACTCGTGACCGTTGCGATGTCGCTGTCCTTGATCGTCGCTGTCCAGTCCGGAGCACCGTGCTCTGCTCGTCGGCGAGCAGAATGAACCACAGCGGGGTCGGCACCGGCCCAGTCGCCGGCGCGGAAGGTCACGAGGTCGTCAGGGGCAAGGGGTGTGTCGAGCTCTGCGTCGTTTACCATCGTGTGCAGATGCCTTCCTGGAAATGGGCTTGTTGAAGGGCCTGGGGCCAGGGGGCATAGGACGGCCAGTACTACTCCTATTGGGCTGGCCGTCCGCCCCCATCTTCCGCCGGTTACGCGGTTGCGACGGAGAGCCTAAGCCTCCCCGTTTCACTAATCTTGCCTTAATTATTTCTTGGTGTCCAGCAAGTCCGCCCGATCCGTGTCGGCAGACGCCAGCCGATGACTTACTGCTTCTGAAGCCTGGTCGGCACCCTTCGGCGGACAGGCAGCTGGTGATCTTGCTGGAGGTTCGCGGTCCCTCCAGGAGAAGGTGGCCCTTCGACCACGGCGGTGCGAAGCGCCGCCCCGCCGCGGAGCGGCGCACTGCCACAGGTTCCGCGGAGCGGAACCCACCGGCGCGAAGCGCCGCACAGTCCGCGGAGCGGATTGCCTGCGGAGCAGGTATCCCCGGCTGCGCCGTAGGCGCCCCGAAAATGCGTCCGCCGTAGGCGGTCCATGCCGCCCGACGAAGGAGGGCGGCCGGCCGGCGACGAAGGAGCCGGCCCAGCGACACAGTCACGCCGGCAGGCGTGTCCTTTGGCATGGTCGGCCGGGTTGGTGCCGCAGCCCGGTGCCGGCATTGCCCTTTCCGGACCGACTCGGCTCGGTCCGCGTCAGCGGACCCGGCCCCGAAGGGGCCAGATGGGGCTGCCGCCCCGTAGGGGTGTCCTTTTCCCGGGCCCGGGGTCAGCCTCTGTGGATAGTGTGAGCCGCGCCGCCCCTGCGGAGGAGCGGCGCGGCATTCAGCGGGAAGATCACCTGTGTGCCGTGTGTGTCGCGGGCTGTTCGTACTGCCTGAGTACAAGATCGCGGTAGGGGAGCGCGACCGTGGGGTGCCCGATGATGCCGAGTTGCTTTTCGATGTGCTCGACGAGCTCGGCGGCACCGTCGGCGGTGGGTCGGTTGACCTCGGTTTCGATGAAAGTACCGGCGCCGTGGACGGTGTCGATGCTGATTGTCACGCCGGGGATCTCCGGGTGGCGGTAGGTGATGCGGGTCTTCTCGACGCGGACGAGTTCACGCATACCGATCGAAGTCAGCAGCCTCTCAGCCGTGCGTGCCTGCTCGCCTTCGTGGAGGATGACGTTCGTCTCGGCTTTGGACACGACGTCGTCGGCTGCGTGGGTCGTCGGGGTGGAGGCTGGCTTGTACGTGATCTCTGCGAAGTCGCCGCGACGGCGGACGCGCAGGCACTCGACGGTCTGCATGTAGTCGACATCGGGGCGGCTGTAGTAGGTGTCAACCTCGGTGATGGGGGCGGATGCGACGTAGCCGAGCTGGGCGAGCAGGGGCGTAAGGGTGCTGCCGTCGTCGGACAGCTCGCGCTTGCGCTCCACTTCGATGGTGTCGGTCATGGGGTCATCCTCCTGTGTTGATTGCGGCGTGCGTGCGGGCGGGTGCCCGGGGGCGGGGCCCTCGGTCGTGGTCCGAGGGCCCCGCGCCTGTGGTCGTTACCTGGTGGCTGTGGGTGGGCGGGTCACATCATCTGGGTGAGTGCGGAGTGGAGTCGGGCCATGGCCGCGCGGCTGCACAGCGGTCGGAGGGTCTCGATACCGGCCGTGAGTGCGTCGGTGTCATGGGCGGGGATGTTGGTGAAGAGAACCAACTGCTTGCCGTCGGGGAGGGGGTTGGGCAGGTGCTTTTGGAGGTAGCGGGTGTAGTAGGCACGTTCGGGGGTGACGACGTCGCGGGCCGTCCGGGGCATCATCACGGTGTTGGTGTTCGCCTCTGCCGACGAGATCGCGAACTCGGTGAGGAGTTCGTTCAAGGTGAGGTAGACGTAGGTCTCGTGGCCTTCGCGCTCGATCCACTCGCGCCACACGGCCGCGCACTGCTCGTTGCCGGTCTCGGCGGAAGTAAGTAGTTCGATGAGGGCGGCGTCGGTGCACTCGTCGAAGATGTCGCCGTCCGTGACGTAGTGGTCTCCGTACGGTTCGCTGACGGTCTTCAGCAGCGCTCGCTGTCGGGGGGAGATCCATTCGGCCTCGGTGAGGGTGAAGTGGACTCGCTTGTGACCGGCTGCCGCGTCGATCCAGTCGGCGGAGAGCTGTCCGTCGAGGCGGGGGAGGAATCCGAGGGCACCGGAGCGCCACGCGTAGTCGCGGAAGGTGATGTAGTGGCGCTGGATCTCGCGGAACAGGCCTATCGGTCCTGTGATGACGGCGCTGGTCCGGGGGTCGATGTTCTCAAGGGCGATGCGGCGGGAGTCCTGACGGACGGTCGGGTCGTCGCCGGAGTGGTGGTAGGGGTGGAGGCTGTCCCGCAGGTACTGCGGGGTGAACATGCGGATGAACTGAAGCCATCCGCGATGCGTGTAGGTGTGGGTGACCGTTTCGTGGAGGGTCGCGGCGTTGACGGTGCGGACGTCGCGGTAGGCGAAGTGGCCGCCGGGCTTCACGATGGTGGGCAGGGTCTGCATCATCTCGTGGATGCCCCGGTACCCGCTGCCGTAGGAATAGACCTCGTGCATCAGGGCGGACGCGGCGACGATGTCGACGGGGCGGTCGAGGATGGTGCCGAGGTCCTGCGCCAGACCGAAGGTAAGGGAGCAGGTTCCCAAGTCGGCCGCGTTGTAGCCGTCGATGGCGCGTGCGAGAGCCTGCGAGAGGACGCCGGGGGCCTCGATCAGGGTGACGTCCAGGGTGCGGGGCCGGTTGGCGGTGCAGGTGAGGCTGTCGGTGAGGTACTGGAGGGCGGCGCCGCCGCCGGGTCCGATCTCCACGAGATGCGGTGCGTCGGTCTCGGTTCGCGCGAGCGCGTTGAGAACCATCTGAACCTTCTCGCGGCCGTGCGAGTTGGCGGCCTCGTCAAGGTAGCCAGCGGCGGACTTCGCGGCGGTGGCGAACGCGTGCCCCGCTGCGGTTTCGGTCTGCACGGTCATTCTGTTCTCCGTGGTGTTGAAGGTTTGGGGTCGTGCGTGTCGTCCGGGGCTCCTATCCCCTTCCGACACCTCTAATTCTGCCTTATTTTTTGGTTGGTGTCATCCTCAGTAGGCCCTCGGTGTAGGTGACTTGGGTCACAGAATCCGCAGGTTAAGGCCGGTCTCGTCCCGGTCCGGCTGTCGGCGGCGGGTCTCCGCCACACCCCACCCCGGTGGGCGGGGGCTCCCCTCGGTTGGCCGGGCAGCTCCGCCATACCGCCGGTTCTGCGGGGGCCACCAGGACAAGCCGCTTCGCGGTCGCGCAAGCGCGAGCCCCCAACGGCGAGTTCGGGTGGGCCCCCCCGGGGAGGGGGGTGGCCCGCGGGGGGCCCGGCAGCCCGCGGGGGGCCCCCCCCCCCC
>NZ_JBEYEW010000040.1:0-52682 GCF_040634095.1 Streptomyces sp. NPDC007205
GGTTACATTCCGAACCCGGAAGCTAAGCCTCACAGCGCCGATGGTACTGCAGGGGGGACCCTGTGGGAGAGTAGGACACCGCCGAACAAATCTTGAGAAAGGTCGGATCCTGAACTTCGGTTCAGGGTCCGACCTTTTTATTTTTTCCTTAACGTGTCGTTCACGTCGCGCGCCCAGCATCCAGCGCATGGGAACTGCTGCAATGCTCAGGGCCGCCGGTGTCGGAGTCGGTGACGAGGTCGTCGTGCCGGCCTTCGGGAACGTCGAGGTCGCCGAGGCCGTGACCCTGGCCGGTGCACTCCCGGTGTTCGCCGACATAGACCCGGTGACGTACTGCCTGGACCCCGTCGCTGTCGAGGCGGCCGTAACTCCCCGTACGGCCGCCGTCGTTGTCGTACACCGTTTCGGACGGGGGGCCGATCTGGCGCGGTTGCACGCGATCGGACAGCGGTACGGGCTGCTGGTGCTGGAGCAGGGCGAGTCCGAGGCGCCGTACGACGAGATAGCGCAGCGCAGGGAGCGGGCCGCGTATCTCGATGCCAAGTTGAAGGGCGTACGGACGCCGGACGGCGGTGACGGGCACACCTATCAGCAGTACGTCGTGCGGGTGCCGGGGAACGGCCGGCCGGACCGGGACGCGTTCGCGCTGGCCTTGCGGGCCAAGGGAGTTGAGTGCCGGGCGCCGGTTAAGACGCCCGTGCACCGGCTGCCGGAGTTCCGTCGGTGCGTGTCCCTGCCGGAGACCGAGCTGGCCGCCGACGAGACACTGACACTGCCCGTGGACGCCTCGCTCACCAAGCGGGAGATGCAGCGGATCGTGTCCGCCTGCAATGCCCTTGGGGGCTTGCTTCAGCCTGCCTTCTGAGTGGGTGCCCGAACGAATTTGGGAACTCGGGCCTCCCCGGGGTACAGTTTCTTCGTCGCCGCGAGGGAAACCTCAGAAACGACAGGCCCCTATAGCTCAGTCGGCAGAGCGTCTCCATGGTAAGGAGAAGGTCAACGGTTCGATTCCGTTTGGGGGCTCCAGTAAAAAGGCCCACCCTTCCGGGTGGGCCTTTTTCGTGCTTCCTGTTTCCTCACATGTCCTTGTGGATTCCCGGGACGCGCATCGCCAGAATCGCCATGTCATCCGACGGGGCGTCCGAGGCGAAGCGTTCCACCGCGCGCATGATGCGTGCCGCGACCGCGCCCGCCGTCAGACCCGTGCACGTCGTGAGGACGTCGGCGAGGCCGTCGTCGCCCAGCATGCGTGAGCCCTCACGGCGTTCGGTGACACCGTCCGTGACGCACAGCAGGACGTCGCCCGGGTCGAGGGTGACCGTCTCCTCGTGCAACTCCAGGTCCTCGATCACGCCCAGCAGGGGCTGCGGTTCGGCAGCCGCCGTGACCGTGCCGTCCTGGCGCAGGCGCAGCGGGAGCGGGTGGCCGGCGCAGACCACCTTCAGCTCGGCACTGCCGTCCTCCTGCGGGCGCATCTCGCCGTACAGGAGGGTCAGGAAGCGGCTGCGGTCGCCCTCGTCGAGGATCGCGGAGTTGAGGCGCTGCAGGACGGCGGGGCCGCTCAGGCCCTCGCGGGCCAGCAGGCGCAGGGCGTGCCGGGCGAGGCCGGTGACCGCCGCCGCGTTCGGGCCCGTACCGCACACGTCGCCGATGGCGAAGCCGTAGGCGCCGTTGCCGATCGGGAAGAGGTCGTAGAAGTCACCGCCGACCTCGTTGCCCTCGCCGGCCGCGCGGTAGATGACCTCGACCTCGACGCCGTCGATGTGCGGCGTACCCGGCGGGAGCAGGCTGCGCTGGAGGGCCTGGCTGATGGCCGTGCGCTCCGAGTAGAGACGGGCGTTGTCCAGGGCGAGAGCGGCCCGGCGGGACAGGTCCTCGGCCAGTTCCAGGATCTCCTGGCGGAAGTGTTCGTCGGTCGGCTTGCCGAGGACCAGCATGCCGATGACGCGGTTGCGCGCGACGAGCGGGAGCACGACCGTCTCGCCGCCCACCGCGGAGGCCGTCGCGAGGGTCGGGCCGATGCCCGAGGAGATCTGGTGCGTGGGCCCGCCGGCGAGGCCGAGGCTGCGCATGGAACTGCGCAGGGCGGCCTTGTGGGCGACCTCGCCGGGGGTGGTCCAGACGCGGGCGCCGGGCGTCGGTACCGGATCGGGTGACGGGATCTTCGACAGCAACGACTTGATGCCGTCGATCAGTTCCTCGTCCTCGTGCAGGACGTACGACAGGTACGGCTCCGAGGCCTGGTCGGCGATCGTGTAGACGGCGCACCAGGTGGCCAGGGTGGGGACCGTCATCTGGGCCATCAGGGCCAGCGTCTGGTCGCGGTCCAGGGTGCCGGCCAGCAGGTCGGAGGCCTCGACCAGGAAGCTCAGGGAGCCGCGGCGCAGCCGCTCCAGCTCGCCCAGGCGGGCCGACTCGACGGCCAGGGCGATGCGGTCGGCGGCGAACTGCAGGCGCAGCGCCTCCTCGTTGGAGTACCGGCCGGGTGCCTCGGCGGCGACGCCGAGCGAGCCGGTCAGGCGGCCCTCGACCTTCAGCGGGACCGTGACGACCGAGCGCATGCCCGTGCCGTTCAGCAGCGGTACGGCCCCGGGGACGGATGTGAGGTCGTCGTGGACGGCCGGCATGCGTGCGGAGCCGTAGCGGCCGGGGCCGGCCTCGACGGGCACGCGCGCGAAGCGCTGGCGGGCGGAGGGCAGGCCGGTGGAGGCGCGCACCTCCAGTTCGGTCTCGTCGTCGGTGGCCAGCAGCAGGAACGCGGAGTCCGCGTCGAGCATGTCGCGGGCGCGCTCCACGGTGCGCTGCAGCAGGCCGTCGAGGTCGTCCGGGGCGGGGGAGCCGATGAACACCTCGAACGGGTCGGTGCTCTGGCCGTCGGAGGTCTGGTTCTGGTCGCCGGCCGGGACGCGCGACGGGGTCTGCAGGACGGCGCGTTCGTGGTCGCGGACCAGCAGACAGACGGTGGAGGGTTCGCCGCCCGTGTCGCGGACCCGGAGGTGGGAGGCGTAGACCGGGGCCACACGGCCGTCGGCGCCGCGGATGCCGTAGCTGCCCTCCCAGCGGGAGAGCTGGAGGGCCTCGGCCACGCCGGTGCTGGTGCCCGGGGTGTGCGGCCAGGCCGCGAGTTCGGTGAGGGGCCTGCCGACGACCTCGGCGGCCGCATGGCCGAAGAGTTCCTCTGCGTCCTCGTTCCAGGAGGTGATGGAGCCCTTGCGGTCGATCTGGACGACGGCGACGCGGACCCGGCCGTCGGCCAGCGGGAGGAGGTCCGCGGGCAGGGACGGGCCGGCGGTTCGGGTGCCGACCACGCGTTCGGGCAGGTTGAGCTGGAACCAGACGTTCTTGTGGGTGGGGGTGTAGTCGACGCCCCAGCGGGTGGCCAGGGCCGCGCACAGCTGGAGGCCGCGGCCGCCCTCGCGGTCGGGGCTGCCCATGGTGGACGGCGAGCTCTGGAGGGGGACCTCGCGCTCGGGATAGCGGTCGGAGACCTCGATGCGCACGCCGTCCTCGGTGCGCAGGCACAGGACGTCCGCGTGCGTGCCCGCGTGGACGACGGCGTTCGTCACGAGCTCGCTGGTGAGGACGACGGCGTCGTCGACGATGTCGGCGAAGCCCCAGCCCTGCAGGGTGTCGCGGACGAAGGACCGGGCGGTCGCGACCGATCGCCCGACGGGCTCGAAGGTGGCGGCCGCGCGCGCGGTGATCACAGAACTCCTCGGCCGGTTGTCTACGTGCAGGGCTGCGTGGCCGGCCGGCTCGCTCCGCTGCTGCGGCATCAGCGCGCCCGTCGGCTGTGGCTCCGGGGGCTGTCCCCCGGGGATGACTCCGGTGGTCATGGTCTGCGGCCGCCCCTCCGATGCCCGCTCGTTCTCGTGCCACCGCCCAGGCCGGTCGGACCGGTGCGGCTGGACAGCCGCATGCAAGGTTACTTACCTTCGCCGTCCGAGCGGGTGCCGGTCGCCGGTGTTTACCCCCCAGGGTGTGCGGACGATGTGCGAAGCTGCCGAACTGTTATGGCCTGGTTCGGGCAGGGTGAAACACTGGGCAGGCTTCTGGTGAAGGTCGGGTCGGGCTGCGTGCGTTCCGTGTACGGCGGGCAGCAGCCCCTGGTGTGGCCGGATCTCGTCTGGCAGAACTACGCAGCAGTAACACATACACAGCAGTAACAGGTACGCAGAAGCAACCGGTAGGTCGATGACCGGCACGCCGGGCCGAAGCGGCCGAGCACAGCAGTAACGGTCTACCCCTCCGGGAGGGACACAGTGGAGTCTGGCGCGGCGACGCGTGGCACGAAGACGCGCGCGAAAGGCGGACCGTCCCTGGGCAGGCGCGGCGGCACCACCGAGGTGGACACGGCTGCCCTGAACCGGCTGCTGGCGGCTCTCGTCTCGATGCGTGACGGGAACTTCCGCAAGCGGCTCACCGTCTCCGGGGACGGTGTGATGTCGGAGATTTCGGCCGTCTTCAACGAGGTGGCCGACCGGAACCTGCATCTCACCGGTGAGCTGTCCCGGGTGCGGCGCATGGTGGGGCGTGAGGGAAAACTCACGGAACGGCTGGAGACGGGGGCCTGTGAGGGCTCCTGGGCGTCCGCGATCGACGCCTCCAACGCGCTGGTGGATGATCTCGTCTGGCCGGTCTCGGAGGTCGGCCGGGTGCTCACGGCCGTGGCCGAGGGTGATCTGTCGCCGCGGATGGAGCTGCGGACGCAGGCACCGGACGACGGTACGGGGCATCCGCTGCGCGGCGAGTTCCTGAAGGTCGGCCGTACCGTCAACAACCTGGTCGACCAGTTGTCGACGTTCACGGACGAGGTCACGCGGGTGGCCAGCGAGGTCGGCACCGAGGGCAAGCTCGGCGGTCAGGCCCAGCTGCGCGGTATGTCGGGTTCGTGGAAGGACCTGACCGAGTCCGTCAACACCATGGCCAACCGGCTGACCGCACAGGTGCGTGACATCGCGCTGGTGACGACGGCGGTCGCGCGGGGTGACCTGTCACGCAAGGTCACCGTGCATGTCGCGGGCGAGATGCTGGAGCTGAAGAACACCGTCAACACGATGGTGGAGCAGCTGTCGTCGTTCTCGTCCGAGGTCACGCGGGTGGCCCGTGAGGTGGGCACCGAGGGCATCCTGGGCGGTCAGGCGCAGGTGCCGGGTGTGGCCGGTGTGTGGAAGGAGCTGACCGACTCCGTCAACACGATGGCGGGCAACCTGACCGCGCAGGTCCGTGGGATCTCGCAGGTCACGACCGCGGTCGCCAATGGTGACCTGTCGCGGAAGGTGACGGTTCCGGCGCGCGGCGAGGTGGCGCAGCTCGCCGAGACGATCAACCAGATGACCGAGACGCTGCGGATCTTCGCGGACGAGGTCACGCGCGTCGCGAACGAGGTCGGCGCGGAGGGGCGGCTGGGCGGCCAGGCGAACGTGCCGGGCGCGGCCGGTACGTGGAAGGACCTGACGGACTCCGTCAACACGGTCTTCCGGAACCTGACCACGCAGGTGCGGGACATCGCCACCGTGACGACCGCCGTGGCCAGCGGTGATCTGTCGCAGAAGGTCACGGTCGACGTGGCCGGCGAGATGCTGGAGCTGAAGAACACCGTCAACGGGATGGTGGACCAGCTGTCGGCGTTCGGTGCCGAGGTGACGCGGGTCGCGCGGGAGATCGGGGTCGAGGGCGAGCTGGGCGGTCAGGCGCAGGTGCCGGGCGCGGCCGGTGCCTGGAAGGATCTGACCGACTCCGTCAACACGGCGTTCCGCAACCTCACCGGGCAGGTGCGCAACATCGCCCAGGTGACCACGGCGGTGGCCAACGGCGACCTGTCCCAGAAGGTCACCGTGGACGTCTCCGGCGAGATGCTTCAGCTGAAGAACACCGTGAACACGATGGTGGACCAACTGTCGAGCTTCGCCGACCAGGTGACGCGGATGGCCAGGGACGTGGGTACGGAAGGCCGGCTGGGCGGTCAGGCCCGGGTGGACGGCGTGTCCGGCACGTGGAAGGAGCTGACGGACTCCGTCAACTTCATGGCCGGCAACCTCACCTCCCAGGTGCGGCAGATCGCCCAGGTGACGACGGCCGTGGCGCGCGGTGACCTGTCGCAGAAGATCGATGTTGACGCGCGCGGCGAGATCCTTGAGCTGAAGAACACGATCAACACGATGGTTGATCAGCTGTCCGCCTTCGCCGACCAGGTGACGCGGGTCGCCCGTGACGTGGGTACGGAGGGCCGCCTCGGCGGTCAGGCGCAGGTGCCCGGTGTCGCCGGCGTGTGGCGCGACCTGACCGACTCCGTGAACGGCATGGCCGGCAACCTGACCGCGCAGGTGCGCAACATCGCGCAGGTCGCCACCGCCGTGGCCCGCGGTGACCTCTCCCAGAAGATCACCGTGGACGCGCGCGGGGAGATCCTGGAGCTGAAGAACACCCTGAACACGATGGTGGACCAGCTGTCGTCGTTCGCCGAGGAGGTCACGCGGGTGGCCCGTGAGGTGGGTACGGAGGGCATCCTCGGCGGTCAGGCCGAGGTGCAGGGTGTCTCCGGTACCTGGAAGGACCTCACGCAGTCCGTGAACTTCATGGCGAACAACCTGACGATCCAGGTGCGCAACATCGCCGAGGTCACGACCGGGGTGGCCAAGGGTGACCTGTCGAAGAAGATCACTGTTGACGCGAAGGGCGAGATCCTTGAGCTCGTCACGACGGTCAACACGATGGTCGACCAGCTGTCCAGCTTCGCCGAGCAGGTGACCCGGGTGGCCCGTGAGGTGGGCACCGAGGGCATTCTGGGCGGCCAGGCGCACGTGCCGGGCGTCACCGGTATCTGGAAGGACCTCAGCAACAACGTCAACCTGATGGCCAACAACCTGACCATGCAGGTGCGGAACATCTCGCAGGTCGCCGCGGCGGTCGCCAACGGTGATCTGACGCGTCAGGTCACCATCGAGGCGCGCGGTGAGGTCGCGCAGCTCGCCGACACCATCAACACGATGGTGAAGACGCTGAGCTCGTTCGCCGACCAGGTCACCAAGGTGGCCCGTGAGGTGGGCACGGACGGCATCCTGGGCGGCCAGGCGCACGTGCCGGGGGTGGCCGGCACCTGGAAGGACCTCACCGAGTCCGTGAACCAGATGGCGTCCAACCTGACGGGCCAGGTGCGCAACATCGCCATGGTCACCACGGCCATCGCCAAGGGTGACCTGACGAAGAAGATCGACATTGACGCCCGCGGCGAGATCCTTGAACTGAAGACGACGATCAACACGATGGTCGACCAGCTGTCCAGCTTCGCCGAGGAGGTCACGCGCGTGGCCCGCGAGGTGGGCACGGAAGGACAGCTCGGCGGTCAGGCACGCGTGCGTGACGTCGACGGCACCTGGCGGGACCTCACCGAGTCCGTGAACGAGATGGCCGGGAACCTGACCCGGCAGGTGCGTGCCATCGCGCGCGTGGCGACCGCGGTGACCCGCGGCGACCTGAACCTGAAGATCGACGTGGACGCGTCCGGCGAGATCCAGGAACTGCAGGACTACATCAACAAGATGATCGCCAACCTGCGCGACACCACGATCGCCAACGAGGAGCAGGACTGGCTCAAGGGCAACCTCGCCCGCATCTCCGCGCTGATGCAGGGACGCCGGGACCTGGAGGACGTCGCCTCGCTGATCATGAGCGAGCTGACGCCGGTGGTGTCCGCGCAGCACGGCGCGTTCTTCGTGGCGATGTCCCTCATGGAGGGGCAGGAGCTGAGCGGGGAGGCCGAGGACCGGTACGAGCTGCGCATGCTCGGCTCGTACGGCTACTCGATGGGCTCCATGCCGACGTCGTTCCGGCCGGGGGAGGCGCTGGTCGGTACGGCCGCGCAGGAGAAGCGCACGATCCTGGTGGAGAACGCGCCCAGCGGGTATCTGAGGATCTCCTCCGGGCTCGGCGAGGCGCCGCCGGCGCAGGTCATCGTGCTGCCGGTGCTGTTCGAGGGCAATGTGCTCGGTGTGATCGAGCTCGCCTCCTTCACGCCGTTCACGCAGATCCAGAAGGACTTCCTCAACCAGATCGCCGAGATGATCGCGACCAGCGTCAACACCATCTCGGTCAACACCAAGACCGAGCAGCTGCTCAAGCAGTCGCAGGAGCTGACCGAGCAACTGCGCGAGCGCTCGGCCGAGTTGGAGAACCGGCAGAAGGCGCTGCAGGCCTCCAACGCCGAACTGGAGGAGAAGGCCGAGCTGCTGGCCCGGCAGAACCGCGACATCGAGGTGAAGAACACCGAGATCGAGGAGGCCCGGCAGGTCCTGGAGGAGCGCGCCGAGCAGCTCGCCGTGTCGATGCGCTACAAGAGCGAGTTCCTCGCCAACATGTCGCACGAGCTGCGTACGCCGCTCAACTCGCTGCTGATCCTGGCGAAGCTGCTCGCCGACAACGCCGAGGGCAATCTCTCGCCGAAGCAGGTGGAGTTCGCCGAGACCATCCACGGCGCGGGTTCCGATCTGCTCCAGCTGATCAACGACATCCTCGACCTGTCGAAGGTCGAGGCGGGCAAGATGGACGTCTCACCGACGCGTATCGCGCTCGTGCAGCTCGTGGACTACGTGGAGGCCACCTTCCGGCCGCTGACCGCGGAGAAGGGGCTTGATCTGTCCGTACGGGTCTCCCCGGAGCTGCCGGCGACACTGCACACCGACGAGCAGCGGCTGCTGCAGGTGCTGCGCAACCTGCTGTCGAACGCGGTGAAGTTCACCGACTCCGGGTCGGTGGAGCTGGTGATCAGGCCGGCCGGCGCGGCCGTACCGGTGGGCATCCGGGAGCAGCTGCTGGAGGCCGGCTCGCTGACCGATCCGGACGCGCCGCTGATCGCGTTCTCGGTGACGGACACCGGCATCGGTATCGCCGCCAGCAAGATGCGGGTGATCTTCGAGGCGTTCAAGCAGGCGGACGGCACGACCAGCCGCAAGTACGGCGGCACCGGCCTCGGCCTGTCCATCTCCCGGGAGATCGCACAGCTGCTCGGCGGTGAGATCCACGCGCAGAGCGAACCGGGCCGAGGCTCGACGTTCACGCTGTACCTGCCGCTGCACCCGAGCGAACTGCCGCCGCAGGGCTACCAGCAGTCCGTGCCCCCGCTGGAGGCCGGCGAACTGCTCGCCTCCGAGGCCAGGCAGTCCTTGGAGCTGTCCGCCGTGGAGATCGAGACCCCGGCCGAGGTGATGTCGTACCGCGAGACGCAGAACGGTCCCGCCGCGCTCTTCCGGCGCCGGCGGCGGAGCCTGCCGCAGGATGAGCAGCGGCCCGAGCACCGGGTGGCGGTCCCGGAGCAGGAGAGCGCGGCGCACCTCGCGCGCGGGGTGCGGTTCGGCGGCGAGAAGGTGCTGATCGTCGACGACGACATCCGCAATGTGTTCGCGCTGACCAGCGTCCTGGAGCAGCACGGGCTTTCGGTGCTGTACGCCGAGAACGGCCGTGAGGGCATCGAGGTGCTGGAGCAGCACGACGACGTGGCGGTCGTGCTGATGGACATCATGATGCCGGAGATGGACGGGTACGCGACGACCACGGCGATCCGCAGGATGCCGCAGTTCGCCGGGCTGCCGATCATCGCGCTGACCGCGAAGGCGATGAAGGGCGACCGGGAGAAGGCGATCGAGTCCGGTGCCTCGGACTACGTGACCAAGCCGGTCGACCCGGATCATCTGCTGGCCGTGATGCAGCAGTGGATGGGCGGGGAGTGACACGATCGGCACACCGGGATGTGAACGGCCCGGGAACCCTCGGCGGGTGTCGGGAGTTGCCCACGTGAGGCGACTGCGAACGGACGGCTTAGGGTGGCTGGAGACGTATGGGAACGCGGGATTCCGGGAACCATCCCGGCCCCCGCCCCGTTTTCGGTACGTGCACAGTGACATCGCGGTGACAGGGTGTGGCGACAGGCGGGGTGCGGCTACGATGACCGGCACAAGGACGGGCGGCGAAAGGGAGTCGTCCCCTGGGGCGGCGCCCGGTGTACCGCCGGGGCGAGGAGGGCGGGCCATGGTGCAGAAGGCCAAGATCCTCCTGGTCGATGACCGGCCGGAGAATCTGCTGGCGCTGGAGGCCATCCTCTCTGCGCTCGATCAGACGCTGGTGCGGGCATCGAGCGGGGAGGAAGCGCTCAAAGCACTGCTCACGGACGATTTCGCGGTCATTCTGCTGGACGTCCAGATGCCGGGCATGGACGGGTTCGAGACCGCCGCGCACATCAAGCGGCGCGAGCGGACCCGGGACATCCCGATCATCTTCCTCACGGCGATCAACCACGGCCCGCACCACACCTTCCGCGGCTACGCGGCGGGTGCGGTCGACTACATCTCCAAGCCGTTCGACCCGTGGGTGCTGCGCGCGAAGGTCTCGGTGTTCGTCGAGCTGTACATGAAGAACTGCCAGCTGCGCGAGCAGGCGGCACTGTTGCGGCTGCAGTTGGAGGGCGGCGGCAAGGGCGCGGTCGGCGGCAAGGAGTCCGCCGGGCTGCTGGCCGAGCTGTCCGCGCGGCTCGCGGCCGTCGAGGAGCAGGCCGAGGCGCTGTCCAAGCAGCTGGACGACGATTCGGCGGACGCGGCCGCGGTGGCCACGGCCGCCCACCTGGAGCGCAAACTCACCGGGTTGCGGCGCGCGCTCGACGCCCTGGAGCCGGGCACCGGCACCGGCAGTTCGTCGGTGCCGGCGCAGAACTGACATACGCCCGGGCGGCGGTTGCCCATGAGCGCTCGTCAGTTCCGCGCCCCGGCAAGGGCGACACGAACGGGTGAAGCTGTGGGCACACGTGTCCGCTGTGGTCTCCCCCGGTAACCTCACACCCATGGCCTCACGTCCCTCCGCAGCCAAGAAGCAGCCCGCCAAGAAGGCGGCTGCTCCCGCGAAGGCTCCGGCGAAGAAGGCCGCAGCGAAAAAGGCCGCAGCAAAGAAGGCTCCGGCCAAGAAGGCGCCCGCGAAGAGGGCCCCGGCCAAGAAGGCGGCGCCGAAGCCGGCACCGAGCCCCACCGGGGGCGTGTACCGGCTCGTGCGCGCCCTCTGGCTGGGCCTCGCGCACGCCGTCGGCGCCGTCTTCCGCGGCATAGGGCAGGGCGCGAAGAACCTCGATCCGGCCCACCGCAAGGACGGCATCGCGCTGTTGCTGTTCGGCATCGCGCTGATCGTCGCCGCCGGCACCTGGGCCGATCTGAAGGGCCCCGTCGGGGACCTGGTGGAGATCCTCGTCACCGGTGCCTTCGGGCGGCTCGACCTGCTGGTGCCGATACTGCTCGCGGTGATCGCCGTACGGTTCATCCGGCACCCGGAGCAGCCGGAGGCCAACGGCCGGATCGTGATCGGCCTGTCCGCGCTCGTCATCGGCGTGCTGGGCCAGGTCCACATCGCCTGCGGCTCGCCCGCGCGCAGCGACGGCATGCAGGCGATAAGGGACGCGGGCGGCCTCATCGGCTGGGCGGCGGCCACCCCGCTGACGTACACCATGACCGACATGCTGGCCGTACCCCTGCTGGTGCTGCTGACGATCTTCGGTCTGCTCGTGGTGACCGCCACCCCGGTCAACGCCATCCCCCAGCGGCTGCGGGCGCTCGGCGTACGCCTGGGCGTGCTGCACGACCACGAGGCGCTGGAGTACACCGAGGACGACGCGCACTACGACGAGCAGTGGCGCGAGGCGCTGCCCGCGCGCCCCCGCAAGCGCTCGGCCGCCCCCCGGGCGTACGACCCGGGCGGTGCCGAGGAGGAGGCGCTCTCGCAGCGCCGCGGCCGCCCCAGGCGCTCCGCGGTGCCCCAGCCGGATCCGCGGCGGCAGATGGACGCCGTGGACGTGGCGGCGGCCGCCGCCGCAGCCCTCGACGGCGCGGTGCTGCACGGCATGCCGCCCTCCCCGCTGGTCGCCGACCTCACCCAGGGCGTCAGCGTCGGCGACCGCGAGGAGACCACGCCGGTGCCCGCGCCGGCGCCGGAACCCGCGCCCTCGCCGGTCCCGGCGGCGCTCCCGAAGCAGGAGAAACCCCAGCCAGGAATCGTCCCCGACCTGACCAAGAAGGCCCCCGACGCGCCGCGCGACCTGCCGCCGCGGGCGGAGCAGCTCCAGCTGTCCGGGGACATCACCTACGCACTGCCGTCGCTGGACCTCCTCACCCGCGGCGGTCCCGGCAAGGCGCGCAGCGAGGCCAACGACGCGGTCGTCGCCTCGCTCACCCAGGTCTTCACCGAGTTCAAGGTCGACGCCGCCGTCACCGGCTTCACGCGCGGCCCGACGGTCACCCGCTACGAGGTCGAGCTCGGCCCCGCCGTGAAGGTCGAGCGCATCACCGCGCTGACCAAGAACATCGCGTACGCCGTCGCCAGTCCCGACGTGCGGATCATCAGCCCCATCCCCGGCAAGTCCGCGGTGGGCATCGAGATCCCGAACACCGACCGCGAGATGGTCAACCTCGGCGACGTGCTGCGTCTCGCGGAGTCCGCCGAGGACGACGACCCGATGCTGGTCGCCTTCGGCAAGGACGTCGAGGGCGGGTACGTGATGCACTCGCTGGCGAAGATGCCGCACATGCTGGTCGCCGGTGCCACCGGTTCCGGCAAGTCGTCCTGCATCAACTGCCTGATCACCTCGGTCATGATGCGGGCGACCCCGGAGGACGTCCGGATGATCCTGGTAGATCCCAAGCGCGTCGAGCTGACCGCCTACGAGGGCATCCCGCACCTGATCACGCCGATCATCACCAACCCCAAGCGGGCCGCCGAGGCGCTGCAGTGGGTCGTACGCGAGATGGACCTGCGCTACGACGACCTCGCGGCCTACGGCTACCGGCACATCGACGACTTCAACCAGGCCGTCCGCGAGGGCAAGGTCAAGCCGCCGGAGGGCAGCGAGCGGGAGCTGCAGCCGTACCCGTACCTCCTGGTGATCGTGGACGAGCTGGCCGACCTGATGATGGTCGCCCCGCGCGACGTCGAGGACGCGATCGTGCGCATCACGCAGCTCGCGCGCGCGGCCGGCATCCACCTGGTGCTCGCCACCCAGCGGCCCTCCGTGGACGTCGTGACGGGTCTCATCAAGGCCAACGTGCCCTCCCGGCTGGCCTTCGCCACCTCCTCGCTCGCCGACTCCCGGGTCATCCTCGACCAGCCCGGTGCCGAGAAGCTCATCGGCAAGGGCGACGGCCTGTTCCTGCCGATGGGCGCGAACAAGCCCACCCGTATGCAGGGCGCGTTCGTCACCGAGGCCGAGGTCGCGGTCGTCGTCCAGCACTGCAAGGACCAGATGGCGCCCGTCTTCCGCGACGACGTCACGGTCGGCACCAAACAGAAGAAGGAGATCGACGAGGACATCGGCGACGACCTCGACCTGCTGTGCCAGGCGGCCGAGCTGGTCGTCTCCACGCAGTTCGGGTCGACCTCCATGCTCCAGCGCAAGCTGCGGGTCGGCTTCGCCAAGGCCGGGCGGCTCATGGACCTCATGGAGTCCCGCAACATCGTGGGACCGAGCGAGGGCTCCAAGGCGCGTGACGTTCTGGTGAAGCCTGACGACCTGGACGGCGTGCTCGCCGTGATCCGCGGGGAGTCCGGGGAGTAGGAGGAGCAGGGCGAAGGGCCGTCCGGCGGACGCCGCGTACGCCGGGTGGCCGGATCGCCGTGACCCACCTGTTAGAGAACGGCGAGCAACCGTTTCCCTTTGTCGTACGTCCAGTTGAGCGAGAGGACAGGTAGTAGTCCCATCATGGGGTATCTGCCTGTCAAGCCCTCGGTGCGTCCGGCCGTTCCGATGGCGTACAAAGTCCCACCGCCCGGTTGCCCCACCCTTTCGTCCCACCCCTAGACTGAGCTTCCAGCACAGGTGGCTACACGCTCGAAAGGCGCCCCCGTGTCCATCGGCAACTCCCCTGAAGACGAGCGTCCGTTCCCCGACGAGTCCCGGGAGGCCCGTGTCTCCGTGGGCCGTGCCCTGCAGCAGGCGCGGATCGCGGCCGGGCTCACCGTGGACGACGTCAGCAGCGCCACTCGTGTCCGTATCGCCATCGTGCACGCCATCGAGGCGGACGAGTTCGGCCCGTGCGGCGGCGATGTCTACGCCCGCGGGCACATCCGCACGCTGGCCAGGGCCGTGCGCCTCGATCCCGCCCCCTTGATCGCCCAGTTCGACGCCGAGCACGGCGGCCGTCCCGCGCCCACCCCGGCCGCACCCCTGTTCGAGGCGGAGCGCATCCGGCCCGAGCGGCGCGGCCCGAACTGGACGGCGGCCATGGTCGCCGCGATCGTCGTCGTGATCGGTTTCGTCGGCTTCACCGCGGTCAGGGGCGGCGGCTCCGGAAACGATGCGAAGTCGCAGGTCGCCGAGGGCAGTGGTACACCCGCCGCGAGCAGGCCCGCCTCGCCCACGCCGAAGAAGGGCAAGCCCGCCGCGCCGAGCACCGAGCCCTCCGACAGCGCCATCGCCGCCGCGCCCCAGGACAAGGTGACCGTCCAGGTCAGTGCGCCGGGCGGACGCAGCTGGATCTCGGCCAAGGACCACAACGGCCGGATGCTCTTCGACGGACTGCTGAAAAAAGGCCAGTCCAAGACCTTCCAGGACAGCTCCAAGATCAACCTGATCCTCGGTGACGCCGGCGCGATCGAGCTGTACGTCAACGGCAAGAAGATCGACGACAACTTCCAGCCGGGCGCGGTGGAACGCCTGACCTACACCAAGGGCGACCCCGTCGCGGGCTAGACGGCCCTTCGGAAAGAGCGTGTGTGACGGGGTTGGCCAAGATCGGCCAACCCCGTCGACGTGGGCTGTCGGTGAGACGAAGTAGTCTTGAGCCCATGCCTGAACGCCGTACCGTCGCCCTCGTCACTCTTGGCTGCGCCCGTAACGAGGTGGACTCCGAGGAGCTCGCAGGCCGTTTGGAGGCGGACGGCTGGCAGCTCGTGGAGGACGCCGCGGACGCCGACGTCGCCGTGGTCAACACCTGTGGCTTCGTCGAGGCCGCGAAGAAGGACTCCGTCGACGCCCTCCTGGAGGCCAACGACCTCAAGGATCATGGCAGAACCCAGGCCGTCGTGGCGGTGGGCTGCATGGCCGAGCGGTACGGCAAGGAGCTGGCCGAGGCGCTGCCCGAGGCCGACGGCGTGCTCGGCTTCGACGACTACGCGGACATCTCCGACCGCCTGCAGACCATCCTGTCCGGCGGCGTCCACGCCTCCCACACCCCGCGCGACCGCCGCAAGCTGCTCCCGATCAGCCCGGCAGAGCGGCAGGAGTCGGCCGCCGCCGTCGCGCTGCCCGGCCACGGCCCGGCCGACCTCCCGGAGGGCGTCGCGCCCGCCTCCGGTCCGCGCGCGCCCCTGCGCCGCCGCCTGGACGGCTCCCCGGTCGCCTCGGTGAAGCTCGCCTCCGGCTGTGACCGCCGCTGCTCCTTCTGCGCCATCCCGTCCTTCCGCGGCTCCTTCATCTCCCGCCGCCCCAGCGATGTGCTGAACGAGACCCGCTGGCTGGCCGAGCAGGGTGCGAAGGAGATCATGCTCGTCTCCGAGAACAACACCTCCTACGGCAAGGACCTGGGCGACATCCGCCTGCTGGAGTCCCTGCTGCCCGAGCTGGCCGAGGTCGACGGCATCGAGCGGGTGCGGGTGAGCTACCTGCAGCCGGCCGAGATGCGCCCCGGCCTGATCGACGTGCTGACCTCCACCCCGAAGGTCGCCCCGTACTTCGACCTGTCCTTCCAGCACTCCGCGCCCGACGTGCTGCGCGCCATGCGCCGCTTCGGCGACACCGACCGCTTCCTGGAACTGCTCGACACGATCCGCTCCAAGGCCCCCCAGGCCGGCGTGCGCTCCAACTTCATCGTCGGCTTCCCCGGCGAGAGCGAGGCGGACCTGGCCGAGCTGGAGCGCTTCCTGACCGGCGCTCGCCTGGACGCCATCGGCGTCTTCGGCTACTCCGACGAGGAGGGCACGGAAGCGGCCACGTACGACGACAAGCTCGACGAGGACGTCGTCGCCGAGCGCCTTGCGCGGGTGTCCCGGCTGGCCGAGGAACTGGTCTCGCAGCGTGCCGAGGAGCGCGTCGGCGACACGGTGCGCGTCCTGGTCGAGTCCGTCGACGAGGAAGAGGGCGTGTACGGCCGCGCCGCACACCAGGCGCCCGAGACCGACGGCCAGGTGCTCCTCACGAGCGGCGAGGGCCTGAGCGTCGGACGTATGGTCGAAGCAAAGGTGGTCGGTACGGAAGGTGTCGACCTGGTGGCCGAGCCGCTGACCGGCTCGCCCGCGTGTCGTGAGGAGGCGGGCAGATGACCGGAGTCCCGGCATCCGCCGCGGGCGGCTCCTCCGGCGCGCACGGCGCCCGGGGGCCCGCTGCCGACGGCGCCGCGTCCGAGGTCTCCGGTTCTGCTTCAGGTCCCGAGGGCGGTGGCAGGCCGCCGCGCGGCGGGAAGATCGCGGCCGCGGCCGTCAACCAGGCCAGCGTCTGGAACGTCGCCAACCTGCTGACCATGCTCCGGCTGGTCCTCGTGCCCGGCTTCGTGGCGCTGATGCTGGCGAACGGCGGCTACGACCCGGCCTGGCGCTCGCTGGCCTGGGCGGCCTTCGCCATCGCCATGATCACCGACCTGTTCGACGGGCATCTCGCGCGCACCTACAACCTGGTCACCGACTTCGGGAAGATCGCCGACCCCATCGCCGACAAGGCCATCATGGGGGCGGCGCTCATCTGTCTGTCGGGCCTGGGCGATCTGCCATGGTGGGTGACGGGCGTGATCCTCGGCCGGGAACTCGGCATCACGCTGCTGCGTTTTCTGGTCATTCGCTACGGCGTGATCCCGGCCAGCCGTGGGGGCAAGCTCAAGACCCTCACCCAGGGGGTGGCGGTCGGGATGTACGTCCTGCCCCTGACGGGATGGCTGGCCACTCTGAGGTTCTGGGTGATGGCCGCGGCCGTCGTCCTCACCGTCGTCACCGGCCTCGACTACGTAAGACAAGCCATTGTGCTGCGCCGAAAGGGAATCGCCGAGCGCGCGGCAGCGTTGGAGGAGAAGGAAGCGTGAGCTCACAGGCCACCGAACTGGTGCGACTACTGACCGTGAGGGGCGAGACCCTCGCCGTCGCCGAGTCGCTCACCGGTGGTCTGGTGGCGGCGGAGATCACTTCGGTCCCCGGAGCGTCCAAGGTGTTCCGGGGTTCGGTCACCGCCTACGCCACAGAGCTGAAGCATGAACTGCTGGGTGTCGACGCCACCCTGCTGGCGCAGCGAGGAGCGGTGGATCCGCAGGTCGCAGGCCAGATGGCAGCCGGCGTACGGAAGACTCTGGGCGCTGACTGGGGCGTCGCCACCACCGGAGTCGCCGGCCCCGAGCCCCAGGACGGCAAGCCCGTCGGGACGGTCTTCGTGGGCATCGACGGGCCCCTCACGAACGGCCTCGGTTCTGCCGGTGGCGGAAAAGTGGAGGCCCTGCGGTTGAACGGCAGCCGCGCGGAAATTCGTATGGAGAGTGTACGGAGCGTACTCGCACTGCTTCTGAGAGAGCTTGCAGGCGAACAGACCGGGAATGAGCGGGCACAGGATACGGAACGGAACGGGGGGTTTTGATGTTTGCAGCCCTGAGTGAACACGACATCGCTCCCCGCACGGCCGCGGCGCAAGGCGGTACGGTGGGGCGAGAAGGATGCGGCTACGCGGTCCGAGGAGGGAGCCACCGATGATTCTGCTCCGTCGCCTGCTGGGTGACGTGCTGCGTCGGCAGCGCCAACGCCAGGGCCGTACTCTGCGCGAAGTCTCCTCGTCCGCCCGAGTCTCACTCGGCTATCTCTCCGAGGTGGAGCGGGGGCAGAAGGAGGCTTCCTCCGAGCTGCTCTCCGCCATCTGCGACGCGCTGGACGTACGGATGTCGGAACTCATGCGGGAAGTGAGCGACGAGCTGGCGCTCGCCGAACTGGCCCAGTCCGCTCGGGCCACCGAGCCCGTGCCCACGCCGGTCCGTCCGATGCTGGGTTCGGTGTCGGTGACCGGTGTGCCGCCGGAACGGGTGACCATCAAGGCGCCCGCCGAAGCGGTGGACGTGGTCGCCGCGTGACGTACGCGTGCGCGGTCTAGCGAACGTTTGAGGCCCCAGCCGGGCTTCTCGGGACGAACCCGGGGAGCGTGGCCGGGGCTTTCGTTGTACCGACCATATGTGCGATGTCTGTCACTTTTTCTCCCGTTTGCCGGGCTCGGTCCATGCGGTCATGGTGGAGGGACGTGACGGCGCAGAAGGACCGGAGGACGCGGATGTACGTCGTGAAGAGCCAGTTGGCCGACGCGGATCTGAAGACGGTGGCCGAGGCGCTGCAGGGCGCCCTCGTCGACCTGGTGGATCTCTCGCTGGTCGCCAAGCAGATCCACTGGAACGTCGTCGGGCCCCGCTTCCGCTCCATCCACCTCCAGCTCGACGAAGTCGTCGCCTCGGCGCGCACCCACTCCGACACCGTGGCCGAGCGGGCCTCCGCCCTGGGCGTGCCACCCGACGGGCGCGCCGCCACGGTGTCCTCCAGCAGCGGTATCAAGACCACCCCGGCGGGCTGGATCAAGGACACGGACGCCGTCGGGACCATGGTGGACGCGCTGGGCGCCGTGATCACCCGGATGAGGGAGCGCGTGGGCGCGACGGGGGAGCCGGATCCGGTGTCCCAGGACATCTTCATCGGGATCACCGCTGATCTGGAGAAGCACCACTGGATGTTCCAGGCGGAGAACGCGTAAGCGGCCCGGCACGGATGAGGCGCCCCCGGACAGGCTGCTGTCGCCGCTGCATCCGTGAGCCCTCGGTGCGCCTTCCGCGCGGCCGGTGCGGCGGTCTAGCGTCCGGCGGGAGGTGGTGGCGGGCATGGTGGGACGGATAGTGCGCCGGGTGGCCGTCCTGGCGCTGGGGGCTGTGTGGTGGTGGGCGGTGCTGCGGATCACCCTGGGGCACGGCGCGGGCGTTCTGGAAGGCGCCGTCGCCGCCGGCGGGTGGGGGGTGAGTCTGCTGCCGGTGCACTGTGTGCCCAAGGGGCAGGCGGCCGACGTGTTCCCGGCGGGGCGCTGGGTGGCCGCCTGGCGGACGGGCGGCGCTACCAGGGCATCGCCACACCCCCGTTCGGGCGAAGTATCTGACCGGTCGTGAACGCCGAGGCGTCCGACGCCAGGTACAGCACCGCGTGAGCGACGTCCTCCGGCTCGCCGACCCGGCCCAGTGGTGACATCCGGGCCATCACGCCCTCGGTGTGCGCCTGTGCCTCGCGGTCGTGCCGGTCGGTCATCGGGGTGCGGATCCAGCCCGGTGCGATCGCATTGACCCGGATGCCGTGCCGTCCGACCTCGGTGGCCAGCGTCTTGGTCAGCTGGACCACGGCCGCCTTCGCCGCGCCGTAGCAGAGCAGTCCGGGGCCGCCGGTGTCGACCGCGCCGGACGCCATGGTCACGATGCTGCCCCGCATGGCACGGGCCAGCATCAGACGGGCCGCCTCCTGGCAGGCGTACAGGACGCCCTTGAAGTTGACGTTCAGTACCCGGTCGAGATCCTCGTCGCGGGTCTCCAGCACGGGGCTGCTGTGCATGATCCCGGCGATCGCCGCCATCACGTCCAGACGCTCGCAGCAGCGGACCGCCTCGGCCAGGGCCGCCCGGTCGGTGACGTCCAGGACATGCGTACGGGCCGTACCGCCGCGTTTCTCGATCAGCTCCGCCGTGCCGTGCAGACCGTCCGCGTCCCGGTCGGCACAGTGCACCGCCGCGCCCGCCTCGGCGAGCAGGACGGCGGAGGCCCGGCCGATCCCGCCGGCGGCTCCGGTGACGAAGGCGGTGCGGCCGGTGAGGTCGTACGGGATGAGGGGCATGCAAGGACCGTACGAGCTTATCTGACGGGTCGTCAATTACTCGGATCCGGTGACTGGTTCGGGTGCCGTCTGCTTGGTGGCACACCGGGTTGTGCGGCGGGGCGGACACATCGTCAGGCGGTGCGGCGGGGATAGCGGTCTCGCCAGCGCTGCGGTGCGCCGGGGGCGGGGGCGGGGCCCCTCTGGCAGGTGGGGCACCAGTAGGTGGGGCGTTCCTGGGTGCCGTCGCCCTGGTCGGCCACGCGGACCGGCGTGTGGCAGCGCAGGCAGGGGCGGGGTGCGCGGCCGTAGACGAACAGGTCGTACCGGTGCAGGCCCGTGGTCTGCCGGACCGGGCGGTCGCGGTTCGCCTCCAGGAGCTGCTTGGCGAGCGCGGGCAGCTGCTCGGCGCGGTCCGGGGGCAGCGCGCCGGCCGGGAGCCACGGGGTGACGCCCAGCAGGAAACACAGCTCGCTCTTGTAGACGTTGCCGATGCCCGCGAGATTGCGCTGGTCGAGCAGGGCCTCGCCGAGCGGGCGGGAGGGGTCGGCGAGGACGTTGGCGAGCGCCCGCTCCGGGTCCCAGTCCGGTCCGAGCAGGTCGGGGCCCAGGTGACCGACGACCCGCTCCTCCTCGCCCGTGCGCAGCAGCTCCAGAACCTGGAGGCGGTAGCCCACGGCCGTACGGTCGACGGTGCCGAGGATCGCACGGATCTGGTGCGCCGGGCCGCCCCGCCAGCGTTCGTCCGCGCCGTACACCTTCCAGGTCCCCTCCATCCGCAGATGGGTGTGCAGGGTCAGGCCGCCCTCGAACCGGGTGAGCAGGTGTTTGCCGCGCGGGATCGTGCTGAGCACCGTACGGCCGGTGAGGTCCACCGTCGCGTACTTCGGCACCCGGAAGTCGCTGCGGGTCAGCGCCCGGCCCGCGAGGGCCTCGTGCAGCCGCCTCGCGGCCTGCCAGACCGTGTCACCTTCGGGCATGCGTCAAGGGTGCCACGGGCAGCGCCCCAAGAGGCGCGGGGCTGCGCCCGGTATGCGGCTGCCCCCGCGTGGTCGCGACCAGCCCCGATGGTGCCGCAGACGGAAGACGGCATATCCGCGGCACTCCCAACGCCGCGGCACCCAGCGGACCGTCACGCTCTCAGACGCAGCCCGCGCGGTGTGGCCACGAAGCCCGCTGCCTCGAGGAGGGTGCCTATCGGCGAGGTCAGGGCCTGGGCGCCGTTGATCCGCTCGACCGTGACCGTGCCGAGGGAGCCCGCGCGTGCCGCCTCGGCCAGGCCATCCGCGGCCGAGCGCAGGCGGGGGTCGTCCGGAGGCGCGATGTCCGGGCCGGCGGGCCAGGCCAGCAGCGTCTTGCCGCCGCGCTCCATGTACACGGTCAGCTCGCCCTCGACCAGGACGACGAGCGAACCCGCCTTACGGCCCGGCTTGTGCCCGGCACCGGTCGGGGGCTCGGGCCAGGACAGGGCCGCGCCGTAGGCGTTGGCGGGGTCGGCCGCGGCGAGGACCACGGCCCGGGAGCCGGCCGAGGACGTGCCCGTACGACCGCTGCCGTACCCCCGGTACGCCGACGAGCCGTAGGGGCCGGCTCCGGCTCCGCGGGGGCCGCCGTAGCCGGGCGAACCGAAGGGGTCGGCGAGGTCGCGGGGGGAGACGTAGTCGCCGGGTGCCGGCAAGGGATCCGCCGGTGGCCAGGTGAAGTCGCCGTCGAGGCCGGGATGCGCGAAACCGCCGTCCGACCCGTCCAAAGCGCCGGGGACGGGGTGTTCGTGAGGTACGCCGTCGCTTCCGCCGAACTCGTCCGGGAACGCCGGTGCGGCAAAGCCGCCCGAGGGATGTGGGTAGCCGTTCCCGGGGGACGCGGCGGTCAGGCTCTCACCGCGGTCCCGGGCGTTGGACACCGCGCGGAGCCGGTCCACCGCGCCGTCCATGGCGAACTGGGCCGCGCCCAGGCCCTCGACGACATAACCGCGCCGCGCCTGGCTGCTCTCCTCGAAGGCGGACAGCACGCGGTACACCGCCGAGAACCCGCCCTCGACCCCCTCCGCGGCGACCGCCCCGCGGGTGACCACACCGTGCCGGTCCAGGAGAGTGCGCGCCAGCGCGTGGGCGCGCACGGTGGCATCCGGTTCGGCCGCGGGAAGCAGGGACCAGCGGCCGGCGACCGTCGGCGGACCCGTACGGGACGCGGTGCGCGCGGCGGCCGTCAGGGAGCCGTAGCGCCCGCGTGGCACGGCGCGCTTGGCGCGGTGGGCGGTCGCCCCTGCCGTACGGCCCGAGCCCAGCAGAGAGCGCATCGGCGCCAGGGTGTCGTTGGTGAGCCGCCCCGACCAGGCCAGGTCCCAGAGCGCGTCGGCCAGTTGGGGGTCGGTGACGTCGGGGTGCGTGCCGGCACGGACCTGGTCGGAGATCTGGCGGAAGAAGAGACCGTAGCCGCCGGAGAGCGCGTCCAGCACGGACTGGTGGAGCGCGGTCAGCTCCAGGGGATGGGGCGGCGGGAGCAGCAAAGGGGCCGCGTCCGCCAGATAGAGGGAGACCCACCCGTCCTTGCCGGGCAGCGCACCCGCGCCGGCCCACACCACCTCGCCCGCGGCGGTCAGCTCGTCGAGCATCGAGGGCGTGTAGTTCGCCACGCGGGAGGGCAGGACCAGTTTCTCCAGCGCGGAGGCGGGCACGGAGGCGCCCTGCACCTGCTCGATGGCGCGCACCAGTCCGTCGATGCCGCGCAGACCATGCCCCTTGCCGATGTGCTGCCACTGCGGCAGGAACTGGGCGAACGCGGCCGGTGGCACCGGCTCCAGCTCATGCCGAAGGGCTGCCAGGGAGCGGCGGCGCAGGCGGCGCAGTACAGCCGCGTCGCACCACTCCTGACCGATGCCCGCCGGGTGGAACTCGCCCTGCACCACCCGGCCGTTGCCGGCGAGCCGCTGCAGGGCGCCCTCGGTGACCGCCACGCCGAGGCCGAAGCGGGCCGCCGCCGTGGCGGACGTGAACGGGCCGTGCGTGCGGGCATAGCGGGCCAGGAGATCGCCGAGCGGATCCTTGACCGGCTCGGTGAAGGCCTCGGGCACGCCGACCGGCAGTGCCGTGCCGAGCGCGTCGCGCAGCCGGCCCGCGTCCTCGACCGCCGCCCAGTGGTCGGCGCCGGCGATCCGGACCCTGATGGCGCGGCGCGCGCCGGCCAACTCGCGCGCCCACTGCGCGTCCGCGCCCCGCGCGACCAGCTCCGCGTCGGTCAGTGGACCGAGCAGCCGCAGCACATCGGCCACGCCCTCCACGTCCTTGACCCGGCGGTCCTCGGTGAGCCACTGCAGCTCGCGCTCCAGCTCGGTCAGCACCTCGGCGTCCAGCAGCTCGCGCAGTTCTGCCTGGCCCAGCAGCTCGGACAGCAGCCGCGAGTCCAGGGACAGCGCGGCGGCGCGGCGCTCGGCCAGCGGGGAGTCGCCCTCGTACAGGAACTGGGCGACGTACCCGAACAGGAGCGAGCGGGCGAACGGGGACGGCTCCGGGGTGGTGACCTCGACCAGGCGCACCTTGCGGGACTCGATGTCGCCCATCAGCTCGACGAGCCCGGGGACGTCGAAGACGTCCTGGAGACATTCGCGGACCGCTTCCAGGACGATCGGGAACGATCCGAACTCGCTCGCCACCTGCAGCAGCTGGGCCGCGCGCTGGCGCTGCTGCCACAGCGGGGTGCGCTTGCCGGGGTTGCGCCGCGGCAGCAGCAGCGCGCGTGCGGCACACTCGCGGAACCGGGCGGCGAACAGGGCGGAGCCGCCGACCTGGTCGGTGACGATCTGGTCGACCTCCCCCTTGTCGAAGGCGACGTCCGCCGCGCCGACGGGAGCCTGCTCGCTGTCGTACTCCGTACCGGCCTTCATCGGTGCCTGGTCGAGCAGGTCCAGGCCCATCAGGTCGGCATCCGGCAGGCGCAGCACGATGCCGTCGTCGGCGTGCATGACCTGCGCGTCCATGCCGTACCGCTCGGACAGGCGGGTGCCGAGCGCGAGGGCCCAGGGGGCGTGCACCTGGGCGCCGAAGGGGGAGTGGACGACGACCCGCCAGTCGCCCAGCTCGTCGCGGAAGCGCTCCACGACGATCGTCCGGTCGTCCGGGACATGGCCGCAGGCCTCGCGCTGCTCGTCCAGGTACGACAGCACGTTGTCCGCCGCCCAGACGTCGAGGCCCGCCGCCAGCAGGCGCAGCCGGGCGTCGTCCTTGGGGAGCGAGCCGACCTCGCGCAGGAAAGCGCCCACCGCGCGGCCCAGTTCGAGCGGGCGGCCCAGCTGGTCCCCCTTCCAGAACGGGAGCCGGCCCGGCACACCGGGGGCCGGGGAGACCAGGACCCGGTCGCGGGTGATGTCCTCGATGCGCCAGGAACTCGTGCCCAGGGTGAAGACGTCACCGACCCGGGACTCGTAGACCATCTCCTCGTCCAGCTCGCCGACCCGGCCGCCGCCCTTCTTCGGGTCGGAACCGGCGAGGAAGACCCCGAACAGCCCACGGTCGGGGATCGTGCCCCCCGAGGTGACGGCCAGGCGCTGGGCGCCCGGGCGGCCGGTGATCTCGCCGGTCACGCGGTCCCAGACCACGCGCGGGCGCAGCTCCGCGAAGGCGTCGGACGGGTAGCGGCCCGCGAGCATGTCGAGGACCGCCGTGAACGCCGACTCGGGCAGCGAAGCGAAGGGGGCCGCACGGCGGACCATGGTGAGCAGGTCGTCGAACTGCCAGGTGTCCAGTGCCGTCATGGCGACCAGCTGCTGCGCGAGCACGTCCAGCGGGTTCGCGGGCACTTTCAGGGACTCGATCGAGCCCGAGCGCATCCGCTCGGTGACCACGGCCGCCTGGACGAGATCACCGCGGTACTTGGGGAAGACGACACCGGTGGAGACGGCGCCGACCTGATGTCCCGCGCGGCCGACGCGCTGCAGTCCGGAGGCGACCGAGGGCGGGGACTCGACCTGGACGACCAGGTCGACGGCGCCCATGTCGATGCCCAGCTCCAGACTGGACGTGGCGACCACGGCGGGCAGCCGGCCCGCTTTCAGGTCCTCCTCGACCAGGGCGCGCTGCTCCTTGGAGACCGAGCCGTGGTGCGCCCGGGCGATCACCGGGGGCGCACCCTGGGCGGCGCCCGAGCCGCCCATCAGCTGGGCCGGGGAGTGGTGCTCGTCCAGGGTCTCGCCGGTCGCCCGCTCGTAGGCGATCTCGTTCAGCCGGTTGCACAGCCGCTCGGCGAGGCGCCGGGAGTTGGCGAACACGATCGTGGAGCGGTGGGCCTGGACCAGGTCGGCGATCCGCTCCTCCACATGCGGCCAGATCGACGGCCGCTCGGCGCCCTCGCTCGCTTCGGCCGCCGGAGCGCCGCTCAGCTCGCCCATGTCCTCGACCGGGACGACCACGGACAGGTCGAACTCCTTGCCGGACTCCGGCTGGACGATCTCCACCTTGCGGCGCGGGGACAGATACCGGGCGATCTCGTCGACCGGGCGAACGGTTGCCGACAGGCCGATCCGGCGGGCCGGTCGCGGCAGCAGCTCGTCGAGCCGCTCCAGGGAGAGCGCGAGATGGGCCCCGCGCTTGGTGCCCGCGACCGCGTGCACCTCGTCGAGGATCACCGTCTCCACGCCCGTCAGTGCGTCGCGCGTGGCCGAGGTAAGCATCAGGAACAGCGACTCGGGGGTGGTGATCAGGATGTCCGGCGGGCGGGTGGACAGGGCGCGCCGCTCGGCCGCCGGGGTGTCGCCGGAGCGGATGCCCACCCTGACCTCGGGCTCGGGCAGACCCAGGCGCACGGACTCCTGCCGGATGCCGGTGAGCGGGCTGCGCAGATTCCGCTCGACGTCGACCGCGAGGGCCTTCAGCGGGGAGACATAGAGAACCCGGCAGCGCTTCTTCGGGTCGGCCGGAGGCGGGACCGAGGCCAGCTGGTCCAGGGCGGCGAGGAACGCGGCCAGTGTCTTGCCCGAGCCGGTCGGGGCCACCACCAGCACGTCCGAACCCGCACCGATGGCCTGCCACGCGCCGGCCTGGGCCGCGGTGGGCGCGGAGAACGCCCCCGTGAACCAGCCGCGGGTCGCGGGCGAGAAGCCGTCGAGGGCTCGGTGTGCGGAGCTGACCATGCGTCCATCCTGCACCCGACCACTGACAATCGCGCTGAGCTGGGCAAACGCCGAGCGGCGGGGTGCGCGGGCCGGCCGCGGGTGGTGGGGCGGAGAACGGGCGTATGGCGGGTCGAGGGGGCGGGGCGGAGAACGGGCGTAGGGCGGGTCGAAGGGGGCGGAGCAACGAACGGACCGGCGGGGAGACGGGCGGGGCCGGCCGGTGCAGCGTGCGCGGCACCGCGACCCGGCTGCTGCGACTGGGCGGCGGCCCGTTGCCCCAGCAGCCGGTCAGCACGGCCGGAGCCGCTATCGCGGCGCGCGCATGCCGTGCTGAACGAGCCGATGGCCGAGCAGATGGCCGGACCGCCGGCGGCCCCGGAACGGCCGGCCCCCGACCTCGGCGCCAGCCGTGCTCAGCTGCTGCGGGCGTTCCGCGGCGCCTCCGGCATGCCGCCGCGCGCGTGGCTGACCGACGCCCGCGTGCGCTGCGCGACTCCTGCCGGACGCGGGACCGACGCCGGAGAGCCGGCTCGGCTCACGCAGCGGCTTCGCGCGCGAAGGACTGGTCCGGCCGGCGCACACGATGTGATCAACCGAGGCAGGACGCCGGCTCAGCCCACGAAACGGCCGTACGCCCGCAGTGTGCACAGCGCCTCGATGGTGACCATGGCGCGTGCCTCCAGTGCGGGGGCCGGTGCCCACTGGCGCCATCGGATCGGCCAGCCGCCGTCGTCCTGCTGCTCGGCGGCCAGGTGATCAAGGGACCGTGCCATCTCGTCGTCCGTGAACCACGCGCGCGCAAGCGACTCCGGACTTCTGGCGAAGTCGTGCGGGAAGTGGTGCTCGCCGGGCGCGTAGCCGGACGCGACCGGATACGCGTCGAGCCGGTCAGGGTCGAGTGCCGCCAGCCGTTGCTCCCGCACCATGCGGCCGAGCCGGTCCGCGGCGGCCTCCGCGCGCGAGCGGTCGGGAGCGGAGTCCAGGAACGCCACAGCGGCCTCCACCTCGTACGGGTGGGACTTGCCCAGGGACTCCACGGCCTGCCAGCAGAAGTCCGTGGCCCGGAACAGCCAGGCGTGCCACACCTCGTTGCGGTGCAGCAGCCCGACCACCGGCCCGGTGGCGAGCAGCTCGCTGGGAGGATCGTCGACGACCGGGACGAACGGCGCCGTCGGATATCCGCGCTGGCTGGGACGGATCGCGGGCAGGGCACCGTCCGCGGTGGAGA
Source organism: Streptomyces sp. NPDC007205 (assembly GCF_040634095.1). NCBI lineage: Bacteria > Bacillati > Actinomycetota > Actinomycetes > Kitasatosporales > Streptomycetaceae > Streptomyces > Streptomyces sp. NPDC007205. The sequence goes on from NZ_JBEYEW010000040.1 coordinate 27,150, forward strand.
CCGAGGTCAGATAGCGGCACACGCGCTCGACCCGCTGGCCGCCGCAGCGCCCGACGGCGTCCAGGACACGCAGCGCGTGCGCGGTGTGCAGAGGCTGGCTCACGGGGCCGCGCAGATCGGGCTCCAGCGCGTGCCCGTATCCGCCGTCCTCGTTGCGGTAGGCGTCCAGCGCCGCTTCCACCGCGTCCGGGGTGCCGTGCAGGAAGTGGTACGCGAAGAGGCGCTGTTCCAGCACGCGCGCGGTGAGCCACACGAACTGCTCGGCGCGGAAGAGCGGGGAGCGCGCCGGGGGCGGGGAGGGGAGTGGGGAAGCTCCGGTTTCGGCCATGCGTCAGACCGTAGGACGGAAAGCGGTCTCGGCAAGCGCTCCGGGCCGGGGCCCACACCCAGGGGCGGGATACTGGAGTCATGCGGTTGACGGTCTTCTGGCAGCGGATGGCGGAACACTTCGGTCCGGGGTACGCCGACACCTTCGCGCGCGACCACGTCATGTGGGAGCTGGGCGGACGCACGGTGAACGAGGCGCTGGACGTCGGCTGGGACGCGAAGGACGTGTGGCGGGTGGTCTGCACGGTCATGGACGTGCCCGGCGAGCGGCGCTGACCGTTGCCCGAGACACCCTGATCATCCCTGAACCCCGTCGGCCCTGCGGCACCGATCGGTCACGAAGATCGCAGGTGGGCGCCGGTTGTCGGTGGTGTGGGCGAGACTTTGCGCGTGGCACCCACTGACGAGACCCACGAGCCGCTGCCCCGGCAAGCGGCACCGACCGGTACGACACCGCCCGACCGGCCGCCCGCCTCCGGCGCCCTCGCTCCGGGCAGCCGCATGCCGCGCGCCGGCAAGCCTGGTGGTTGAGGTTCAGGAGGTCACCCTCGCACTGGCGGGGGTGCTGGAAGATGCGGGGATCAAGCTCCCGCAGTTCCACGCCCGGCTCGCCCCCTCTGAGGCCCGTGACTGGGTGGTCCGGCTCGGCGACGTCAACGTGCGTCATGGCCTCGCCATCTGCAACCTGCTGCGGGATGGCCTCACCCTTCGGCAGAGGTTCCCCGAGGAGTCCGTGAATGCCCAGTCGTGACGCCTCAGACGCTTTGGCGCGGCTCAACGATGCCCTTCACGGGGCCGGGATTCTGGCTGACACGGGGATCGATCCCTTGGGCGGCTTCGTCTACATCAACTGTCTCGGGATCGAGCAGTCCCAGGAACTGGCGCTGGTCATCCAGGCGGGTACCGAAGCAAGGGTGATCCACTGATGACGCTGGCCCCGGGCCTCGGTGCCTCGCGGTGGCTACGCCGTACCGACCCCCGATGTACTGCGGGCGTTGAGAACGGGCTTGAGAGGTGGCTGAACGGTGAGCAGTAGCACGCCGGTTCTTCGCGCAGCGGACCTTGAGTCCGTGCCCGTGGACGGTTGCCGCATCTGCATGGCTGCCGCAAGTGGGCGCTCTGCGTCGCGCTCGCGGAGTGACGTGGTCGGGGTTCGGAATTTCAACGACATGATCCGGCAGCACCCGCACGGCCGGGCAACAGACACCAGAGGAGAGGGCGCGTGAGCGCGGACGCCACAACCGACGCACAACGACACGAGTACACGACGTACGCGCCCAAGGGTGAGAAGTGCCGCAAGTGTTACGTGCCGTTCTTGAGCCTTGAGCTTGTACGGCGTGTGCAGCCGTTCGGCGTGGCTACCGGTCGCCCGTATGTTCACCTTCGGTGCCGGGTTGGGGCTGAGTCATGACGGCTCAGAAGCTTCCGAAGGGTTGGAAGTTGTTTCGGTCGAACGCTGACAACAACGACGAGAGCCGCTGGTACGCAACGGCGCCGTACGACGTGGAAGCCGTCAAGCGAAAGTCCGGCCTCGGCCTCGACGGGTGTTCGGGTGATGAGGTCAGCCACCCGGCATGGAACTTGGACCGGACGGTGTCTGCCGGCTCCTGGGGCGAACTGTGTGCTTTGGTGGCTGCGCAGGTGACGCTGTATGAGCAACTGTCTTGCGGGGGCGAGGAATGACGAGCGTGGAACGGCGCCTCCGCTATTGCTCCAGCGCCCGTGCTGCCCCTGGGCTAGTCAGCCTCGGCGGAGGCTCGCCGCAGCCCGCAGACGGCGCCTGGTGGACGGAATACGGCGGCATCCGGGATCCGGCGTCTGATGTGATCGCATTCCCACACGGAGCCCTACCGCCGTGCTGTGTCCCCGAGTGCCGGCACTGCAAGGAAAGGAGGTCTGGACGCGATGGCGTGTGACGCATGGTTGGACGTGCCCGAGGGGATGCGCGCAGCAGCGTTGGACGTTGCGGGCGGGCTGCCGAGTGAGGCGCCGGTGCCGGGCTCCGTGACATGCAAACTCGACAAGCACGACCGCGGCGGACACGTCGCGCCGCTACGGAGCCTCTTCGACGATGCGGCCGTGTGGGTCACGTGGGAGGGTGGCGACGTCAAGGTACAGCCCATCGCCTACTGCGACTCGTCCTCCCCCTCACAGGGAGGTATCCCCTTGTCCGATGCACTCTGTTGGCTGCCTGACGCGCATCGGGGTGGCCACACGTGGGAGCGATGCGCGTGAACGAGGACATGCGTACCCGCCCCAGCTCGGTGGACCCGTGCTCGACGTGCGGGGCGTTCCGAGCGGTACTCAACAGGGCTGTTCTCCTGGGTAACCCGCAGACGGCAGGACACCTCGTGCGCGCCATGCACGGGCACCAAATCCATGCCCACCCGCACCGGAAGCGTTCGAGAGTCCTCAATTAATTGGCGCCCTGTGGTTACTGTAGCCGTTTCTGAACCTGTGGCAGGATTCTTTCGCGCGCTTCCTGTGAACCGATGATCACAGCGAGTTTACCAACATCATTGTGGCGCTCGTTGATCGAAACGTTGCCTCGTTGATCAGAAGCAGATCCATGATCCTGAGACGAGTAGTCAATCACCATTGCTGACTTGCTACAAGCCAGTGAGGCCCACAGTCCAGATCCGTTCGCTCCAGCTGCCGATGCGAAAGAGTAGGGGCCGGCGGGATAGCTTAGGTTCCCTTCCGAAGAATTTCTCGGCCACGCTGAGGTGATTTGAATCAGCGATTTCTTAGAATCCTTCGTGTCGGCTACTCGGAGACCACAAGAATCGCCCTGGATGTACGCGACGAGATGGTAGGAACTCGCACGGACTTCACCGATCACCTTAGGAGGTCGCGATTCGGAGGGGAATTCATCCGCCGCAATAATGCGCTCTTCATTGGAGTCGATGGACTTGAGCTGACTCAAAGGTGTGAATTGGTCGGGCGGTGACTCATGTGCAACACCCTTTCCTCCTCCTGTGCACCCGACACAAGAGAGTGAAAGGGTGACCCCTAGGGCAAGATTTCGAATTACCCTCGCCATTGGAGTCACCCTTTCACATGCTACGGTTGTCGGCTGCTAGCTATTCCGCCCACTGGTTGAAGCAGACACCAACTGGCTTATACACGTCGACCACCCCCAAGTACGGGCGCATCGTGACCCTGGCCCGGTAGTGGTGCATGAGAGTGTACGCCTCGACAGTGCCGAACTTGCCCTTGGGGACCTCATAGCGGGTCTCGTTCGTCACTCTGTAGGCTTTCGTGACACTAAATCCCACAGAGGCAGAGATCGCACCCAGACTGATCCCGCCCTGGCCGTTGAGTACGACAGATCGCTCCTTATTGACCGACAGCACCAGAGTGGTCGGTCCGCTGCCGGACGTCTTCGAAATCACTTCAGTGTGGCACGCCTCACCCATATCGATGGGCGCAGCCTGCGAGCTGGCGGGATCCAATTTGACTGATCGTGCGTAGTCAGCGTTCCGCTTGATCGTCAACTGGGCGCCGGGCTTAAAGAGATCTCCAGGTACCTTTGCCCCAGGCTCGAAGAATTGACTGACGGGGCTTGCGGCGGAAGCAGCTGTCCCACTCTGGGCCAGCGCCGGCGTCGCTGAATTAAGCCCCAACACGGCCCCCATGGCGACGGCGCCGACGAGCATGCCAACCCTTGCTGTGCGCTTCATTACTCCCCTTAGGGTTGCGATGCGAACGCCCTTTCCGCACCTTGGTCATGGGTGCGGAGTTTCGTGAAACTGACTGATATCACGAGAGGCGTGAAAGCAGAATTTCACTATCGGCACGAAAATCTCGACCGTCAAGCAGTCACCTCACTGCTTGAACCGAAATTTTCGTACTGGTGAACGGAGAAGAATCTAGCGACTACGCAATGTGCACGTCAATCAGCTTGAGGGAGAATTGAGGGTGGAATGATTGATTCCGGAAGTAATTCCTAATTCTCGGCCTGAGATTAAAGACGCAACCAAACCGAACCCTGCCTTCCTTGGCGGTCAACGGGACGCCCAGTGCGGACCGACCCATCCGGATAAGTGGTTGACCTCTCGTCTCAGGATGGTCGATGCTGGTCACTCATCCGGATGAGTGGTTGTCAGGCTGATGGGTCGGCGGCTGCCCGCCCTCTTCGAGTTGAAGGGATTTCGATCATGGGGCGTAAGGCTCTGCGGGCGCTGGTGGTGTCGGGTGCGCTGGTGGCCGGTGTCGGCCTGGTGGGCGTCTCGGCGGCATCGGCCATGCCGGTGGATCCGGGGTATTCGTCGGGTGGCTCCGGCGGGGCGGGTGCGGTGTATCCCGCGGACCGGTCGGTGTTCAAGTCGGCGACGGTGGATGGGCTGCGGGTGCGCACGGGTCCGGGAGCGGATCGGTCGATACTCGGTCTGATCTATGAGGGTGAGCCGGTGCAGGTCATCACCTCCGCCTACGACGGGACGGGTCAGGTCTGGGACGAGGTGATGCTGCAGACCGATTCGGCAGGTGGCCTACCGGCCGGTTATGTCGGGTGGGTGACGGAGGAATTCCTCTACTGAGTCACTCCAGTGGGTTGAAGTGATGGTTGGGAGGCGGCCCAGGAACTGAACGACAGGTTAGGCGAACTTGGCATGGCCGCTCGGGTGGTGCGGGCGATACCCCATGCGGGGGCGCACGGTGAACCGGTGGTGTGGCTGCGTCCGGAGGGTGCTCGGTTGCTCGCGCTAGTGCTGGAACGAGAGGGAAGGGAAGACGGGGTGAGGCGGGACGATTGGCGCACGGCAAAGGGCTCGCGCGTGTGGGTCGAGACGGATCGGCGCGGGGAGTTCATCCGGTGCGAAGGGTGCCGACGGCCGATCCTGATCACGGGTGCGGGCCCTGCCCGGTTCGCCGCTGAGCGGCATGCACGGACGTGCCGGAACTAGGGCTCGTCCGGCGGATCATGGGCCGAGCCAGGGCCGGACCGAGCCGAGGGCAGGCCAGTGCCCCAATCGTGTTGACCGCCCCCGGCAGGCAGTGCTGGAGTCGGCACGTGGACAGCATCCCCGCCAACCGGCGGCTCTGGAACCAGATCAGCAGCGCCTACCAGCACGAGCACGACCCGCAAATCGGCGCCGCACCCCGGCTGTGGGGCATGTACTCCATCCCCGACGCGCACCTGCACGCCCTGGGCGACGTCACCGGCAAGCGCGTCCTCGAACTCGGCTGCGGCGCCGGCCAGTGGTCCAGGGCGCTCGCCGCCGAGGGCGCCACCGTGGTCGGGCTCGACCTGTCCGAAGCCCAACTCGCCGCAGCGGCCCGCGCGATGGGAGCAGCCCGCTACCCACTAGTGCAGGGCGCCGCCGAACAACTCCCCTTCGCCGCCGACAGCTTCGACCTGGTGTTCTGCGACTTCGGTGGGCTCAGCTGGGCGCCCCCGCACCTGGCCGTCCCGCAGGCCGCACGCGTCTTGGTCCGAGGGGGGCGACTGGTGTTCAACGTCGCCAGCCCATGGTTCGAAGCTTGCTACGACGAAGCCGCCAGCCGCGTGACCACGACGCTGCAGCAGGACTACTTCGGGCTGAACACCATCACCGAAGACGACGGCGCGACCAGCTATCAGCTCACCTACGGCGACTGGGTCAAGGTCCTGCGCGGCGCGGGTCTCATCATCGACGACCTCATCGAGCCGCGGCCCGAACTCGGAACACCCAACGGCTACAACGAAACCGACCCACCCGACTGGGCACACCGCTGGCCGGCGGAACTGCTCTGGGTAACCCACAAACCGTAAGTTCCGCCGCGCCGAGACGTGAAGGCATCCCCTCGCCGGGCAGGCCTAGGGACTGCCCCGCGAATCGGGAAGGCTCACCGGATTCTCGCCTACGGCTGACACGGCTCGGGATCGGTATGTGTGGCTCCTGAGCCAGACACTCGGTGATGACAGATGGGGATGCGTACAGCAGTGGCCATACCCACCCTCACGGATGAAATAGGCAGATAGGGACACCATGTGGTTAACGGGTCTGCTGTCCTGGACACACCCTGCAACCAAGGGGCGGTACGCGATCCAGAAGGCGGCTCATGCAGCATTCACGACGCACCAGACCAGCCACCGTCCACCCCACCGCAACTCCCACCGCGTCCGGGCAGCGGTCCCGGAAAGTGGCGGCCAGCCTGGGCGTCGCCATGCTGGCACTGTCCGGGTCCGTCCTCACCATGCCCGCCGTTGCAGCGGAACAGCGCGCCGTCGCTGTCCCGGCGGGTGACTACTGCGGACCGGCCGAGTCCTTCTACGGCGGAGGCAGCTACACCTACGCTCAGGTACAGGTGTGCCTGCGCTTCGCCTCCGGCGGCAATCAGGTCATCGTGAAGACCAGCAACGACCAGTACCAGTACGGCGGTTCCTGGTACAACGCTTCATCGACCTACCCCGCCAAGTGGAACGCCACCGGCTCGGTGAGCATCAGCGGCCAGCCGGGAAACTACGCCACCCCCAACCCCGTCACGCAAGGGTCCGCCAGCGGTTCGGCCAGTGGCGGCTCACCTGCGGCCCTCAGCGCCTGCGGCACCTACAGCGTCACCATGACGTTCCACCAGAACGGCCCGTACTGGACCGACAGCAGCAACGACATCGACTCCGGCCAGCGGTCCTACCAGGTAGGCGTGCCCTGCTAGAGGCTAGTGATTCACGAGCGGAGCCAGAGACGTAAGGCAGCAACGGTCACGGTGCCGTGGAAGACGTAGGCGCGCTTGTCGAAACGGGTGAATACGGCCCGGAAGCCCTTCAGGACGTTGATCGTTCGCTCGACTTCGTTGCGACGCCTGTACATCGCGCTGTCGAAGCCGGTGGGCCGGCCGCCCGCGCTGCCTCGGCTCTGGCGGTTGGCCCGCTGGTCTCTGCGCTCGGGAATGGTGTGCTTGATCTGTCGCCGTCGCAGGTAGCGCCGATTACGGCGGGAACTGTACGCCTTATCGCCGCCCAGGTGGTCGGTCCGTGTCCGCGGACGTCCTCCGCCTGAGCGGGGCACACGGATGCGTTCGAGAACCGGGATCAGCTGTGGGGCATCTCCCCACTGACCTGGTGTGATGACGAAGGCGAGCGGGCGTCGGCCGCCCTCGCTCGCCAGATGGATCTTGCAGGTCAGTCCGCCCCGTGACCGACCCAGGGCCTCATCGCTGCGGTGCTGAACAGGCCGACCACGCCGCCGTGGAATGCGCGGTGGGCGGGTGTGGGCACCCGACGCATGCGCGATGGCCGAAGGCGCGGGAGGGTCGGACGGTAGCGGTCTGCCCTCTCTCCTCACACTGCCCTAGGTGGCTTCACGGACGAGAATCGGGGAAGGCGACGTGCGGGCGTTGGGCTCGCAGCGCCTTTGCCGGTGTGGAAGCGGTTGGTCGTTGTGTCGGAAGCGCCCTCGATCACGAGGACTCTCGTGGGTAACTGCCTGGTAGGCAGGGTCATCGGCGAGATGGACTACTTGACCAGGCCTACCTATGTGGCGCTCTTCGGTGACCTCATGGCCGCGCGGAATCCCCATGTGGTTCTAGACCTGTCAGGAGTGACGTTCTGTGATTCGGAGGGCTGAACGCATTCCTGGTGGCGAACCGGATGGCAGTGAACAACGGCAGATCCCTGGCTTTGGCATGTGTGCCACCTGGGCTGAGGCGGGTGTTTGAGCTGACTGGGGTGGACCAGGCACTAGCGGTCCACGACGCTGTTGCGGAGGCAGTGGCGGTCCCCGGTGGCGAGCCTAGCGGTGATCACTTGTCGCCCAGTTCTGGACAGAGCCGAGTCCCGGGCGGCCCTTGGCCGGCTGACGGGCGAGGTCGGCTCGGCACCCCTCGACGGCGGTACCGTGTGAGATCGCGTGCGTGGTGACATCACGCGCGCACGGGCCCGGACCACGACGAAACCTTCTTCGCGCGTGAGGTTGCCACGCGTGGGCGGGGTCCAGGGGCGCGCTGTAGCGCCCCTGGTACCACCGCCCGCAACCCACTTGGCTATGTAGCAAGAGCGGTCCTGCCGGTCATTACCTGTCGTAGTCGCAGAAGACGTTGTCCTGACCCTGCTGGACGGCATGAGTGCCGGGGCCACAATCCCTGTAGACGTACTGGCCCTGGGCGCAGGTGTAGTACCCCTGGCCGGCGGCGAACATGGCTCCTTCCCGGCAGGCGGCGGCTGACTTGCTGGCCGCTGCGGCGCTACTGCCGGACAAGGGGATGACGACCGTGCCGGCTAGGAACAGGGCAGTGACCATCGAGCGGACTCGCATGGGATCTCCGTTCTCATGAAGTGAGGCGCCATACCTAACGTGCGACGACTGCCGCCGTACCGTGAAACCTGACCATCCCACTCGAAGGGTGATTGGGGCCTCGTGGTGATTCCGTCCGCTGCTCCGTTCGTCACGGCGCTGTACGTCACGGTGAGCGGCGTTGGCGCCCTACGAACTACCGTAGGTCCGTTTTCGAGTTGGCGCCCGTGGTGGGGGAGCGTAGGGCCTGGCGGTCGTGTAGCTCGCTTCCCCGGTGGCCGGCAGGACAGACGACAGAGCCCCCCGCGATGATTCCGCGGGGGGCTTCTTGCTTGGTGGGGTGCGGTGGTGGTGTCGGGCGGCTGTCGTCCGGACGGGACCGGCCGAAGGCCGCATGCCCGGCCGGGGCGGCAGGGCCGCCCGGCGCGCCGAAGGCGCGCCCTTGAGCAAGTAAAGAGAAGTTACTCCGATTCGGATCGTCGGCGGGCGGTGCGCTTGGCGGGTGCCTTCGTCGGCGTGACGGGGAATGTGAGCTGGCAGGTGGCGGCGGGGGCTTTGAGCTCCTCGCACAGCAACGGGCGGTCCTGGTCGGCATCGGCGGTGATGCGGTAGGTGATCAGGAGGGGGCTGGCGTCGGTGAGTCCGAGTGCGGTCCGCTCGTCGGGATAAGGGGCGCGGGCGGTGACGTGCTCGGTGAACGACAGGCTGAGTCCGGCCTCGGCAAGCTGACGGTAGAGGTCGATGATCTCGGCGTCTGGCTGCTCGGCCAAAGTGGGCACCTCGGCGGCGGTGGCCATCGGGATCAGAACACGGTGAGCCATGCGGGCACCGGTGGCCGGATCGTGGATCAGGCGGTCCACGTTGATGGCGTCCTGGTCCTGCTGGTCCAAGAGAAGCGCCGGGGGCCCGTCCAGCGCGGTCCTGGTGACGGCCGCCGGCTCCGTCTCCACCATCTCCGGTAGGTGCCAACTGCCCTTTGTGGTGCGCTGGATGGACCGGTCAACACGGGTGGCGGGGAGAACTCCCCCGGTGGGAAGCACCCTGCTGCCCTTACCCTGCAACGACTCCACCAGTCCCATACGGCGCAGCTCGGCAACGGCGGCACGGGCCGTGTGCTTGCCGATGCCGTACATCTTCACCATTTCCGACTCGGACGGCAGGAGATCGCCGGCTTGGTAGCGGCCTCGTGTGATGTCGGTGGCCATGCGCTGCGCTACCTGCAAGTACATGGACGGGGCGCGTTCGATGTGCTCTCGGGCTGCCATGGCTGGTGTCCTTCTCGGGTCGGGGGTGTAGGTACTCGGACGGGCTTCGGTCTGAGTTGCTTGTCAGTGGCCCTTGTCGGTGGTGCGTGGTATCGCGCACTCATGAGGATAAGTGGTTGCCCGCCTGACGCCAAGTATACGGGCACTCATCCGGATAAGTGGCTTGGTCGGTGTGATGCGGGATGAGGTGAACCGTCTTGATCAACAAGCCGATCGACACGAGGCGGCTGGGCACGATCCGGTGCCTGATCGCTCCGGAACCGCGCACCACGCTTGAGGGTGATCAGCGGTGCGACCGTGAGGGAAACCCGCTGTGGATCACGGGTCTCGTGGTGCGTCAGCTGGAAGGGCGGCGGCTGGACGAAATCCACGTGGTGACCAGCGGCCTGCCTCAGGGCATCACGGAGGGTTGTGAGGTCAGGGTCACGGACTTGTGGGCCACCGACTGGGAGATCGACGGCCGGTCCGGTACGTCCTACCGGGCTGCTGCGATCACGCCCGTGTAGGGCTCGGCCGGCGGCTCCGCTCCGGCTCCGGCGGCCGGTCCGCGCGGCAAGTCTGCGGGAGGTGACACGTGATGGAGCGCTACTTCTGGCACCTGAACGCCCGGCAGGCGGACGGCATGGCCTGCGTGGTCTGTAACGCCGACTTCCTCAACAAGCCGTCGGTGCGCTGATCGCCATCCCGGCGGTCGCCACCCTCCAGGCCTTCCTCGGGGCGTATGTGAAGCGGTACGCCGTCACGGACGATCCCAGGGTGCACGGTCACCGTGGCCGGAGGCCCGGCCGTCCCGGGATGCCGGCACGCATACGCCGGCTGCGGGCCGGACCGCCGGAGGCGGAGGAGTCGTAGGACTCGTAGGGCCGGCGGGCCTCGGAGCGCCGGTGCCGCCGTCGAGTGCCCCCCATCGCGAGCGTCATGGACACCGTGGTGCCGAAGGGGCTCTCCACGGCCATGCGCGAGGGCATGCGGCGCCACGCCTGGTGCGCTTGACACGTAAATCGAACATCCATTCTCATGGAGGCTCAGGCAAGGCTTTCGGCAGTGGATTTCGTCCCGTTTTGCGGGAAGAAGTCCCTCGGTTATCCACAGGCTGGGCCTGCGTCGGGGCGCATTGTCAGTGGCAGGCGTTAGCGTCTTTGACGTGAAGCGATCGACTCAAGCAAACCGGGTGGAACCCATGGCAGGAACCGACCGCGAGAAGGCGCTCGACGCCGCGCTCGCACAGATTGAACGACAATTCGGCAAGGGCGCGGTCATGCGCATGGGCGAGCGGTCGAGGGAGCCCATCGAGGTCATCCCGACCGGGTCGACCGCACTCGACGTCGCCCTCGGCGTCGGTGGCCTGCCGCGCGGCCGTGTCGTGGAGATCTACGGACCGGAGTCCTCCGGTAAGACGACCCTGACCCTGCACGCGGTGGCGAACGCGCAGAAGGCCGGCGGGCAGGTCGCCTTCGTGGACGCCGAACACGCTCTCGACCCCGAGTACGCGCGCAAGCTCGGCGTCGACATCGACAACCTGATCCTCTCCCAGCCGGACAACGGTGAGCAGGCGCTGGAGATCGTGGACATGCTCGTCCGCTCCGGCGCGCTCGACCTCATCGTCATCGACTCCGTCGCCGCGCTCGTACCGCGTGCGGAGATCGAGGGCGAGATGGGTGACAGTCACGTCGGTCTGCAGGCCCGTCTGATGAGCCAGGCCCTGCGGAAGATCACCAGCGCGCTCAACCAGTCCAAGACCACCGCGATCTTCATCAACCAGCTCCGCGAGAAGATCGGCGTGATGTTCGGCTCCCCGGAGACCACGACGGGTGGCCGCGCGCTGAAGTTCTACGCCTCGGTGCGCATCGACATCCGCCGCATCGAGACGCTGAAGGACGGCACGGAGGCGGTCGGTAACCGCACCCGGTGCAAGGTCGTCAAGAACAAGGTCGCCCCGCCCTTCAAGCAGGCCGAGTTCGACATCCTCTACGGTCAGGGCATCAGCCGCGAGGGCGGTCTGATCGACATGGGCGTGGAGCACGGCTTCGTCCGCAAGGCCGGCGCCTGGTACACCTACGAGGGCGACCAGCTCGGCCAGGGCAAGGAGAACGCGCGCAACTTCCTCAAGGACAACCCCGACCTGGCCAACGAGATCGAGAAGAAGATCAAGGAGAAGCTGGGCGTCGGCGTCCGGCCGGAGGAGCCCGCGGCCGAGCCGGGCGCGGACGCAGCGGTCGCCACCCCGGCCACCGACGACGCCAAGACCGTGTCTGCCCCGGCAGCCGCCAAGGCCACCAAGCCCAAGGCCGCCGCAGCCAAGAGCTGACCCGTGACACGACGAACCGACTGGGCCGAGTACGAGTACGTCACCCCCGGCGCCCCACGGGGGAGGGGCACCGGGGGCTACGCGGACTCCGCCTTGGGCGGTGACGACGGATACCGGGCCGATGGTTACGACGGTGACGACGGGCACGACGAGTACCGCGGAGCCGGGGGACATGGCGATGACGGCCACGCCCGCCTGCGCGGCCCGGGCGGCGAGCCGCACGGGGGTGGCTCGCCCGGCCGCGGCTCCGGCAGTGGCGGCGGCCCGCGCGGCGGCCGGGGGCGTGGCCGGCGGCGGCGCGGCTTCGGGGACGCGCCCGATGAGGACGAAGGCGCCCCTTCCTCGTCGAGGGCCGAGCGGGGGGAGTCTTCAGGGGACCCGGCTGAGCGGGCACGGGCGATCTGCCTGCGCCTGCTCACCGGGACCCCGCGCACCCGCAGGCAGCTCGCGGACGCCCTGCGCAAGCGGGAGATCCCCGAAGACGTGGCCGAGGAGGTGCTGTCGCGGTTCGAGGAGGTCGGGCTGATCAATGACAGCGCGTTCGCGGACGCCTGGGTGGAGTCCCGGCACCACGGCCGGGGGCTCGCACGCCGGGCGCTCGCCCAGGAGCTGCGCACCAAAGGGGTCGACTCCGCGCTGATCGACGAGGCCGTCTCCCAGCTCGACTCCGAGCAGGAGGAGGCGACGGCCCGCGAGCTGGTGGCCCGCAAACTGCGTGCCACCCGAGGCCTCGACCGCGACAAGCGGATCCGCCGTCTCGCCGGCATGCTCGCCCGCAAGGGCTACCCCGAGGGCATGGCCCTCCGCGTCGTCCGCCAGGCCCTGGAGGAAGAGGGCGAGGACACGGAGTTCCTCGGAGAAGGGGACTACTGAGCCCTCGGGGCGGCGGGCTACGGATCGCGGGTCTCGCCGTGAGTTCCCGGGGCTGCGGATTCTTTCGCCGGCCGATGCCGATGCCGATGCCGATGCCCCGCCTCGCCGGTGCGACGCGCCGTCAGGTGCTCCGCATGCTGCGCACCGAGGTGCTGTCCGTCCTGTTCCTCGCCACCTCGCTCGGCAGCGGGTTCGCCCGCGCCTACTCGGGCTGCCGGTAAGAACCGTGTCACCAGCCACGCTGGTCATCTGTTGCGACAGCGACGTCTGACCTGCGCGCTTTTCGGCACCGACCGTTCGTCCTGCCTGACGTCCATCGGCCGGCTGTTGACCCTCGACTTGGTGGAGGGCTCAGAGTTCTGGGTGTGGAGAGCGAGATGCGCAGTATTGGTGAGATGGCCCGGGACAGTGGCCTGAGTGTGAGCGCCCTGCGGTTCTACGACGGTGCCGGCGTGCTGGTCCCGACCTGGGTGGATCCCGTGAGCGGCTACCGCTGGTACGGCCCCGGGCAGCTTGAAGAGTCCCGATTGCTGGCTCGGCTGCGCCGGGCGCGTATGCCGTTGGCGGACATTCGGCTGGTGCTGGCCGGCTGGTCCAGCGCGGACACCGACCTGGTACGGAAGCTGCTTCAGGCACATCTGCGCCGCCTTGAACTGGGGCTGTCCGATGCCCGCAGTGAGTTCTCCACGCTCCGAGCGCTACTCGAATACAGGGAGAGTCCCATGACCATGCTCCGCACCGCCACTGCCCGGCTGGCCGTCTCCGCACCCGAGCTGGCCGCCGCGGTGGACGCGGTCCGCTTCGCCGCCAGTACCGACCCGGAGCTGCCGATGCTCGGTGGCCTCCTGTTCGACATCGAGGGTGAGGCACTGCAGGTCGTGGCCACCGACCGGTACCGGATGGCTGTCGCACAAGCCGGAACCACTGGCCATGGCGGACCTCGTGTGCAGGTCATCGTGCCGTCCCCGCTCGCCGACGCGATGCGGGCGCTGCTGAGCGACGACGCGTCCGTCCAGCTCACTGTGGACGGTGACCGCGTGGCCCTGGAGACGGGGGACCGTCAGGCCGCTGGCCAGTGCCTCGATCACGACTTCCCTGACTACCGCCGCCTCGTCCGCCTGCCGGCAGGGCGCCGCGCCCTCGTCGATGTCACGGCTTTCCGGGAGGCGGTGGAAACCGGCCCCGTTCGTGCAAGCGAGGTGCGCGGGCAGGACGGTGTTTCCTGTGACCTCAGCGTGCTCAAGGTGGGGGCCGACGGCGTGGTGATCGTCTGTGGTGACGGTGACGACGGCAAGGACCACGTCGCCGTCAACCGCGAGTTCCTGCTGGATGCCCTCGCCGCCGGAGACCAGGAGCAGCTGATCCTGGAGTTCGGTGCCCCTACGGCGCCCCTGGCGATCCGACGGACCGACACCGAGGACACCTTTTCGATACTGATGCCTGTCCGCCTGGAGAACTGACCGCAGCGCGCTTGCGGGGCGGGCGGCGTTCCGGGTACGGGCGGTGACGGTGGCCACGGCGAAGGAGAGCAGGAGCCGGGCCCCCGAATCGTCCCGGATCAGGCGCTCGCCGGCTCCACCGGGAGTCCCTCTGCCCGCCACGCCTGGAAGCCGCCCACCAGGTCCGTTGCCCGGTGCAGGCCCAGTTGGTGGAGGGAGGCGGCGGCGAGGCTGGACGCGTAGCCCTCGTTGCAGATCACCACGACGCGCAGATCGTGGCCGGTGGCCTCGGGGACGCGGTGGCTGCCCTGCGGATCGAGGCGCCACTCCAGCTCGTTGCGCTCGATGACGAGTGCCCCGGGAATCAGCCCGTCCCGCTCTCGCAGGGCCGCGTACCGGATGTCGACCAGCAGCGCCTGGCCCGTCCGCGCCGCCGCGTGCGCCTCATGTGCCTTGATGCGCCGGTAGTTCGCGCGCACCCGCTCCAGCAACTCGTCGATACCGACCGGCGGTTGGCCGATGGTGCCGCTCACTGCCAGTCCTCCGGGCGTTCGACCTGCTCCAGGCGCAGAACCTGGCCGGTGCGACTGTAGCGGCGGATGCGCGGCAGCGGCGGGTAGTAGGCGTGGACGGAGATCGCGTGTCGGTCGAGGGACTCGTTGAGGACCTCGTGGACATGGTGACGGCCGAAGGCGCGGCCCTGGCCGGCCGGCAGCCGGCGTCCGCGGTCCACGTCCTCGGCGAGTTCCAGGGTCTTCCAGCCGTCGGTCGGCAGCCGGGCGGCGAGCGAGTTCTCCCTGAGCTCGCCGGAGGCCGTGAGGAACGCGCCGACCGAGTCGGCGTGGTCGTGCCAGCCGGTGCCGGTGCCGGGCGGCCAGCCGATCAGCCAGGCCTCGCTGCCGCCCGGCCCCTTCAGCCGCACCCAGGTGCGGCCCTCCGGATCGAGTGGAAGGGAGGCGATCAGCTCGGCGTCGGCGGCCGTACGCCGCACGAAGTCGAGGAGGTCCGCCTGCGCGGGTGCCGAGCCGACGGCAGGCGAGACGGAAGGGGAGGGCACAGACACGTACACACACCGTCCTGAAGAGCGTTCGCGGAACGGGCGCGCGACGGCGCCCGGAAAAGGGGAGGCGAATTCAGCAGGACGGGCGACACACGCAGCCCGCATAGCGGACGAGGTCCATATGGACCCTCCGCCACAGGCGCACGCGGGTGTCGGTCATGGTCCGGAGTACAGCATGTCGGTGCACTTCGGTCAACTCACTGTCACCATGTGGACGGAGGGCGACGGGGCACACGGTCAGCGCACTCCGGAACGGGCTTCCGCCTGGCCCTCCGCCTGGCCCTCCGCCTCCGACTCCTCCTTCTCGTTCTCCTTCACCGCCTCGTTCTCCTTCACCGCGCCGCCCAGCGTCGCCTCCGCCGCCGCGTACAGGTCGGCCGGGCGGACCCCGCTCAGTGCGGTGACCAGGTGGCCGTCGGGGCGTACGAGCAGCACACTGTGCGCCGGCGCGCCCGGGTAGCTCTCGGCGACCAGCAGCTCGGCAGGGTGCGGCAGCGCGGTCACCGCGGCGGCGAGCCGGGGCATCACCCCGGCGGAGACCCAGTGCTTGCGGTCCCACACACCCGTGCCCGGCGCGATCAGCACGACGAGCAGGGAGCCGCGGCCGAGCCGGTCGCGCAGCTGTACGAAGGAACCGTCCTCCGCGGTGACCCGTACGTCGGTGACCTGCGCGCCGGGCGGGGTGTCGACCGGGATCTCGGCCTCCAGATGCCGGGGCGCCAGCGGGGAGTCGGCGTACGCCCCCGGCGCGCCGAGAGATCCGCGCCCCAGGTGACCGTCCGTGAGCAGTACATCGTGGTTCCGGGCGGTGCCAGGAACCATCTGACGCAGCCCGCCGGCGCCGCGCAGCACCGGCAGCACCTGGTCGGCGGCGCGCAGCCGGGCGGCGACCAGCGCGCGCCGCTCGGCCTGGTAGCTGTCCAGCAGCGCCTCGTGCGGGCCGTGGTGCCAGGCCACGCCCAGCTTCCAGGCGAGGTTGTCGACGTCCCGGAGGCCCTCGTCGAGCCCCTGGGTGCCGAGTGCGCCGAGCAGATGGGCCGCGTCCCCGGCGAGCAGGACCCGGCCGGCGCGCCATCGGCGGGCCAGCCGGTGGTGCACCGTGTGAACCCCGGTGTCGAGCAGCTCGTACAGCGGTGTGGAGCCGTCCGCCCAGGCCGCGAGGGTCTCGCGGATCCGGGCCACCAGGATCTCGGGCGTGACCAGCTCCTTGCCCGGTGGCAGCAGCCAGTCCAGGCGCCACACGCCGTCCGGGAGGGGGCGGGCGGTCACCTCCGCGGCCGAGGGCCCGGACTGCCGCCACGGCGGCATCCGATGGAGCAACGCCCGGCCCTGCCACGGAAGTTCCACCCGCAGCGCGGCGACCGCGTGCCGCTCCACCGCCGTACGGCCGGGAAAGCGGATGTCCTGGAGTTTGCGCACGGTGGAGCGGGGTCCGTCGCAGCCGACCAGGTAACTGCCTCGCCACCAGGTGCCCTTGGGGCCACGGGTGTGCGCGATGACGCCGGAACGGTCCTGCTCGATCGCGTCCAGGCGGCTGTCCACGGCCGTCTTCACCAGTGGCTCGTCGGCGACGGCCGCGCGCAGGGCACCGGTGATCACATGCTGGGCGATGTGCAGCGGGGCGGCGGGGGCGGCCTCGGTGAAGGTGATCTCGCTCATCACCTGCTTGCGCCGCAGGGACCGCCATCCGGCCCAGCGCACGCCGTGCTCACCGAGCGCCACCCCGGTCAACCGTTCCAGCAGGGCGGCCGTGTCCTCGCGCAGGACGACGGTGCGCGCCGGGCGGGGTTCGTCCTTGCCGGGGCCCTCGTCCAGGACGACGGACGGCACCTCCTGGCGGGCCAGCGCCAGGGCGAGCGCGAGCCCGACGGGCCCCGCTCCGATGATGATCACCGGTTCCACGGCGTGGCGCCCCCTGCCCGCAGCGGTGTCCTGACGGCGGTGGGTGAACAGAAGGGTGAAGCAGGGTGCACGATCACAGAACGTATGCAACCCAGTGCGCGTGCTTGCGTCAAGTGACGTCGGCCGTCATACGGCTGAGTGGTGGTCAGTCGGCGACACCGGCCTGCCAGGCGATACGGGCGGCGTGCATTCGATTGTCGACACGCAGTTTCCCGCACAGCGTACGGATATGGTCCTTGACCGTCTCCGGACTGATGTACAGGGCCTGGGCGATGGCGCGGTTGGGGAGGCCGTCGCTGAGGAGGGCCAGGACCTCGCGCTCGCGTGAACTGAGGCCGGCCACGCGTTCATGAGCGCCGTGCGGGGAGCGGGGCGGGGCGGGGCAGCCGTGGATGATCGCGTCGGCGATCTCGGGGGAGAGCGCGCGGCTGCCCTTGGTGACGGCGGTGAGGGCCCAGGTGAGGTGCTTGCGCGCGGAGCGGTGCAGCAGGACACCGGCCGCGCCATGGGCGAGAAGGGTGCGGGCGTCCCGTTCCGTGATGCGCTCCGCGATGACCAGGACGGCGGGGGGCGCCGTAAGGCGGGCGACGGTCTCCACCAGCGCCAGGGAGTCCTTGCCGCATGTGTCACCGCAGACCAGGAGATCCGGGCGGGTGGCCCGCACCAGTGCGGCCGTGTGGGCACGCTTTCCCTCGGCCACGACGCTGAGCCTCATATTCCGGAATGTGTCCGGTGCCAGGGAATGGAGCATTCCGCGCAGCCCCGCGCGTGAGAGTGATCTGTCGTCAATGATTCCCACCCGCAGCATGCCGACCCCCGTGTGGCTCTGTGCGTACGCAACGGAACGTGTGACATCGCACTCGCTCAGTCATGGCGGGCGACGCTCGGGTGATCCTCCCGATTGGCGCTGCCATGCGTCAAGTTCCTTTTGGTGCACGCTCCGTTGTGGTGTCAATCCCCGTCTTAGGGGGCAGTTTTTCGCGATCCCCCGAATGGGGGGTCATCGCTTCGTATCCCGGAACGCAGGATGGAGGCGCTTCGCAAGCCTGAGCGAAAGGAACGGAATTCAGATGGCCAATGTGGGTCGACGCGGTGCGGTGTGGGCAGCGGCCGCGGCCGTCAGTATGCTGACCATGGGAGCGGCGAGCGTGCCGGCGGAAGCGGCTGCCGCGCCCGCTCCGGGGCTCAAGGTCAGTTGCGGCAGCCCGGAACTCAAGGTCTGGTACGACTCGGACCAGTTCGGCAAATACCTCAAGGTGTGGTTCCAGACGGCCAAGGGCTGCCCCAGGGGGCGGCAGGTCGACAACCTCGGTGGGCAGATCTACTGCAAGTCCCCGTCCGGGCGGGCCAAGCTGGTCTATCGCGACAGTGTTATGCGCGCTAAGGCGCCCGTGGAAACCCTGACGAAGGCGTTGCCGCCGAAGAACCAGTGCAAGTCCTTCTACGCCGAGGCGAAAGTCGTCTACAGGATCGGCGACAGCCATTTGACGCCGGTGTACAAGGACACATGGCACTGGAACTGGGGCGAATACCCGGCATAGTCCGATTCCCACCGTAAAGCTCACGCCCTCCTCGCGTCCGGGTGCTCCCTGCGCGAGGTCCCTGAAGGAGTTTGTTCATGCGCACCAATGAAGGTACGAAGGTGAAGCGTCGCGCGGCCATGCTTCTCGGCACGGCGGTCCTGGCTTCCGTCCTGGCCACACCTACCGCGTTCGCGGACGGCCCCTCCGAGATCTATCTCGGCAAGGTGTCCGGCACCATCAAGGTCGGCGGTTTCCCCACCAAGTACACCTGGGTCGACAAGCAGTACCGCAGCACCTCGCTGCCCAACCTGCGTGAGCACACGATCCGCATCACCTTCCCCGGCTGTGCCATCTGGCGGGCCCGCGCGTCCGTCAAGTGGGGGTCCGGCTACGACACCGAACAGTCGTCGACCAAGGGCTGCAACAAGTCGATCCTGCTCACGCCCATAGGTGACATGAACGCCAACGTCACACTGGCCGTCCATCAGGATCCCGCGGACATGTCGGCCACGGTCGTCATCAAGCCCGTCGCGAAGAGGTGACAGCCGTGTGAAGCGGGTGCGGGCGGCGCGACCCGCTGCCGCCCGCACCCTCACTTCCCGGCTACTGCACCACCTGGTCGCCCTCGCCCACGGCGTCGAGCACCGCCGGCTGCTCGGCCGGCTCGGCCGCCGCCGCGACGGCGACACCCGTCCTCGTACGGCGGCCCCGCCGCTCGATCCAGGTCGCGAGCGAGGAGAGCGCGAGGCACATCGCCACGTAGATCGCGCCGGCGACGATGGTGACCGCCGTGTACGGGTTCTCCCCGTTGACGATGATGTTGCCGGCCATCTGCCGGGTGGCGTACAGCAACTCGGTGTAGGTGATGACGTAGCCGAGCGAGGTGTCCTTCAGGGTGACCACCAGCTGGCTGATCATGGTCGGCAGCATGGAGCGGACCGCCTGCGGCAGCAACAGGGTCGTCATCACCTGGTACTTGCGCAGACCGAGCGCGTAAGCGGCCTCGACCTGGCCCCGGGGCACGGCGTTGATGCCCGCCCGGAACACCTCGGCCTGCACGCAGCCGTTGTAGACGGTCAGGCCGACGACCAGGCCCCAGAAGGCGGAATTGTCCCCGATGACCCCGAGGTCGCCCTTGTAGCTGAGGAACAGCACCCACAGGGCGTAGATGGTGATGAGCAGCGGGACCGCGCGGAACAGCTCGATGAATCCGGTCGCGAACCAGCGGACCGCCCGGTGCTCGGACACCCGGGCCACGGCGAGCAGCAGGCCGAGCAGCAGGGACAGCGTGCCGGCCACGGCGAACACCTTCAGCGTGGTCAGCACACCGTCGCGGATCATGGTGCGCACACCGGCGTTGTTGAAGATGCTCCAGACCTTCGGATCCAGCTGGCCCTTGACATCCAGCCGGTACACGACGAAGGCGAGCAGGCCGGCCAGCGCCAGCGAACCGAGCACCGTGTAGAGGCGGTTGCGCACCCGGGCCTTTGGGCCCGGCGCGTCGTACAGAACGCTCGAAGTCATCGCGCGACCCCCAGACGGCGCTCCAGCAGCCGGAACAGGCCGCTGATCGAGAAGGTGATGACGAGGTAGCCCAGGGCCACCCACAGGAAGATCCAGGCGATGGCGTAGCCCTGATCGCTCATCGTCTTCTGCCAGCCGAACAGTTCGGTGACACTGAACGCGCCCGCGATGGCCGAGTTCTTGGTCAGTGCGATGAAGATGGAGCTGAGCGGCGCCACGACGGTCCGCGTCGCCTGCGGCAGGACGATCATGCGCAGCGTCTGCGAGAAGGTCATGCCGATCGAGCGGGCGGCCTCCGCCTGGCCCACGGGCACCGTGTTGATGCCCGACCGCACCGCCTCGCAGACGAAGGCCGAGGTGTAGAAGCCCAGGGCCAGCAGCGCCTTCATCCAGGGACTCAGACCCGGCGCGAAGACGACCGGGACGACGAACCACGCTATGAGGAACAGCAGCGTCAGCGGCGTGTTCCGGAAGAGGGTGACCCACGCGGTGCCGAACATCCGCAGCGGAGGCACGGGGGAGACACGGAAACCCGCGATGATGACACCCAGCACCATCGCGAGGACTCCACTGGCCAGAGTCAGCAGTACGGTGCCGATGAACCCCTCGCGGAAGTCCGCGAGATGGTCGAGCAATACGTTCACGGGGAGGTCCTCGTGGCGGTGTACGGGCAGGGCAGGACCCGTCCGGGACGAAGCGCCGGACGGCGTCGCCGGCACGGTCCGACGCGCCGCCGCGGACCCGCGGGAAACCGGGTCGGCGGCGGCCTGGTCGGCGACGGCCGGATGCGTCGACGCCGCGGCGGCGACGTCTCAGCGGCGCGTCAACAATGCTCGGCGCGTCAGTAGCGGTCGACGGCCGGCGGCTCGGTGTACGCGGAGCCGGACAGGCCGAGCGTCGCGTCGTACGCCTTCTTGTAGTCGCCGTTCTTCTCGTGCTTGTCCAGGGCACTGTTCACGGCGTCGCGCAGGGCCTTGTCGTCCTTGTTCATGCCGACGCCGTACGGCTCCTTGGTGAAGGGCTTGCCGACCACCTTGAGCTGGCCGGGGCGCTGCGCCGCGTAGCCCTTGAGGATCGCGTCGTCGGTGGTGACGGCGTCGACCTCGTTGTTCAGCAGCTGCTGCACGCACTCGGAGTACTTCGACAGCTCGACGGTCTTCGCACCGTACTTGGGCTTCTTGATCTCCTGCAGCGGGGTCGAGCCCTTGATGGAGCAGACGGTCTTGCCCTTGAGCGAGGCGGGACCGGTGATCCCCTTCTCGTCCTTGCGTACGAGCAGGTCCGCGCCGGCGAGGAAGTACGGGCCCGCGAAGCCGACCTGCTTCTTGCGCTCGTCGTTGATCGTGTACGTGCCGACGTACAGGTCGACGTCGCCCTTGGAGATGGTGGTCTCGCGGACGTTGGAGTCCACGGTCTTGAACTCGATCTGCTCCGGCTTGAAACCGAGGTCGGCGGCGACCATCTTGGCGATCTCGATGTCGAAGCCGGACCGCTTGCCGGTGGTGTCCTCGAAGCCCAGGAACGGCTGGTCGCTCTTGGCGCCGATGACGAGCTTGCCCGCCTTCTGCGCCTTCTTCAGCGTGGCGGAGTCGATCTTCACCCCGCTCGCGACGGCGTACGTCGGCAGCTTCGGCGCGTTCGCCCCAGTGCTCCCGCCGCCGGGCTGGTCACCGGCGTTGCCGGACTCGCCGCCACAGGCCGTCAGGCTCAGCGCGAGGGCGGCGAGAACGGCCGCGGGGGCGGACTTGTGGAACTTCATCTGGAACATCCTTCGGGTCATCGGGCTGGGCGGTGGCGGAGTGACGTCCCGGCGCCGTCAGTGGTGCAGGATCTTGGACAGGAAGTCCTTGGCCCGGTCGCTGCGCGGGTTGCTGAAGAACTGGTCGGGCGCAGCCTCTTCGACGATGCGGCCGTCGGCCATGAAGACCACACGGTTGGCAGCCGATCGTGCGAAGCCCATCTCGTGGGTGACGACGACCATCGTCATGCCCTCACGGGCGAGCTGCTGCATGACCTCGAGGACCTCGTTGATCATCTCGGGGTCGAGGGCGGAGGTCGGCTCGTCGAAGAGCATGACCTTCGGGCCCATCGCCAGCGCGCGTGCGATGGCCACGCGCTGCTGCTGGCCGCCGGACAGCTGGGCGGGGTACTTGTCGGCCTGGGTGCCCACACCGACCCGGTCCAGCAGGGCCCGGGCCTTCTCCTCGGCCTGCTTCCTGTCCGTCTTGCGGACCTTGAGCTGACCCAGCATCACGTTCTCGAGCACGGTCTTGTGCGCGAAGAGGTTGAAGGACTGGAAGACCATCCCGACGTCCGCCCGCAGCCGGGCCAGCTCCCTGCCCTCCTGGGGCAGGGGTTTGCCGTCGATCGCGATGCTGCCGGAGTCGATCGTCTCCAGGCGGTTGATGGTGCGGCACAGAGTCGACTTTCCGGACCCGGAAGGCCCGATGACCACGACGACCTCGCCGCGGGCGATCGTCAGGTCGATGTCCTGGAGCACGTGCAACGCGCCGAAGTGCTTGTTGACGCTCTTCAGGACGACCAGTTCGTCGGACGTGACCACGTCTTCCTTGGTCACCGATACTTTGGTCATCGCTCTCGGGGCTCCGTCCTCCTCGGTTTCGGAGGACAGTAGTGAGCGGCTGTGACCTGCGTCATCACATCTGAGGGAGATCTGAGCATCACGATCCGATAGCAAACGGACACGTCTCGTAGCACTTTCCCCGCGTGCGCGTATCGGCCGGATAACGGAACCGACGGGGCAACCGGAACGCTCTTGACGCCGTCCTAGTCCATCGGCGTGACTGCCATGGTGCACGCGCGCGTGAGCCGCACATCGCGCGCGGACCCAGACCGTACGACCGCTGAACCGGAGGGGGCCGGAATGAGACTGCTGCTCGTCGAGGACGACAACCATGTCGCGGCGGCCCTGTCCGCCGTGCTGGCGCGACACGGCTTCGACGTCACTCACGCGCGCAGCGGCGAGGAGGCTCTCCAGGCGCTCGTCCCCGAGGGCGCTGGCTTCGGCGTGGTCCTGCTCGACCTGGGCCTGCCCGACCAGGACGGCTACGAGGTCTGCGGCAAGATACGCAAGCGCACCAGCACCCCGGTGATCATGGTGACCGCGCGCTCCGACGTCCGTTCCCGTATCCACGGGCTCAACCTGGGCGCCGACGACTACGTGGTGAAGCCGTACGACACCGGGGAGCTGCTCGCCCGTATCCACGCCGTCAGCAGGCGCACCGTCCACGAGGACCCGGCGACCGGTGGCGAGAGCGCCCTGCGCCTCGGTTCCGTACGCATCGAACTGCCCACTCGGCAGGTCACCGTGGACGGTTCGGCGATCCAGCTGACCCGCAAGGAGTTCGACCTGCTCGCCCTGCTCGCGCAGCGCCCCGGCGTGGTCTTCCGGCGGGAACAGATCATCAGCGAGGTCTGGCGCACCAGTTGGGAGGGCACCGGCCGCACCCTGGAGGTGCACGTCGCCTCCCTGCGCGCCAAGCTGCGCATGCCCGCGCTGATCGAGACCGTACGGGGCGTCGGCTACCGGCTCGTCGCCCCGGCCGCCTAGCGGGGACGGGTGCGCACCCGGCTGCTGCCGCTGCTCATCGTCCTGATGGCGGCCGTCCTCCTCGCGCTCGGGCTTCCGCTCGCCCTCAGCCTGGCCGCCGCCCAGCAGCAGAAGGTCGTCGTCGACCGCATCGACGACACGGCACGCTTCGCCGCGCTCGCCCAGTTCGTCACCGCCGGACCCAGCGGATCGCGCCGCACCGGCACCGACGAGCGCCTGGAAGCCCTGCGCAGGGAACTGGACAGCTACTACGGCGTCTACGGCATCCGTGCCGGCGTCTTCTACCGCAACGGCTCGGCGATGGCCAACGCCCCCGGCGACTGGTTCGTACCGCGCCAAGGGGAGGTGCGGGAGGCCTTCGACGAGGCGCTGCTCAGCCGGCGCAGCCACGACCCCAAGCAGGTGTGGCCCTGGCAGCGCAGCCGGCTGGTCGTCGCCTCGCCGGTGATCCGGGACGGGGACGTCGTGGCGGTCGTGGTCACCGACTCGCCCACCGCGCAGATGCGTTCGCGGACCCTGCGCGGCTGGCTGTTCATCTGGGCCGGCGAGAGCGCGGCGATGCTGCTCGCCGTCGGCGCGGCGCTGCGGCTGACCGGCTGGGTGCTCAGACCGGTACGGGTTCTGGACGCCACCACCCACGACATCGCCACCGGGCGGCTGAAGTCCCGGGTCGCGGTCGCCGGCGGTCCGCCGGAACTCAGGCGGCTGGCCCGTTCGTTCAACGAGATGGCGGACAACGTCGAGGACGTGCTGGAGCAGCAGCGCGCCTTCGTCGCGGACGCCTCGCACCAGTTGCGCAACCCGCTCTCGGCGCTGCTGCTGCGCATCGAACTGCTCGCTCTCGAACTCCCCGAGGGCAACGAGGAGATAGCCTCGGTCCGCACCGAGGGCAAGCGTCTCGCGCAGGTCCTGGACGACCTGCTCGACCTGGCGCTGGCCGAGCACGCCGACGCGGATCTGACGCTGGCCGACGTCGGGGCGCTCACCGCGGAGCGGCTCGCCGCCTGGTCGCCGGTCGCCGAGGCCAAGGGTGTCCGGCTGACCGGGGACTGCCCGCCCACGACCGCCTGGGCGGACCCGATCACCCTGTCCAGCGCCCTGGACGCGGTGATCGACAACGCCGTGAAGTTCACGCCCGAGGGCGGCACGGTGGAGGTCACCGTCGCCGCCGACGGCGACACCTCCACGGTCGTCGTCACCGACACGGGGCCCGGCCTCACCGACGAGGAACTCGCGCGTGTGGGCGACCGTTTCTGGCGCAGCGGCCGCCATCAGAACATCAACGGCTCGGGCCTGGGTCTGTCCATCTCCCGGGCCCTGCTGGCGGCGGGCGGCGGCTCGATCGAGTACGCCCACCACGAGCCGCGGGGACTGCGGGTGACGGTGTCGGTGCCCCGGCAGGAGTCATCCTGACCTCGGCTGCCGACGGAGCCTAGGTGTATTGACCTGAAGCGTTGTTCACACGGCTGATCGGTGGGTGGCCGCCGAGTGCGGTGTGGCAGCGGTGGTGGTTGTAGGTGTGCAG
>NZ_JBEYEW010000041.1:0-51410 GCF_040634095.1 Streptomyces sp. NPDC007205
ACCGGCGACCGCGGCGACTATCTGCGTGCCATTGTCAGACTCGCGTGCGAACGTGAAGACCTGGGCCCGGACTTCCGGACCTGGCTCCGCAGTTATGTCGGCCAGGAGCTGGCGGGCGACGACAGCTGACACCGACACCGAGAAGGTGAGAGGGCGGGCCGGAGGAGAACCTCCGGCCCGCCCTCTTTCGTTGCCGCTGCTCCGCGCGGCGGGGCGGGAACGGCTCTGGCTAGAACGGCTCGAAGTCGTCGAACTCCCGGCCGGCCTCGTCCCGTTCGGCCTGCCGGTCCCGGCGCCGCTGGGCGGCAGGACGGGACTCTTCGAGGCGGTGGTCCTCGCCACGACGCCCGAGCATCTCCGCGCCGGCCATGACCGACGGCTCCCAGTCGAACACGACCGCGTTCTCCTCGGGGCCGATGGCGACGCCGTCACCGGAACGGGCACCCGCCTTCATCAACTCCTGCTCGACACCGAGACGGTTGAGCCGGTCGGCGAGATAACCGACCGCCTCGTCGTTGTTGAAGTCGGTCTGCCGCACCCAGCGTTCGGGCTTCTCGCCGCGCACCCGGAACAGCGGCTCCCCGCCGACATCCTCGCGGGTGACCGTGAAGCCCGCGTCGTCCACGGCCTTGGGCCGGATGACGATCCGGGTCGCCTCCTCCTTCGGCTTCGCGGCGCGCGCCTTGGCGACCAGTTCACCGAGCGCGAAGGACAGCTCGCGCAGTCCGATGTGGGCGACGGCCGACACCTCGAGGACGCGGTAGCCGCGCTCCTCCAGGTCGGGGCGGACCATCTCGGCGAGGTCCTTGCCGTCCGGTACGTCGACCTTGTTCAGGACGACGATCCGGGGCCGGTTGCCGAGGCCGCCGTACTGCCGCAGCTCCTCCTCGATGACATCGAGGTCGGAGAGCGGGTCACGGTCGGACTCCAGGGTCGCGGTGTCCAGCACGTGCACCAGGACGCTGCACCGCTCCACGTGCCGCAGGAACTCCAGGCCCAGGCCCTTGCCCTGGCTGGCACCGGGGATCAGGCCCGGCACGTCCGCGATGGTGTAGACGGTGGAACCGGCGGTGACGACACCGAGGTTCGGTACGAGCGTCGTGAAGGGGTAGTCGGCGATCTTCGGCTTGGCCGCGCTGAGCACGGAGATCAGCGAGGACTTGCCGGCGCTCGGGTAGCCGACCAGCGCCACGTCGGCGACGGTCTTCAGCTCCAGGACGATGTCCCGCAGGTGCCCGGGCTCGCCGAGCAGCGCGAAGCCGGGCGCCTTGCGGCGGGCGGAGGCCAGCGCCGCGTTGCCGAGGCCGCCGCGGCCGCCCTGGGCGGCGATGTACGAGGTCCCGTGCCCGACCATGTCGGCGAGCACGTTGCCCGCCTTGTCCAGGACGACCGTGCCGTCCGGCACCGGCAGGACCAGGTCCTCGCCGTCCTTGCCGGAGCGGTTGCCGCCCTCGCCGGGCTTGCCGTTGGTGGCCTTGCGGTGCGGCGAGTGGTGATAGTCGAGCAGCGTCGTGATCGACTGATCGACGGTGAGGATGACGTCACCGCCGCGTCCGCCGTTGCCGCCGTCCGGGCCGCCGAGCGGCTTGAACTTCTCGCGGTGTACGGAGGCACAGCCGTGACCTCCGTTACCCGCGGCGACATGCAGTTCGACGCGGTCCACGAAGGTGGTCATGGTTCAGTGCCTCCAGATAGTGCGGGTATGTCCAGTCGTTGACACAGGGGTCAACACGCGAAAGGCGGACCCGCCTTCCCGAACGGGAAGTGAGGTCCGCCTCGCGAAAGCGTTCGGTGCTGAATCAGGCGATTCAGGCGACCGGAACGATGTTCACGACCTTGCGGCCACGGTGGGTACCGAACTCCACCGCACCGGCCTGCAGCGCGAACAGCGTGTCGTCGCCGCCACGGCCGACACCGGCGCCGGGGTGGAAGTGGGTGCCGCGCTGGCGGACCAGGATCTCACCCGCGTTCACGACCTGACCGCCGAAGCGCTTCACGCCGAGCCGCTGGGCGTTGGAGTCGCGACCGTTCCGGGTGGACGATGCGCCCTTCTTGTGTGCCATCTGTTCTCAGTCCCTTACTTCGCAGCCGTGGGGATCTCAGTGACCTTGATCGCCGTGTACTGCTGGCGGTGGCCCTGGCGACGGCGGTAACCGGTCTTGTTCTTGTAGCGCAGAATGTCGATCTTCTGGCCCTTGTGGTGGTCCACGACCTCGGCCTGGACCTTGATGCCGGCCAGCACCCACGGGTCACTGGTCACAGCGTCGCCGTCGACAACGAGCAGGGTCGAGAGCTCGACCGTGTCGCCAACCTTGGCAGTGGAAATCTTGTCAACCTCAACGATGTCGCCGACAGCAACCTTGTGCTGGCGACCACCGCTGCGCACGATGGCGTACACGCGGATCTCACTTTCGCTCGTTCAGAACCGGCACCCCCGCAGGCCAGCCGCCCAGAAACGACACGGACGACCTCTCCCGGCCAACCCAGTGACCGGGAGGAAGAGGTTTACGGGGATGTGGCGTGCTCAGTGGACACGCCGACGGTCAAGGTTACGGGGCACGGCCGTAGGGGTCAAACTGGGCGCCCAGCTCAGGCGGCGACCGCGGTGACGTAGTCCGCGTACGCCTCCTTGATGCCCCTCGACGACAGCTCGAGGTGCTCCAGGACGGTGTACCGGCCGGGCCGGGTCTCCGGGGCGAACTCCACGGCCCGGACGAACTCGTCGTCGCTGAAGCCGATCTCCTCCGCCAGCACGGGCAACCCGTGCCGGCGCAGCACGTCGGCCATCAGCCGGGCCCCCTCGTGATCGCCCCGCAGGTGCGTGGCGAAGGCGGCACCGAGACCCACCTGCTCGCCGTGGCTCGCCGCCCGCTTCGGATACAGCAGGTCGAGCGCGTGACTGATCTCATGGCAGGCGCCCGACGAGGGGCGGGTGTGTCCGGCGATCGACATGGCGACGCCCGACAGCACCAGCCCTTCGGACAGCACGGTCAGGAACCCGTCGTCACCGCATCCGCCCGGATGGCGCAGCACGGCCTCGCCCGCCTGGCGGGCCATGGCGGCGGCCAGGCCGTCGAGCTTCTCGCCGTTGACGCGGTTGGACAGTTCCCAGTCCGCGACCGCGGAGATGTTGGACAGGGCATCGCCGATGCCCGATCGCACGAAGCGGATCGGGGCCTCCCGTATCACCGTGAGGTCGATGAGGAGGGCGATGGGGGTGGGCACGCCGTACGAGCCGCGGCCGGCGTCGTTGTCCAGGATGGACACGGGCGAGCAGATGCCGTCGTGGGAGAGGTTGGTGGCGACGGCGACCATGGGCAGTCCGATGCGCGCCGCGGAGTACTTCGCGCAGTCGATGATCTTGCCGCCGCCGAGTCCGACGACGGCGTCGTAGTGGCCGGACTTCATCTCGTCGGCCAGCCGGATCGCGTCATCGAGGGTGCCGCCGCCGACCTCGTACCAGGTGGCGCCGGGCAGCGAGGGGGCGATGCGCTCCCGCAGCCTGGCGCCCGAGCCGCCGCTGACGGCCACCGCGAGCCGGCCGGAGTGCGAGATGCGCTGGTCGGCGAGGACGCTCGCCAGGTCGTCCAGGGCACCCGGGCGGATGTCCACGACGACCGGCGAGGGAATCAGCCTGGTCAGTACCGGCATGCGATCTTCCGTCCCCGGGCGAGATCGTCGTGGTTGTCGATCTCGACCCACGGCACGTCGCCGATCGGCTGGACGTCGATCTTGAAGCCGCGGTTCACCAGCTCCTGGTAGCCGTCCTCGTAGTACAGCTGCGGGTCGCGCTCGAAGGTGGCCCTCAGGGCGTCGGCCAGCTCCTCGGCGGCGTCGCCCTCGATGAGCGTGACGCCGATGTACTCGCCGGTCGCCTCGGCCGGGTCCATCAGCTTGGTGATGCGCTGGACGCCCTTCTCGGGGTCCACGACGACCTTCATCTCCTCGTCCGCCAGGGACTTCACGGTGTCCAGGGCGAGGATGATCCTCTTGCCGTCGCCACGGGCCGCGAGCAGCGTCTTCTCGACGGAGACCGGGTGCACGGTGTCGCCGTTGGCGAGGATCACACCGTCCTTGAGGGCGTCACGGCCGCACCACAGGGAGTAGGCGTTGTTCCACTCCTCGGCCTTGTCGTTGTCGATCAAGGTGAGCTTGAGGCCGTACTTCTGCTCCAGGGCCGCCTTGCGCTCGTAGACGGCCTCCTTGCGGTAGCCGACGATGATCGCGGCCTCGGTCAGACCCACCTCGGCGAAGTTGCCCAGGGTCAGGTCGAGGACGGTGAGGGCGTCCGGTGCGTCCTCTGCCCCGACGGGCACGAGAGCCTTGGGCAGAGTGTCGGTGTAGGGGCGCAGACGCCGTCCGGCACCAGCCGCCAGCACGAGGCCTATCATCGCGGTTCTCTCCTTTGTTTCACATGGGTGCCGGCCCCACCGCAAACGGGTGTGGTCCTGTCCGCACGGGGACAGGACCACACCGTGTCACAGCGGCAGGTCAGCTCTCGTCGGCGGAGGCGGACGACACCGTCTGCGGGGCCGCCGTGGTCTTCTTCGCCGTCGACTTCGCGGCGGCCGTCTTGACGGTCTTCGCCGCCTTCTTGGCCGTCGTCTTCTTGGCGGCCGTCTTCTTGGCCACGGTCTTCTTCGCCGCGGTCTTCTTGGCGGCTGCCTTCTTCGCCGTGGCCTTCTTGGCGGTCTTGCGGGCCGCCTTCTTGGCCGGAGCGGCCTCCTCGGCCGGCACCTCGGCCGCCTCCTCGGCGACCGGGGCCTCCTCCGCCACGGCCGACGGAACGACCACGACGGCCGTCTCCTCGGACGCGGTCGGCGCGCTGGCCACGCGTACGGCACGGCGGCGCGGGCGGGCCGGGGCGGCGCTCTCGGCGGGCGCCTCCTCGACCGGAGCCGTGGCCCCGGGCTGTGCCACCGGCGCCTCGGCCGCGGACGCGGTCTCGGGCACCGTCACCACGGCCGCCTCGGCGCCCGCGGGGGAACCGGCCGGCGCCGACACCTTCCGGGTCGCACGACGGCGCGTACGGCCCTTGGGCGCGGCTTCCCCGGCGGCCTCGGCCTGCGGCGCCGGAACCACCTGGTCCTCGACGGCCACCGGCTCGGCCAGGGCCTCGGCGGCCGGCTCCGGGCGCACGGGGCGCGTCGCCGCCTCCTCGGCGGTGACCTCCTGAGCGGTCGGCGCCTCGGCCGCCGGGGCCTCCGCCTGAGCGACCTCGGCCTGCGGAGCCTCCTCGCGAGGAGCCCTCGCGGCCCGCTCCGCCTTCGGAGCGCCCGCCGGAGCCGAGGCCCGGCGGCTCGCCCGGCGCCGGGTACGGCCACGGGTGGCCGCCGCCTCCGCCTCGGCGACGCTGCTGTACAGCTCCTCGTCCGGCGCGAAGTCCGGGGCCGGCAGGGCGACCGGCTCGGCGACCTCGGCGGCCACCTCGACGGCCGTCTCGACCTCCGGCTCGACGGCCTCACCGGTCTCCACCGCCACGGCGGCGGTCTCGTGCACGTGCTCGTGCACGTCACCGCCCCGGCCGCGCTTCTTGCGCTT
This sequence comes from Streptomyces sp. NPDC007205, assembly GCF_040634095.1. Lineage (NCBI taxonomy): Bacteria > Bacillati > Actinomycetota > Actinomycetes > Kitasatosporales > Streptomycetaceae > Streptomyces > Streptomyces sp. NPDC007205. The sequence goes on from NZ_JBEYEW010000041.1 coordinate 5,542, forward strand.
GCCGCCACCGCCGCCCGCGGCGGCCGGCTGCTCCATGTGCACGATGACACCGCGGCCGTTGCAGTGGACGCAGGTCTCGGAGAAGGACTCCAGCAGGCCCTGGCCCACCCGCTTGCGGGTCATCTGCACCAGGCCCAGCGAGGTCACCTCGGCCACCTGGTGCTTCGTACGGTCGCGGCCCAGGCACTCCAGCAGGCGGCGCAGCACCAGGTCCCGGTTGGACTCCAGCACCATGTCGATGAAGTCGATCACGATGATGCCGCCGAGGTCGCGCAGCCGCAGCTGGCGCACGATCTCCTCGGCCGCCTCCAGGTTGTTCCTGGTGACCGTCTCCTCCAGGTTGCCGCCCTGGCCGGTGAACTTGCCGGTGTTGACGTCGACGACGACCATCGCCTCGGTCCGGTCGATCACCAGCGAACCGCCGCTGGGCAGCCAGACCTTGCGGTCCAGCGCCTTGGCCAGCTGCTCGTCGATCCGGTACGTGGCGAAGACGTCGACCTCGGAGGTCCACTTCGAGAGCCGCTCAGCCAGGTCCGGGGCGACATGCGAGACGTACCCGTGGATGGTCGACCAGGCCTCGTCGCCGCTGACGACGACCTTGGAGAAGTCCTCGTTGAAGATGTCGCGCACGACCCGGACGGTCATGTCCGGCTCGCCGTACAGCAGCGTCGGGGCGTTGCCGTTCTTCGACTTCTTCTGGATGTCCTCCCACTGCGACTGCAGCCGCTCGACGTCCCGGCGCAGCTCGTCCTCGCTCGCGCCCTCGGCGGCGGTACGCACGATGACGCCCGCGTCCTCGGGGACGATCTTCTTGAGGATGGTCTTCAGCCGGGCCCGCTCGGTGTCGGGCAGCTTGCGGCTGATGCCGGTCATCGAGCCCTCGGGGACGTACACGAGGTAGCGGCCCGGCAGGGAGACCTGGCTGGTCAGACGCGCGCCCTTGTGCCCGATCGGGTCCTTGGTGACCTGTACGAGGACGGACTGCCCCGACTTCAGCGCGGACTCGATACGACGGGGGCCGTTGGCCATCCCCAGCGCCTCGAAGTTGACCTCACCGGCGTAGAGAACGGCATTCCGCCCCTTGCCGATGTCGATGAAGGCGGCCTCCATCGACGGCAGCACGTTCTGGACCTTGCCCAGGTAGACGTTGCCGACGTACGAGGTCGACTGCTCCTTGTTGACGTAGTGCTCGACGAGCACGCCGTCCTCCAGGACGCCGATCTGCGTGCGCTCGCCGTGCTGGCGCACGACCATCACGCGCTCGACGGCCTCGCGGCGGGCCAGGAACTCGGCCTCGGTGATGATCGGAACGCGGCGGCGGCCCTGCTCGCGCCCCTCGCGGCGGCGCTGCTTCTTGGCCTCCAGACGGGTCGAGCCCTTGATGGACTGCACCTCGTCCGACGGCTCGCTGGGCTTGCGCGGCTCACGGACCTTGACGACCGTGCGCTCCGGGTCGCCCTCGCCGGGCTCGGTGTCGGCGGCCGTGTCACCGGCGCGGCGCCGGCGACGGCGCCGGCGACGGCTGCTGGAGCTGGAGAAACCGCCCTCGTCCTGGGCCTCCTCGGCGTCCTCTTCCTCCTGCTCGGCGGTGTCCTCGGCGTCCTGCGCGGCCTGCTCGGCGGCCAGTTCCTCGGCCTCCGTGCCCTCGCCCTCGCCGTCGGCGGCGTCACCGCGACGACGGCGGCGGCCGCCCCGGCGGCGACGGCGACGCGAGCCGGACTCCTCGAAGCCCTCGGCGCCCTCCGTCTCCTCGGCCTCCTCGCCCTCCTCGGCCTCGGCGAGGTCCTCGACGGGCTCCGGTGCCTGCTCGGGCTCCTCGGGCTGCTCGGCCTGGGCGGTCTGCGTCTCCTCGGCGGCGGCGCCCCGGCGGCGACGGCGGCGGCGCGAGCCGGTCTCGGCGGGCTCCTCCGCCTGCACCTCCGGCTCCTCCGGCTCCTCCGGCTCGGCGGCCTCAGCGGCGGCCGCGGCCGCGGCGCGCTCGGGGGTCTGGAACCTCGGCTCGGTGAACACCGGCGCCTGGAAGACGGCGACGGCGGGCCGGGCGGGCCGGCGCGGGGCGTCGCCCTCGGCGTCCTCGGTCTCGGCGGCCGGCGCGGGCTCGGAGAACCCGAACACGGGGCGCACGGCCCGACGCCGGGCACGACGCGGAGCGGCCTCCTCGGTGGGGGCCTGCGGCGCCTGGGCGGCGGTGGCGGCCTCGGTGGTGTGCGTGCTGACGGGGACCTCCGGGGTGTGTGCCCCGGCACCGGCGTCGGCGGACGCGGCCTCGGCGGCGGTCTTCTCGGTCTCGGCCTCGGCGACGGGAGCGGCGGCGGCCTCGGCGGGCGCGGACACGCGGCGCGTGGCCCGGCGCCGGGCACGACGCGGAGCGGCCTCCTCGGCGGCACCGCTCACCTCTGCGGCAGCGGAGGCGTCGGCGGCGGGGGCCGCCTCTGCGACGGCAGCAGCCGGGGCTTCCTCGGCGGCGGCCTTCGGTGCCCCGACGGGCGCGGACGCGCGGCGGGTGGCACGGCGGCGGGTGCGGCCGGCGGGCGCGGCCTCCTGCGCGGGGGCGGGCGTCCCGGCGGCGGCAGGCTCCTCCTGGATCGTCCCGGCCTCGGCGGCCGTGGCCGTACCCGAAGCGGAGGCGGCCGGTACGACGGTCTCGACGGCCTCCGCGGAGACGGGGGCCCCGGCCGGCGCGGACGTGCGGCGCGTGGCCCGGCGGCGCGGCCGGCCGGCGGGAGCCTCGGCCTCGGTGGGAGCGCCAGCCCCGGCGGGAGCCTCGGCCTCGGTGGGAGCGCCAGCCCCGGCGGGAGCCTCGGCCTCGGTGGGAGCGGCAGGAGCAGCAGCCTCGGCGGCCTCCTCCGCCGCTCCGGTGGCGCGGGTCGGCGCAGCCACGCTGCGCGTGGCGCGGCGGCGGACGCGGCGCGGGGCGGCCTCCTCCCCGACGACGACCTCGCCGCCCTCGGCGACGGCAGCGGGCTTCTCGGTCTCGGCGACGGCGGGCGTGGCCGGTACGACGGTCTCGGCGGCCTCGACGGTCGACGGTGACCCCGTGGGCGCGGACGCACGGCGCGTGGCCCGGCGGCGCGGACGGCCGGAGGAGGCGGCCTCCTCGGCGCCGGGCGCCGGGGCGGGCTCTGCGGTCTCGGGGCTCTCCACGTCGGCCTCCACAGCCGCTTCTTGGGCCTCGACGGCCTCCATTGCCTCTTCGGCCTCAGCGGCGGCTACGGCCTCCTCGGTGCCCTCCGCCGCAGCGGCCTGGGTGATCTCGTCCGAGTCCGCGGCCGGTATGGCCGGCACCGTCACCTCGGCGGGTGCCTCGGTGCCGGCGGGCGGCCCCGCCGGGCGGGAGGCGGCACGGCGACGCCTGCGCGGCGGCAGGGTGTCGCTCGGAGTGTTCAGTTCGGAACCCTCGCGGGGTTCGGTCGGCTCGAGCATGCGGGCGGTTCTCCCGTCAGGCTCCCGGGCGCCGCGCCTGGTCCGGCGACGGTCTCTGTGGACCGTCCGCCGTTGACGTCCGCGGCCCGCGGGATCCGCGATGGCCGCCGTCCGGGGCGCGGGCGCCGCACGGGAGCACTCTGTGTCCTGTCTCGCCGGTTCCGTACGCCTTGTCGGTACGGCCTGGCGAAAGTCTTCTGGTCGGTGCGCTGCCCGACCCAGGTGGCTCCCGAGTACGAGGGCGGCGCTACGACGTCCGTCCCTACGCGGGACCTTCCGGCGTCGGCGCCGTCGCGGCGGCAGCCGGCGGGGCCGTCAGGGCCTCGGCTGCCTCGCGGTCGGGCGCGAGCGGGTCGGTCACCGTGCCGGTCTCTTCATCGAACAGCCCCTGCGCCAGCCTGGTCACCGCTGCGGGGACCGGCGGCGCCAGGTCGGCCACGGCGCGGAGACCGGACAGGACGTCGTCGGGTCGTACGGCAGGCGTCACGTGCCGAACAACCAGCCGCAGTATCGCACAGGGCTGGTCGGTCGGCCTATCAGCCGGTGAACCGTGCGTTTCCAGGCTCACCACGGCCGGGCGGGCGTCGAAGGTACGGACGCCGTTCTTGGTCATCCGCTGCACCTCGACGGTCCCGGCCTTCCGGAAGGCCTCGGCCGCGCGCTCGGCGTCGGCCGGGTCGACGCCGTCCAGCCGCAGCTCCCACACGGAAGCCGTGAGCCGGTCGGCGAGGCCCGAGGTCCGCGCCTCGACCGCCTCGGTCACGTCGAGCCCGGCGGGCAGCGACTCGTCGAGGAGGACGCGCAGCGTCTCCGGGTCGCGCGGTGCGGTGAGCGCGATCTCCAGATACTCCGCCTCACTGCCCGTGCCGGTGGGTGCGGCATTGGCGTACGACACCTTCGGGTGCGGCGTGAACCCGGCCGAGTACGCCATGGGCACCTCGGCGCGGCGCAGCGCCCGCTCGAAGGCGCGCTGGAAGTCTCGGTGGCTGGTGAACCTCAGGCGGCCGCGCTTGGTGTAGCGCAGTCGGATGCGCTGCACCGCGGGTGCGGGCGGCGGGCCTTCGGGCTGTCGCTTGCCCAGTGTCCTAGTCCTTCGTGAGTGCGGTCGTACTGCTACCAAGAGTACGTGTCGCGGGGCCCTGAGGTTCCCGCCGGTCCACCGCGGCCGGTTGCCGGGGCTCGCCGAACAGCATCCGCCGGAAGTCCGCGCGGGCCTGCCGTACCGTGTCGCGGGCGCCTGCCAGCGCCTCGCGCACGGACCGGCCCAGCACGCGCGCACCCTCGGCGACGGGCCGCAGGACCGCGTCCCGGACGACGTGGCCGACCGGGGTGAGGACGGTCAGGTACACCCAGCGCACCGGCTCCACGAAGATCCACCGGAAGAGGGTCCGGAGCGCGCGGCCGACGGCCCGCGAGATGCGTCCGGCGATCCGCCAGGCGTGCCCGAGGGCGTCCCCGGCCTCCCGCGCGACGAGGGCGAGGAAGCGGCCGACGGGCGCGAGGACCCAGCGCCACAGCGCGAGGGCGGGCAGGACGAGGAGGACGCGCAGGGTCCAGTACAGGGCGACGCCGACGCCGGTGGCGATCACACCGAGCAGCCACCCCAGCCCGCGTAGGCACCAGGCGACGGCACGTCCGACGGGCGCGAGGACCCAGTCGTACAGCCACCGCGCGGGCACGACGAGCAGATACCGCACCAGCCAGGCGACGGCCGTGTACACGCCGGTGCCCACGGCGGCGAGCACGGCGCCGATGCCCCTCACCAGCCGGGCGACCGCGTGTCCGACGGGGCACAGCACGCGCGCGTACACCCCGCGCGCCAGCCACGCGACGGCGTGCCCGACCGGCGTGAGCACATACCGGTACATCCACACGGCCGGTACGACGACGAGGACGGTGCCCAGCCACGCGAGCGCCTTGCCGACGGGCACCAGGACATAGCGCCACAGGCCCACGAACGGCCAGACGAACAGGGCCGTTGCGGCCCACGTCAGTGCCCGGCCGAACGGCCCGAACACGGTGTCCCGCAGAAGCCTTCCGGTGATGACGAGCACGTCCCACCCCATCCGCACCGGCACCACCAGCACCAGGACGAGAATCCGCAGGGGGACGCGGATCGCGACGGTGAGGCACCCTTCCGGCTGCCGGGGCTGGGGAGGCGGCTTGTGCAGTTCCATACAGGGGTAGACGCCGGGCCCGTCCGTTCGGATCCGGTCAGGTCGTGCGCTCGGTCACGGCAGGTCCTGTTCGGTCCAGATCGTCTTGCCCGTCGGGGTGTAGCGCGTGCCCCAGTGGTGGGTCATCTGGGCGATGATGAACAGGCCCCGGCCTCCCTCGTCGTCGCTCGCGGCGTGCCGCAGGTTGGGCGAGGTGTGGCCGGTGTCGGAGACCTCGCAGGTCAGGGTCCGGTCGCGGATCAGGCGTACCTGGATCGGGCCGCCGGCGTAGCGGATGGCGTTGGTGACCAGTTCGCTGACGATGAGTTCGGTGGTGAACGCCAGGTCGTCCAGCCCCCAGTCGCCGAGCTGCTTGGTGACGGCGGTGCGGATGGTCGCCACCGCCGCCGGGTCCGCGATCAGCGCCCACTCGGCGAACCGGTTCCGGTCGAGCCGGCGGGTGCGGACCGTGAGCAGCGTCGCGTCCATGTCCACCGCCCCGGGCAGCAGGGCGGTCACCGCCCTGTCGCACAACGCCTCCAGAGACGCGTCTGCGCCGCCGAGGACCTGGCAGAGCCGCGCGAGTCCGGCGGCACGGTCGTCGGCCGCCTGGAGGAGGCCGCCCGTGAAGAGGGCGACGAGACTGCCGGGCGCCACCTCCACCTCCATGCTCCGGTAGGGCGGGCCGCCGACACCCAGCGGCGGTCCGGGCGGCAGCTGAAGGGGGTCGACGGCGCCCCCGTACGGCGCGACGACCGCCTGCACCGACTCCCCGGCCCGCGCCAGGCTGCACTTGCCCGAGACCGGGTCGTACACCGCGTACAGGCAGCTCACGCCCAGGGCCGCGTCGGGCTGCTGCCGCCGGATGCCCGGGCCGTGGCCGGGGCCGCTGTCGTGCCCGGTCTGGTCGACCAGGTCGTCCAGGCGGGACAGCAGCTCGTCCGGGGCCAGGTCCAGCCGGGCCAGCACGCGCACCCCCGTGCGCAGGCGCCCCATGGTGGCCGCGGCGCGCAGGCCGTGGCCGAGCACGTCCCCGACGACCAGCCCGACCCGGGTGCCGGACAGGGGGATGACGTCGTACCAGTCGCCGCCCACCCCGGAGCCGCTGTCGGCGGGCAGATAGCGGCTCGCCGAGTCCACGGCGGCGTGCTGCGGCAGACGGCGCGGAAGCAGGCTCCGCTGGAGTTTGAGGGCCACGCTGTGGCCCCGGGTGACCAGCGGCATCAGCAGGAGACCGATCAGCAGCGCGCCCAGGCCGAGCACCGTGACCCCGCCCGTCCTGCCGATCAGGGGCAGGTCGACGGTGGTCGTGCCGTACCGGGGGTCGGCGTAGACGACGAAGGTGGCGTAGAGGAACAGCAGGGCCATGGCCAGCCCGCCGAGCCCGGGCAGTACGCCTTTGAAGACCAGGTCCCGGGCGCTGCGGGTGAGGACCTTGCGGTGGTACCAGACGCAGGCGAAGCCGGTCAGTCCGTACTGGAACGCGATCGCGAGACCGACCGAGTCGATCGAGTCGGCCAGGACGTTCTGGCTGAACGACGCCAGCAGGCCGAACAGGGCGATCGAGGCCGCTCCCATGCCGACGGTTCCCCAGGTCGGGGTGAGGAACCTGCGGTGGACCCGGGCGAACCGGGAGGGGACCGCCTTGTGGACCGCCATCGAGAAGACGGTCCTGGCCAGCGGCAGGATGGTGGTCTCGGCGGAGGCCAGCGCGGAGGTCAGCACCATCAGGATCAGCAGTCGCGACAGCAGCAGCCCCGTGCCCTGGCTCCCGAACACGGCCTCGCCCAGTCCGGAGAGCACATCGTCGGTGTTGTGCGTGTTGCCGAGTCCGATGCCCGAGGTGCCGACTCCCGCGAACGCCTGCGCCGAGGTGGACACCAGCGCGTACATGACCAGGAGCAGCACGGTGGACAGAACGGCGGCGCGCCCGGGGATGCGGGTGCTGTCGACGGTTTCCTCGTTGACCGAGAAGGCGGTGTCCCAGCCCCAGTAGATGAAGACGCCCGCGAGGACGCCCGAGGTCAGGGCCGTCGCCGATGGCACCCGAAAGGGGTTGAACCAGGACGCGGAGACATGGATCGCCGTCGGCGGAGGATCGGTGTAGACCCTGATCAGTGCGGCGACCGCGAAGAGGACCAGCATCACCACTTCCAGGCACAGCAGCCAGCGCTGGACGGCCGCCGAGACCTCGATGCCGACGTAGCAGATCACGGTCAGCACGGCGATCCAGACGACGCCCGCCAGGGTGGTCCACAGCCGGCTGCCGGCCAGCTCGTCCAGGCCCACCAGCCGGAAGCCGTAGGCGGCGGCGATCGCGGCGAGGTTCGCCATGACGATGATGTTGGCGACGATGATGCCCCAGCCGCCCATCCAGCCGGTGCGCGGCCCGAAGGCGCGGGTGGCCCAGATGAAGGTGGTCCCGCAGTCGGCGTTGCTCGCGTTGAGCTCCCGGAAGGCGTACGCGACCAGGAGCATCGGGATGAACGCCAGCATCGTGACGACCGGGGCCTGCAGTCCGACCCCGGCCACGATGAGACCCAGCGTGGCGGCCAGGCTGTACGCCGGGCCGGTGGACGCCAGGCCCATCGCCACCGAGGAGAACATGCCCAGGGCGTCGTTCTTGAGCCCCTTACGGCCGACCGCCGTCCCGGGAGCGGGGCGGCCGGCGGACTCGGCGCCGCCAAAGTGCCTCACACTTGATTGCAACGCCGGGGCGCTTGCCTCCGCAACAGCGCGGGGCGGCGGGCGGCACCGGGCAGCGGGCGGCACCGGAAACACCACTGAGCCCCCTCCGCATCGGGACGGGGCTCAGAAGGACGCTTCCTCAGCAGGTCTGCCAGCGGTCGCTGCCAGCGATGGCTGTCAGCGGTCGCTGTCAGTAGTTGCTGTCAGTAGTTGCTGGGAATGACGCAGAAGTCGATGTGGCTGAGGTCCGCGAACTTGCCGCTCGGGTTGATCGGGGTGTGGAGCGATCCGTCCATCGTGATGCCCGCGGGGAAGCCCGTTGTGCTGTCGTAGGTGTAGACGTTGGCGCCGCCGGTCCCGCCCTTGGCGGTGACCTTGACCGCGGCGCGGTGATCAGTCGCGGGGATGCTGAAGCTGAACACCTGTCCCGCCGAGGTGTTGGTGACGGTGATCTGGAAGGTTCCGTCACCGGGAATCGAGACGGTCCCGGTGGCGGGGTCCTCCACCCGGAACCCGGTCGCGCCCGCGGGACAGGACACGGGCGGGTTGTCGTCCACTTCCACGGGCTGCACCCCCGCGTTGCTCGGCGGGCCCGCCTGGGCCAACGCCGGACCGGCGGCGGCGCCGAGTGCCGCGGCCGCGGTCAGACCGGCGCCGGCGATCCTCACCCCCCATCTCGCCCGTCCCGACCACGTCTTTGCTGGCGCTGCTCCTCGCATGACGAGCATTCCTCCTTTTTCCTCGGACACCGCTGGTACCGGATCTCGGATACCTGAGCTCGCCAACGATCACATGGTCAGACCGTCATTCTGTGTTACGACTCCTTTCCCTGGACCGTTCGGGTGAGAGGCTTGGCAGCCTTCCCGGGAAGGTGGGCCGCGACCAGCTGCACAAGAACCAGGATGGTGATCGCCACCACCAACCAGACGGCCTCGTGCAGCACGCTGGTCATCGTGTCGCCGTTGACCACACAGGCCATTACGCCGGCCAGGGCGATCGTGCTTTTATGGCGGCTGCCACTTCCGCACACAACAGTCTGGAGTGGGTGGACTTCGAGTGCAGAAAATCCACCGAAACCGTGAATGGACATTGGCCTCCTTGGTTACTCGGAAGGCTTGACCTGCGGTGATACTCCGCTATACCACACAGTACTAAAAAATGCCGCGCCGGCTCAATTGACACGCCCTTGAGCCACATACCGATTTCAGGAAAAGCACGGCGGTCTCGGTCAATGAATTCCCGTCGCCGGGTGGTGCCCGCGCGCGTGACACCTGCCGGGATGGTGGGGCCGGCCCCGGCCGAGGTGACGGTGGCATCGTCCGGCGTGACAGCCTCGCAGTGCACAGGGGTGCCGGGACGGGGTCTGCCCGCCGCGGAAGGACGGCGGGGCGTCACTCCGTGCGGCACCCCAGGTCGTATCGGGGACGTCGCCGAGCGTGTAGTCGAGGGTCCCGCCATGACGGACGAAGGACTCCGGGAGCCAGGCCCTGGAGGATCTGACGCCGTTGACCTTCAGGGCATGCACATAGGGCCTGTCCGCGCCCGCACCGGGCGCACGGATTCTCATCGGCCGGCCGGCGTCACGGTGCACGGTGACGGCCGGGAACAGGGGGCCGGCCAGGACCAGTTCGGCCCGAGCCGGCACCTGCGGATACATGCCGAGCGCCGACCAGACGTACCAGGACGACAGGGTGCCCAGGTCGTCGTTGCCCACCTCGCCACCGGGGCCGGGGCCCCACAGGGTGTTGACGGCGCGGCGGACCACGTACTGCGTGCGGTAGGGGGCGCTCGCGTAGACGTACGTCCAGGGAGAGTTCAGGGACGGTTCATTACCGAGGAAGGCGTGCGGCGCGGCCGGCCCGGCGTTGAATTCGGTGAAGAACTCGTCAAGCCGCGGAACGACCTTGTCGTTGCCGCCCATCGCCGCAAAAAGCCCGGCGAGGTCGTACGGCACCATCCACTCGTATTGGGCGGCGTTGCCCTCGACATAGCCTTTGCTGTCGGCCGGGTTGAACGGCGACCTGAAGGAGCCGTCGCGACTGCGCGGCTGAATCCAGGAGCTGGCGGGGTTGAACAGGTTCCGCCAGTATTGTGCCCGCTTCATGAACGTCGTCTCGGTGTCGGTGTCCCCGAGCCGTCCGGCCAGCGCCGCGATTCCGAAGTCGGCGGTGGTGTACTCAAGGGTGGTCGACGCGTCGTCGGGCAGGTATCCGAGCGACAGGTAGTCGGCGAGACCGGGCCGCTCGACGTAACGTGCGCCGGCCTTCTGGATGGTGGTCGCGCCCTTGACCATGGACGCCAGGGCTGCCTTGGCGTCGAAATCGGTGGCCCCGAAGGCGTACATGCTGGCGAGGATCGAATGGTACGGGTCGCCGTTCATGACGCCCGCGAAGTCGTTGTCGACCGACCACCGGTCCCACACGTCATGGGCCTGGCGCGCCTGGTTGTACATGGACTGGGCGATGTCCGAGGCCACGTTCGGCGCGAGGAGGGCGAGCAGTTGCGCCTCACAGCGGTATATGTCCCAGCCGGAGAAGTTGGCGTACTGGTGGTGGCCGCCGTGGACTGTGTGGACCCGGCCGTCGAAGCCGATGTACCGGCCGTTCACGTCGTCGAAGACGTTGGGCTGGAGGAGAGAGTGGTAGAGGGCCGTGTAGAAGGTTGTTCGCTGGACGTCGGTGCCGCCGGCGACCTCGATCCGGTGCAGCCGGGCGTTCCACTGTGTCCGGGTGTCTTCAGCAACGGTGTCGAACGACGCCGAGCCCTGCTCCCGCGCCGCGTTCTCGGCGGCACCGGCAACGCTTACATACGACAGGCCGACCTTGACGCCCACGGTGCGTGACCGGGTGGTGTCGAAGGTGACGTAGGCCCCGTGCTGGGCCGGGGCTGGGCCGACCGTCCTGCCGCCGGGGGCGACGACGCCGTTGTGCCATGTGCCGACAGAGGCGAAGGGCTGGTCGAAGGTGACCGAGAAGTACACACGGTAGCGGTTGCCGCTGCCGCAGAAGCCGCCGCCGGTGACATAGCCGGTGACAGCGCGGCGAGCCTCGTCCACGGTCGCTCGGGCGTCGGACGCGCCGCGCAGGGAGCCGGAGAGACCGATGAGGAGGGACGCCGCACGGCCGGCGGGGTAGGTGAAGCGGCCGGCGCCGGAACGCTGGGTCGCGGTCAGCTCGACCTTCGTACCGGAGGCGAGCGTGACACCGTAGTAGCCGGGCCGCGCCGACTCGGCGTCGTGCGAGAAGCCGTCCAGATAGGTGTCGGGCTCGGTGGCCGGCGACTGGTCCACCGTGCCCACGTGGGGCATGAACGGCAGGTCCTGGGCGGCGGTGCAGCCGGCGCCGGAAAAGTGCGTCAGGCTGAAGCCACGGATCTCATGGTCGGTGTAGTCGTAACCGCCGGGCCGGGGACTGCGGGTGTCCGGGCTCCACTGCACCATGCCGAAGGGAGCGTCGGCGCCGGGGAAGGTGTTGCCTCCGTCGTAGCTGGTACTGCCGGTTTTCTCGGTGCCGACGAACGGGTTGACGTACGGGGTGAGGTCCTGCGGGATGCTGCCGGCCGCCTCGTCGGCCGCTGCCCGGACGGGGGGCGTGGCAGCGGTCGGTATTCCGGCAGTGACCACTATGGCCAGGACTAACCGGCCCCATCGCCACGCATTCGTCAGCACTGGCACGGGAAGCCTCCTCCGCCAAACCGCCCTCTCAAACCTCCCCGTCACCAGGAGTATCCATGGCTTGAACGGTGAGTGAGCAAGTGGGTGTGGCAAACGAGGCGCGGGCGGTCCGGATCAGCCCTGGACCGGCTCCGCCGAGACACCGTCCCAGGTGAACCGGTGACGATTCCTGTCCCGGTCGAAGGCCAGGCCGATGTCGATGCCGGCTATGCCGCAGTTCTCCCGCAGACACTCGATGACGGCCGCGGCGGCGACTTCCTCCTGGTAGTCCGTCAGCATGGGCACGTCCCAGTCGTCCACCCGCACCATCAGGGCGTCGCCTCCGTCCCTGAGAGCATCCAGCTGCCCTGCCACCAGCCCGAGGCCGAACGCCATCCATGTCTCGTCCGCCGAGGTGAGTCCCTGCGGCAGCTGCCACCAGACACCCGAGTCGTCGATTCGGCGCGCCTCGCGCGGCGGCTCGGCCATGGGCCGGACATCGAGGGTGACGCGTGCGACGAGCCCCCACGGACCGACGCGCCTCTTGTACGTATGCGTGAATGCCACGAGTGTCCTCTGCCGGGTGTGGGTGAAGAGATCAGCCGTGCGTTCGCGTTCGAAGGGTGCCGCGAACAGATTCGGTGCGGGCCACTCACCTGGGGCGACCGTGGTCCGCCTCCGTCACCGGGCGCCCGCCTCGGACACCCACGTGCCCGCCTTGCGGACCTCCGGCCCCTCGACGTGCGCGGCACCGGCCGCGTACAGCAGCCACAGCAGGTCGAGGGACCCGAAGAAGGACTCCCCCCCCCACGGACCTCCCGCACCTCGCCGCAGGTACGCGGTGCGGCCGTCCTGGGCGAACCCCTCCCGCACCTCACCGTCCCGGGCGGAGACCGCCGTGAACCAGTCGGGGAATGCATCCGCCGGCAGCTCCTCGTCGCCGAACTGCGCCGTACAGGCCAGGTGGAGCGCGGCGGCGGAAAGGACATCGCGTACGCGCCGCGCATACGCCTCCGGGGCACCGTCGGCGACGTCGACGGTGAAGGCGGCCAGCACCGGCGGAGCCGACTCGGCCCGGGGACGCTGCCGTACCCGAATCCGTTCGGCCGCGACGGTCTCGTGGCTGTGGATCACTGCCCGATCCTGGCTCGCGCCCTTGGCCGGTGAGCCACTCGACCCCCTGCCTGTCGCCTCAGTGCGCGTGACCGCTCGAAGCCGGCGTCGGACCAGCGTTCTTGACCGTCAGGGGGAGCAACTTCTTGCCGGTCGGGCCGATTTGTATGGCTGTGTCCATCTGCGGGCGGGGAGCCATGCACACTCGCGCCACGCTCGCGGCTGACACATGGGGCTGTCGCCGACCCGCTTCTGCAGTTCGACCTGGGCTCCGCCCCAGCGCGGGAGGCGCCGGGGAACAGGGCCGACCGTAAGGCGTGGTCATTTTCCAGCCAGCCGTGCCCCGGGGCGGCGTAAGAGTTCCGTGATCAGGCAAGGTCACGACTATCGTGCCGGGGTTGCATCTGTTGCGGATATCAGATGGCAGGGGCACCACAAGTGACTGGCTAAGGTGCTGCTGAGGGGATGACTGCACGGGGGAGGACTCGATGGCCGACAACGCGGGGGATCCGCAGGCAACTGCCGCTGCGCTGGAATCGGCCGCCGGTGCGCTGGCCGCGTCCGGCATCGGCCCGATCGCAGGTGTAGGTGCCGTCATGGCCCGGGAGTTGCGGGTCGAGGCCGAGACGCTGACGGCCTTCAAGAACCGGGTGAACGACCTCCTGAATCGGCTGGAGAAGTCGAAGGCTGCCCCGCACAGGATCGCGGACGGCGCCCTGCCGGCAGGGCGGTTGGGCAACTTCGACGAAGCAGACGCGCTCCACGGTGCCTACACCCAGGTGCATTCCCAACTGGAGCGCCTTTCCAAGGTGCTGGCTCTGCAGATCGAGGGGCTGATGGTCACGGTCGACGCGTCGAAGAGCAACTATCACAATCTCGACGCCGACGTTCGCGATCGCCTGCACCGCATCCGTGTGGAGGCCGACAAGCTGGCTGTCGATGAGGTCGGGCCGGGATCAAAGGGACACGCTCACGGCGGGGCGGATGCGTCCGGCCATGGCGGACACAGCTCCACGTCGGACTCGCAGACAGGTGGCCTGTGATGCCCGTGGTGATGAGACAGCGCGACGGCATGCTCAGGGCAGCAAAGATGGTGGGGGCCCATGTCTGACTTTGTCAGCCGCATGTGGGAGACGGTCAGGCAGGAGCGGTTCCTGGTCCAGGACCCCGAACAGTTGTGGGCCATGGTGGAGTCGGCCGACGGGCCGACGGCCAGCGGTCTCGGTGAGCTTCTGAAGGAGGCCGCCAAGACGATCAAGGAGATCGGCGGCGATCTGCGGACCCACAGCATGGCGGTCGAGTGGGAAGGCGAGGGCGGCCAGGCGTTCCGAACCTGGTGCTACCAGGCAGCGCTGGCCACACTGAGCCTGGGTGATTACAGCGAGAACGCGGGTAAGTGGTTGGGCCACGCGGCGGACACGCTGCACGAGGTCAAGCCGCAGCTTGAGATGCTACGGAACCAGAGTGTCAGTGCGCGCTCGGTGCTTGACGCGCATGCGGCGAAGGCGACGAACGTCGGCGATCACGGCGGCGGCCCGTCGGACTCCGCGGTGGCGAAGGCCAAGACCCAGTACGCCAACACCCGTGCTGAGGCCGGCGGGCTGATGATGAAGCTTGCTCAGTCGTACACGACGTCGACGGAGCAGATCAGCGCGCTGGCTGCACCGACGTTCCCGGAGTTGCCTCAGCGGTTCGTGCCGGATCGGTTCGGCGGCGAAACCCACATTTCCGCCCCTACCGACGGGCGGAAGGGGACTTACCCCGGGATGCCCGTGCGAACAGAGGTACCAGCACGGCAGACGACCGTCGACTCCAGCGTGAGCCGGACAAGTCCTGTACCGAGGGTCTCCGTGCCACACCATCCAACGGATGTACCCAGCGTGTCAGATGTGCCGCTGCCGCGACATCACGTAGATGCCGCGAACACGGTGATCGACAGCACAGGCACCCTGCCGTCTCCGGTGATTCCTGCCTCCCCGTCAGCGCCGCCTGTCGGAGCGGGGGGCAGTCCGGACGGTCGGGCACCGGTGGTGACCGGACCGCTCCCGCCGGCGTTTGGGACCGGAACACCCTTGCCTCCCAGCGTCCGAGGAGGGAGCGAGCTTCCTGTGTACGGGGGCCGGGGCCCTCTGGCCACGCCATCCGGACCGGGGACGTCCGCAGGCCCGCGTATTCCAGGACGCGGATTCTCCGGCCCCTACGGCCCCGGTGCGACCGGCGGTCAGCCCGGCGCTGAGCCCGGGCCGACTGGCTCCCCCTCGGCCAGGAGCGGCGGTGGCATCACTGGCGGTCGTCCCGTCTCGCCAACGCCCGGACGGCCTGGCGGTGCGTTTCCACGTGGCAACGTCATCGGTGGCACTCCGAACGAGCAGCAAGCTCCCAGCGGCCGTGGCGCCGGGCTGAGAAGCCGTGCTGCAGGGGCCACGCCAGCCCGCGACGACGACGGCGCTGCGAGCCGGGAGGGTGTGACGCGAGGGCGAATGCCTGCCTCGTCCAACCCGATCGTCGGGGGGCAGCCCCGACCTTCCCGAGACCGCAAGCGGGCAGGTTTCGCCTCGCGAGGTGTCCGACCCGCAAACGAAGTGTGCGCAGACGAGCCGCTGCAGCAGCGAGGTGGACCATCCCGTGGTGCCTCCACCCCCGTCCCGAAGCCTGATGACCGTGCAGCCCGGGCCAGGCGCGCTGGCAGCCGCGAGACCGACCAGGCGGAGGGCAGGGAGCACCAGGCAGAGGAAGACGCGGAGCATCAGGCAGAGGAGAAGAAAAACCGACCACTCCCGCCGCCACTGCCCAAAGGGCCCGATGGAGACCTACGACGAGAAGGATGACCATGCGCAGCCGCAGTGAGCGGGCCAGATGGCGCAGCAAGGCCGTGTCCGCGGCCGCGGGAGCCTTGTTGGCGAGCATTGCCGTTACTCCCGCGCACGCTGACAGCGTCCGCGAGCGGCAGTGGTACCTCGATGCCATGCACGCCGATGAGATGTGGAAGACCAGTACGGGCAAGGGCATCACGGTCGCGGTGATCGACACCGGTGTCCAGGCCGACATTCCGGACCTGCGGGGCCAGGTCGTGGCTGGCAAGGATTTCTCGAAGCGCGCCGGTGACGAACGTACGGACTACGACGGTCACGGCACCACCATGGCCGTGCTCATCGCCGGCACGGGTGCCAAGGGTGCCACTACGGGCTCGTACGGCCTGGCCCCCGGGGCCAAGATCATGCCGATCCGCACTCCGGGCTTCATCGAGCGCAACCGCGCCGACGGCAACCAGGACGACTTTCCCACCGCCACGGCGAAGGCCATTCGGTTCGCGGCCGATTCCCGCGCTCAGATCATCAGCATTTCGGGAGGCAGTGCCGCGAACTCTCGGGAGTTGACGGATGCTGTCGCCTATGCGCTGTCCAAAGGCAAGCTGATCTTCGCTGCTGTGGGCAATGACGGCGACGCCCTCAACGAAGTCAATTACCCGGGCGCCACTCCCGGCGTAGTGGGCGTCGGAGCGATCGACAAGACCGTCAAGGCGACGAAGGAGTCCGAGCACGGCCCCCAGGTCGATCTGGTCGCGCCGGGCGATGACATTATCTCCGCCTGCCTCGGCGGCACAGAACTGTGCAGTTCACACGGCACCAGCGACGCCACCGCCCTCGCCTCCGCCTCCGCTGCCCTGATCTGGTCCAAGCACCCGAACTGGAGCAACAACCAGGTCCTGCGGGTCATGCTCGACACCGCGAGCAAGCCGACAAGCGGCAAGGAGCGCACCGACTACATCGGCTACGGCGCCGTCCGCCCCCGCATCGCGCTGACCAATCCCGGCGACCCCGGCCCTGCCGACGTCTACCCGCTGCCCGACTTCAAGCAAGCGGCATCCAACGCGCCCAATGGGGCGGCCACGGCCTCTGCGAAGGATGAAAGCAGGCCATCGGCGAAAGCATCCGCATCGACGGGCGGTGGCTCTGCACTGCCATGGATCCTCGGGGGTGCGGGAGTTGTCGTGGTTGCGGGTGGGTTTTTCGCCGCTGGGGCGGTGCGCAGACGCCGACGTGCAGCGGCGGTAGCCCAGGCTCACCCGGCCATGCCGACTGAGCCGGGGCGGACGCCGTGGTACGGAGACAGCAACTACGGGGGGAGGCCCTGAGATGGCGTGGGATGAGTGGGAGCAGCTGAAGGCCGACGCGCTGGCCCGCAGGCAGGACGGCATGCGGCTGGACAGCGCTGCCGACGCAGCGGGCGGAGGTGGTACCGGAGCTGCGCCGGACCTGAAGATGAACCACGCGGGCAACAAGGCCGCGGTCAAGGCGCTGCGGGAGGAAATTCGGCCTGACACGGATAAGGCCGGCAGCCACGCCGACGACTCCTCCTCCACAGCGGCCCAGAAGTTCAGTAGTTGGGCCACCGGATCCGCCCTCAAGGCCGCGCACGCGGAGTGGGAGCTGCAGGTCAAGAACCTGAAAGGGCGTCTGGGAGGAGACCAGAACGCCCTGGAGAAGACCCATCAGGACTTCCGATATACCGACATCGGCGTCAAGAGCCGGATAGCGCAGATAGACATGGGATCCATTCCCGGAGAGGAGGGCTAGGAGATGGGAACGGGCAATCTCACCTATCAGGACGTGGTCACCGTCGACCTCAATGTGCTGATCACAGCGGCCAAGGACTGGGACGACATGGCCCGCACCTTCGACGACCTGGGAGGCCTGTACGGGGCGAAGGTGGAGTCCATAGCGAACGACGGCTCCTGGACTGGCGTCAGTAGCAACGTCGCTTATACACGGTTCACCAACACACGTAAACAATTCACCGATGCCCATACGGAAGCCCACGCAATCGCCTCCCTTCTCCGGAGCGCCCACGAGCGCTTCTCCAAGCTGATCGGCCATGTGAGGAACCTGGTCGAGCAGGCTGAGAAGGACGAGATGACTGTCAACGGCGTCGGTGAGGCGGTTTATGACTTCAGGAAACTCACCCCGATGCGCCACGACCCGGATTACCCGAAGTACGTGACGCAGGTGAAAGACGCCGAGGCCGCCTGGACGAAGAAGATCAAGGATGCCGTGCAGGCGGTCGACGACGAAGATCAAGTCGTGGGCCGCGCTCTTCGCGAGGCAGCCGGCGTCGGGAGCTTCCTCGAACAGATATTGGACCCTCTGGGCCAGGCTCAAAGCTTCAACGGGGCGGCAGTCGGCGACCTAACCACATATGAGAAGGAAGTCAAGAAGGAGGAAGCGGAGCAGAGGGCAGAAGCGGAGCGGAAGAAGAAGCACGACGATACCGTGCGGACTATCGGCAATGGCATCGTCAAGGGACTTTCGATCTTTAACGGGGAGCCCGGTCCCGACCTGGGAAGTAAGTTCATTGGAACGCTAATCGACGGCGTCGCTAACGCCACAGGCTACAACAAAACGCGGGGGATCACCCTCGGCGTGGGAGCCGGCTGGGGAGGCGGAGGAATCGGATACTCGATCACTTTGGCGGAGACGCAAACACCGGACGGGAAGACCCAGATCGGGATCCTGACGTCGAAGTCCATACATTCCGCTGGTGCCGATTTCGGCGTTTCCGCAACGGCCGGTGAGTTCTATAGTAACGCCGATGACATTGGTCAGCTCGAAGGCAAGGGCTGGGATAAGGGTGGATCCGCCAAGCTCGGTCTCGGCCTGTACGGGAACCATCAGACGGAGGTCGGAACGACTAACTCGAAGGGCAAAGGCGTCAACGTCATCGAGTATGGGTTGGGGGCCGGTCTGGGTGCCGAGATCGGCGGCGGGTACAGTGACGCCAAGTCGCGTTGGCAAACAGAAGTCGGATCGGAAAAGAAGTGAATGGCTTGGACCCGGGACCGCTGCTCTTTTTCATCTTCGGCTGGTTCTTCGCCCTGAACATCAAAGGGATTGCAGACCGGACATACCAACATGCAGCCCGTTTCTTGCCAATGATCGGGGGCTCAGTCACACTTCGGATCATGGGCTGGATCTGGATCTTCGTGGGCGGCACGCTTGTCGCCTTGGACTTCTTGAGTTGAGTGGATCCCTGGGGCGGCGCTTTCCTGTGCAGGTGCGTGCTGACTCTCTGACCCGATAAGAATCCACTCAGCTACGAGCGCTCCTCCCATCAGGGAGGAGCGCGGGGGGCAGAACGTTCAGGCAAGCTGCAGGTCCCTCAGACCCACTCCACCTCGGAAACGATGTACGGGGTACTTCCAGGGCCCGGCAACGGCGTCCGAGACGGCGTCGGCGGCGTCGACGGGCGAGGGACCGAAGCGCCAGCCGCAGCCAGCGCAGCCGCCACCTCGTCCTCACTCGCCCCCGCCAGCGCCTCCATCACCCGATCGAGTGCCTCGTTCACGTCAGTGCTCGTGACCGCTCGAAGCCGGCGTCGGACCAGCGTTCTTGACCGTCAGAGGGAGCAACTTCTTGCCGGTCGGGCCGATTTGTATGGCTGTGTCCATCTGCGGGCAGACGCCGCAGTCGAAGCACGGGGTCCAGCGGCAGTCCTCGACTTCTGTTTCGTCGAGGGAGTCCTGCCAGTCCTCCCAGAGCCAGTCCTTGTCCAGGCCGGAGTCGAGGTGGTCCCAGGGCAGGACCTCCTCGTAGGTGCGCTCGCGGGTGGTGTACCAGTCGACGTCCACGCCGTAGGGGGCGAGGGCCTTGTCTGCGCAGGCCATCCAGCGGTCGTAGGAGAAGTGCTCGCGCCAGCCGTCGAAGCGGCCGCCGTCGTCATACACCGCGCGGATCACCGCGCCGATGCGGCGGTCGCCGCGCGAGAGGAGGCCCTCGACGATGCCCGGCTTGCCGTCGTGGTAGCGGAAGCCGATCGAGCGGCCGTACTTCTTGTCGCCTCGGATCTTGTCTCTCAGTTTCGCCAGGCGGGCATCCGTCTCCTCGGCCGAGAGCTGCGGGGCCCACTGGAAGGGGGTGTGGGGCTTGGGGACGAAGCCGCCGATCGAGACCGTGCAGCGGATGTCGTTCGAGCCGGAGACCTCGCGGCCCTTCTGGATGACGTGGGTCGCCATGTCGGCGATCTGCAGCACGTCGTCGTCGGTCTCCGTGGGCAGGCCGCACATGAAGTACAGCTTCACCTGGCGCCAGCCGTTGCCGTAGGCCGTGGCGACGGTGCGGATGAGGTCCTCCTCGGACACCATCTTGTTGATGACCTTGCGCATGCGCTCCGAGCCGCCCTCGGGGGCGAAGGTCAGGCCGGAGCGGCGGCCGTTGCGCGTCAGCTCGTTCGCGAGGTCGACGTTGAAGGCGTCCACGCGGGTGGAGGGGAGCGAGAGGCCGATCTTGTCGTCCGCGTAGCGGTCCGCCAGGCCCTTGGCGATGTCGCCGATCTCCGAGTGGTCCGCGGAGGAGAGGGAGAGGAGGCCCACCTCCTCGAAGCCCGTGGCCTTGAGGCCCTTGTCGACCATCTCGCCGATGCCCGTGATCGAGCGCTCGCGCACCGGGCGGGTGATCATGCCGGCCTGGCAGAAGCGGCAGCCTCGGGTGCAGCCGCGGAAGATCTCCACCGACATGCGCTCGTGGACCGTCTCGGCCAGGGGGACGAGGGGCTGCTTGGGGTACGGCCACTCGTCCAGGTCCATGACCGTGTGCTTGGACACGCGCCACGGGACGCCCGACTTGTTCGGGACCACGCGGGCGATACGGCCGTCGGGGAGGTACTCGACGTCGTAGAACGCCGGGATGTACACCCCGCCCGTCTTCGCCAGACGGAAGAGGACCTCCTCGCGGCCGCCGGGGCAGCCCTCGGCCTTCCACTCACGGATGATCCGGGTCATGTCGAGCACGGCCTGCTCGCCGTCGCCGATGATCGCCGCGTCGATGAAGTCGGCGATCGGCTCCGGGTTGAAGGCCGCGTGGCCGCCGGCCAGGACGATCGGGTCGTCGATCGTGCGGTCCTTGGACTCCAGGGGGATCCCGGCGAGGTCCAGGGCCGTGAGCATGTTCGTGTAGCCCAGCTCCGTGGAGAAGGACAGGCCGAACACGTCGAAGGCCTTCACCGGGCGGTGGGTGTCCACCGTGAACTGCGGGACGCCGTGCTCGCGCATCAGCGCCTCGAGGTCCGGCCACACGCTGTAGGTGCGCTCGGCGAGGACGCCCTCCTGCTCGTTGAGGACCTCGTAGAGGATCATGACGCCCTGGTTGGGCAGACCCACCTCGTACGCGTCCGGGTACATGAGTGCCCAGCGGACGTCGCACTCGTCCCACGGCTTGACCGTGGAGTTGAGCTCTCCGCCGACGTACTGGATGGGCTTTTGCACGTGCGGGAGCAGTGCTTCGAGCTGCGGGAACACCGACTCGGCGGCTTCGGCAGGCATCTCGCGAACCTTCGTGAGCTGACAGGGGTGACCACCAAGCGTAACCCGCCCGGCGGACTCCCCCGTACGCTCAGCCGGAGGCCGCGGCCCGGATCTCCTTCCACAGTCCGGGCAGCTCCGCCTCGGCCCGCGCCGCCCGGGCCTCCTCGCGCCCGTACAGCACCCCGTACGTGAACGCGCTCTCCCCCGCCGCGTGTGCCACCGCGGACAGCTCGCGCAGGGTCAGCCGGGTCATGACGCTGTCCTGGTGGTCGCCGAGGAGCGTGGTCAGGGACTTCATGGCCTTCGTCAGGGAGCCGGCCGGCTTTCCGAGGGCCGGGGTGGCCGCCTCGGCCGCGTACCGGGTGCGCTTGGCCTTCTTGCGGGCCTCGTGCACGGCCGTGTCGCGTTCCTCGCCGGGCGGGGCGGCGATCGCCTGCTCGACCAGGGCGGACAGGGCCGCCAGGTCCTCGTCCACGGCCTGGGCGAGGACCTTCTCCGGCTGTTTCCCGGCGGGCTTCCGCAGGGGCGGGTCGGTGAGCAGGGTGTCCAGGGTGTCCAGCAGGGTCAGGTAGCGGCGGGAGTCCAGGACGCCGGTGACACGGGCGTGTGCCCCGCCGTGCCGGGCCTCGGCCCAGGAGGTGAGGCGTTCACGGACCGGTCCGGTGACCAGGTCGGAGGGGAGGGCGTCGAGGGCGGCCGTCAGGCGTTCGGCCATCACCTCCTGGTCGCGGTCGAGGCCCAGCTCGCCCGCGAGCCACTTCAGCTCGGCCCCTACGGGGTCGGTGACGGCGCGGTCGAGTACGGAGCGGAAGCTGCGCAGGGTGCTGCGGGCCCGGCGGGTGGCGACCCGCATGCGGTGCACGGAGTCGGGTACGTCCCGGCGGACGGCGGGGTCCAGCTCGACCAGCGCGTCCCGCTGGGCGCGCAGATAGGCGAGGACATGGTCACCGGCCGTCTCCGGCGGCGCGTGCTTCTTGCTCTTCTTACGTCGGCGTTCTCCGGTCTGGTCAGTGACGGTCCGGTCAGTGGCGGTCTCTTCCAGGGCGCGGGCGAGCTTCGACGGTGACGCCGAGGGGCGCACCCCCGCCTTGCGCAGCCGTTTCTCCACCAGGTCGAGGAAGGCGGGGTCGCCGTCGTCGGCCAGCTCCACCTCGATCTCGGTCCACTGGGCCGCCCCGCCCCTGCCGGTGAGCCGCTCGGCGGTCACGGCGTCGACACTCGCCTCGGCCAGCAGGGTGCCGTCGGCGTCGACGAGGTGGCGCACATCGCGGGCGGAGCGCAGCCGGACGAGCGGGACGAGTTCGGCGTGCCGGACTCGGGAGCGCACGAGGGCGGCGATCTCCTCGGGAACCGTGTCGGAGAGCGGGGCCCGGATCTCGTCCCGCACCCCGGGAGCGACCGGGACCTTCAGATGCCAGCCGGCGTCCGAGCCTCCGGTGCGGCGGCGCAGGGTGAGCGCGGCGGCGGCCAGGCGTTCGTCGGCGGTGTCGTAGTAGGTGGCGTCGAGCTCCACCAGGCCCTTGTCCAGGACGGCCGCCACGCCGCCGACGCCGGTGAGGTCGGGCAGGCCACTGTCGTCGGACTCGTACTTGCGCTCGATCTCGCGTTTCGCATCCGCCATGAACTGAATCTAGTGGGCCGCGGGGTGCCGTGGCAGGGGGCCGCCCCGGGTGAATGGCGGGAGAATTCCACACATCCACCCGGCAAACGACCGCAGGTCACGCCGACATGGGTCTCTGCACCTTGATCGACTGCAACAGTCCCACGGCCACCCAGACCGCGAACATCGACGA
This sequence comes from Streptomyces sp. NPDC007205, assembly GCF_040634095.1. Lineage (NCBI taxonomy): Bacteria > Bacillati > Actinomycetota > Actinomycetes > Kitasatosporales > Streptomycetaceae > Streptomyces > Streptomyces sp. NPDC007205. The sequence goes on from NZ_JBEYEW010000041.1 coordinate 28,663, forward strand.
GCCGCCGTAGGACACGAACGGCAGGGGCAGACCGGTGACCGGCATGATGCCGAGGGTCATGCCGATGTTCTCGAAGGACTGGAAGGCGAACCAGGCGACGATGCCGGCGGCCACGATCGTCCCGTACAGCTCGGTGGAGTCCCGGGCGATGCGGCAGGCGCGCCACAGCACCACGCCCAGCAGGAAGATGATGAGGCCCGCGCCGAGGAAGCCCAGCTCCTCCCCCGCCACCGTGAAGACGAAGTCCGTCTGCTGCTCGGGCACGAACTGGCCGGTGGTCTGCGAGCCGTGGAAGAGGCCGGCGCCGGTCAGGCCGCCGGAGCCGATGGCGATCCGGGCCTGGTTGGTGTTGTAGCCGACGCCCGCGGGGTCCAGGTCCGGGTTGGCGAAGGCGGCGAAGCGGTTGATCTGGTACTCGTCCAGGATGTGCAGCTGCCAGATGGCGACACAGCCCATCACACCGGCGATGAGCAGGCCGAAGATCCAGCGGTTGGAGGCGCCGGAGGCGAGCAGCACGCCCAGGATGATGGACACCATGGCCAGGACCGTGCCGAGGTCGGGCATGAGCAGCACGATCAGGATCGGCACGGCCGCCAGGCCGAGCGACTGCAGGACCGTGCGGTGGTCGGGGTACGGCTTGTCCCCGGCGTCGACCCGGGCCGCCAGTATCATCGCCATGCCCAGGATGATCGTGATCTTCACGAACTCGGCGGGCTGGAGCGAGAAGCCGCCGCCGAACACGATCCAGTTGCGGCTGCCGTTGATGGTGGCGCCGAGCGGGGTGAGCACCAGCAGCACCCCGAACAGCGAGATGCCGTAGAGGATCGGCACGGCGTTGCGCAGGGCGCGGTGTCCCAGCCAGACCGTGCCGATCATCAGGGCGAGCCCGATGCCGAGGTTCATCAGGTGCCGGATCAGGAAGTAGTACGGGTCGCCCTGGTTGATCTCGGTGCGGTTGCGGGTCGCGGAGTACACCAGCAGCGAGCCCAGCAGGGACAGCCCGGTGGCTGCGAACAGGATCGGCCAGTCGAGCCGGCGGGCGAGCGAGTCACGGGCGAAGATCCTGGTCCAGCCGGCCCGCTCGGGGCCGTACCCGGAGACGGAGAAGCTGTTCGCGCCGGTCATGAGGGCATCCTCCGGCTTCCCCTCGGGCGATTCCTGCGTGGCCGTCCGCGGGTGTTGCGGTTGCGCGTGGTGGGCGAGGGCGAGGTGGCGGGCTGCTGGTCGTCCCCGTTGCTGGGGTTGTCCTGCTGGGCCTTCTCGGCGTCCTTGGCGGGGTCGCCGGGGACCTTGGGGTTAATGATCGTGCCGTCCGTGCGGACCTTCGGCAGGCCCTTCTGCGGCGTGGGCAGCAGCGCCTTCTTCTTGTCGATGGAGCCGTCGCCCTGGACGCCGTAGAGCGCGCTGTAGATGTTGCGCACGGCCTCACCGGCGGAACCGGAACCCGTACCGGCCTGGGAGATCGTCATGATCACCGAGTAGTCCTTGGAGTACGTGGCCAGCCAGCCCGTGGTCTGCTTGCCGTAGACCTCCGCCGTACCGGTCTTGCCGTGCAGCGGGATCTTGTTCTGCGGCCAGCCGCCGAACTTCCACGCGGCCGTACCGCGGGTGATGACGCCCGCGAAGGCGTCGTCCATGCCCTTCAGGGTGGCCTGGGTGACCGGCAGCTTGCGCTGCAGCCTGGGCTTGATCTCCTGGACGGTCCTGCCGTCGGCGCTGATGATCGCCTTGCCGATGGTCGGGTAGTACTCGGTGCCGCCGTTGGCGACCGCGCCGTAGATCATCGCCTCCTGGATCGGCGTGACGAGGGTGTCGCCCTGGCCGATGGAGTAGTTGATCTCGTCACCCTCACGCATCTTGTTGCCTTCGAGGCAGTTCTCGTAGGCGATCTTCTCGACGTAGGAGCCGTCCTTCTTGCCGCTCTTGCACCAGGCGTCCTTGTTGGCCTTCCAGTAGTCGAGCTTCCACTGGCGGTCGGGGACACGGCCGCTGACCTCGTTGGGCAGGTCGACGCCGGTCTCCTTGCCCAGGCCGAACTGGTGGGCGGTCTTGAAGAAGTAGTCTTTCGGCTGGCCCTTCTTGGGATTGATGCCGCCGTCTCTCTTCCACTCCCTGTCCGCGAGACCGTAGAAGACGGTGTCGCAGGAGACCTCCAGCGCGCGGCCGAGGGAGATGGGGCCGAAGTTCTCGCCCTCGAAGTTCTTGAAGACCTGGCCGCCCACCGAGTAGGAGCTGGTGCACGGGTAGCCGCCGTCCCAGACGTAGCCGGCGTTGACCGCGGCGGCGGTGGAGACCACCTTGAACGTGGAGCCGGGTGCGGCCTGGCCCTGTATGGCCCGGTTGAGCAGCGGGTAGTCGGAGTCCTTGCCGGTGAGGGCCTTGTAGTCCTTGGCGGAGATGCCGCCCACCCACACGTTCGGGTCGTAGGTCGGCGCCGAGGCCATGGCGACGATCCGGCCGGTCTTGGCCTCCATGACGACGACGGCGCCGGAGTCGGCCTTGTAGTTCTCGCCGGTGATCTTGTCGTACTGCGTGCGGGCGGCCTTCATCGCCTTGTCCAGCTCGTACTCGGCGACGCGCTGCACCCGGGAGTCGATGCTGGTGACCAGGTTCGAACCGGGCTCGGCGGCGTCCGACTTGGCCTTGCCGATGACCCGGCCGAGGTTGTCCACCTCGTAGCGGGTGACGCCCGCCTTGCCGCGCAGCTCCTTGTCGTACTGCCGCTCCAGACCTGAGCGGCCGACCATGTCGGAGCGGAGATAGGGCGAGTCGGTGTCCTTGGCCTTCTGGATCTCGGCGTCGGTGACGGGCGAGAGATAGCCGAGCACCTGCGCGCTGTTGGACTTGCCCGGCCCCGGGTAGCGGCGCACGGCCTCGGGCTCGGCGGTGATGCCGGGGAAGTCCTCGGAGCGCTCGCGGATCTGCAGGGCCTGCTTGGGGGTGGCCTTGTCGGTGATCGGGATCGGCTGGTACGGCGAGCCGTTCCAGCACGGCTGGGGGGTCTTGGCGTCGCACAGCCGGACCTTCTGGATGACGTCCGCGGGCTTTATGCCGAGGACGCCGGCCAGCTTGGTCAGGACGGCCTTGCCGTCGTCCTTCTGTTTGAGCAGGTCGGTGCGCGAGGCGGAGACCACCAGGCGGGTCTCGTTGTCGGCGAGGGGCACGCCGCGGGCGTCCAGGATGTCACCGCGCACGGCGGGGTCGACGACCTGCTGGACGTGGTTGCCGGAGGCCTCCTTCTGGTACTGGGCACCCTCGCGGATCTGCAGGTACCACAACCGGCCGCCGAGCGTGCCGAGAAGGGAGAGGACGAGGATCTGGATCACGACGAGCCGGATCTGGACCCGTGGGGTCCGGCCGGTCTCGGGGATGTTGGTCACTGCGGTTGTCTCCCCCTCTCAGTGCGCAGATGCGAGAACGCGTACGAATGATGAACGACCGGCCTGTGGGCCCCCGTTCCGCGAAAGCTGACCCGTTCGAGTGAACTCGTGGGCACTCACAGCCGCTTGACCCCCTTGATCCGGCCGACCCGCGCGGAACGGGTGCGGGCCTTGGCCTTCAGCGCGCCGAGGCCGCCGCGCTGGCTGCCGATGCGCAGGCCGGTGCCGGAGGAGAGCCAGCCGGAGGAGATGTCGCCGGCCTTGGTGGCGGGGCCGCCGGTCTCGGCGAGCGGGTCGTTGTCGGAGCGGCGGGCCAGCCACATGATCCCGGGGACCACGAACGGGGCGAGCAGCAGGTCGTACAGGGCTGCCGAGAACAGCAGCCCGGGCAGACCGACATGGCGGGCCGCGGTGTCGCCGACCAGCGCGCCGACGCCCGCGTACAGCAGGGTGGAGCCGATGGCGGCGGCGACCACGACGGCCATCGGGCCGGTCGCCGACTTCAGGCGGCCGTTCTCCGGCCTGATGAGCCCGGCGAAGTACCCGGTGACGCACAGCACGAGGGCGTAGCGGCCGGCCGCGTGGTCGGCGGGCGGGGCGAGGTCGGCGAGCAGCCCGGCGCCGAAGCCGACGAGGGCGCCGCCGACATGGCCGTAGACCATGGCGAGGCCGAGGACGGTGAGCAGCAGCAGGTCGGGGACGGCGCCCGGCAGATGCAGGCGGGCGAGGACGCTCACCTGGATCACCAGGGCCACGACGACCAGCGCGGAGGAGAGCAGGATCCGGTTGACACGCATGGGGATTCAGCTCCTACTGCTGCTGGTCGTTGGCGGTCGCGTCGGCGGACGGGGTGACGGTGACCGTCACCGTCGGCGTCGGAACCGGCTTGGGCTTGGCCGGCAGGACCTCGTCGCGCGGGTCCTTCTTCGGGGCCTGGACGACCACACCGACGATGTCGAGTTTGGTGAAGCCGACGTACGGGGTGACGTAGATCGTGCGGGTGAGGCCGCCGTTGGAGGGCTCGACACGGGAGATCACGCCGACCGGCACGCCGGGCACGAACGGCCGGTCGGCCTCCGAGCCGAAGGTGACGAGCCGGTCGCCCTTCTTCACCTCCGCCTTGCCGTTGAGCAGTTCCACCCGCAGCGGGCGGTCGCCCTGCCCGGAGGCGAAGCCGAGTTCGTCGCTGCCCTCCATGCGGGTGCCGACGGTGAAGTCGGGGTCGTTGGCGAGCAGCACGGTGGAGGTGTCGGGGCCGACCGTGGTGACCCGGCCGACGAGCCCGTCACCGTTGAGTACGGTCATGTCGCGCTTGATGCCGTCGTTGGCACCGGCGTCGATGGTGATGGTCCAGGAGAAGCCCTGCGCCGCTCCTATGGCGATGACCTGGGCGCCCTTGATGCCGTACTGGCCGTCGCCGGCGATCTTCAGCATCCTGTCGAGCTGGTTGAGGCGGCTGCGGTTGCGGTCGTCGCTGCCGAGCTTCGCCTTGAGGGCCGCGTTCTCCTTCTCCAGGGTGGCGAGCCGGTCGTGCCGGCTGCCGGAGTCCCGGATCGCCGAGACGGCGTTGCCGACCGGGTCGACCGCCGAGGACAGCCCGTTCTCGACCGGGCCGAACACCGCGGCCGCGGCCTGCCGGGCACCGTCGACCGGGGAGTTCCTGCCCCCGCGGATGTCCACCGTGATCAGCGCGAATGCGATGGCAACCAGCAGGACCAGGAGCAGCCGGCTCTCTTTCGTGTCCCTCACGTGCGGCGGCCGTGCCCTTCCTCAATAGGAATTCGGGGAGCCCCTTTGCGGGCGCGATACGCGAAACGCAAGCCCGAGGGGCCCATTTGTGGGAGCTTATGCCTCTCATCAACGATCCGCCGCACGAGCGGAGAACGTCTCGTACGGCGGAATCGAAGTGTTATGTCATCTGCGCGGCTGGGCGTCGAGGACCTGCTGCAGCGCCTCGAACTCCTCGACGCACTTGCCGGAGCCGAGCGCGACGCTGTCCAGCGGGTCCTCGGCGATGTGGATCGGCATGCCGGTCTCCCGCCGCAGCCGCTCGTCGAGCCCGCGCAGCAGGGCTCCGCCACCGGTCAGAACGATTCCTCGGTCCATGATGTCGCCGGACAGCTCCGGCGGGCACTTGTCGAGCGTCGTCTTGACCGCGTCCACGATCGCGTTGACCGGCTCCTCGATCGCCTTGCGGACCTCGGCGGCCGAGATCACGACCGTCTTCGGCAGCCCGGAGACCAGGTCCCGGCCGCGCACTTCGGTGTGCTCGTCGGCGTCGAGGTCGTACGCCGAACCGATCGTGATCTTGATCTGCTCGGCCGTGCGCTCACCCAGCAGAAGGCTGTACTCCTTCTTGATGTACTGGATGATCGCGTTGTCCAGTTCGTCGCCCGCGACCCGGATGGACTGCGCGGTGACGATGCCGCCGAGCGAGATGACCGCGACCTCCGTGGTGCCGCCGCCGATGTCCACCACCATGTTGCCGGTGGCCTCGTGGACCGGCAGACCGGAGCCGATGGCGGCGGCCATGGGCTCCTCGATGATGTGCACCTGGCGCGCACCGGCCTGGGAGGACGCCTCGATCACGGCGCGGCGCTCGACACCCGTGATACCCGAGGGCACACAGACGACGACCCGCGGACGGGCGAGATAACGCCGCTTGTGGATCTTCAGGATGAAGTAGCGGAGCATCCGTTCGGTGATCTCGAAGTCGGCGATCACGCCGTCCTTCAGCGGGCGGACGGCCACGATGTTGCCCGGCGTCCGGCCGATCATCTTCTTCGCTTCGGCACCGACCGCGAGGATCCCACCGGTGTTGGTGTTGATCGCGACGACGGACGGTTCGTTGAGTACGATTCCGCGACCCCTGACGTACACCAGCGTGTTGGCGGTCCCGAGGTCGACAGCCATGTCACGGCCGATGAACGACATTGAGTTCCCCATCCGGATTCATCTGGCCTTCCCGAACTTTTGAGGGCATGTCAGGACGGCGAGGCGGGTGCTGTGACGTGAAGGCTTCCATCGTAAACGCGCCTGCACGGCCACTGTGCGAGGGTCTCCGCCATTGTCACCAGATGGCGGGCCGCCTCGCTTGTGGAGACGGTCCAACGGAGGCACGCGTTCCCCCGATCGGTAAGGCATATGCCAAGGGACGGCCGGAAATGTACGGCCGTCCCTGGTCGGGCACCAGCGGGCGGATCTGACGCCCTCTCAGAAAAATTATCGAAAACTCAGGCAGCCGCAGTTCACGCCCGGCCCGGGAAGAAGATCTTCACCTCGCGCTCGGCGGACTCCTCGGAGTCGGAGGCGTGGATCAGGTTCTCGCGGACGATCACGCCGTAGTCGCCGCGGATGGAGCCGGGAGCGGCGGCGATCGGGTCGGTCGGACCGGCGAGCGCGCGCACACCCTCGATGACCCGCTCGCCCTCGACGATCAGCGCGACGACCGGGCCGGAGGACATGAACTCGACCAGCGGCTCGTAGAAGGGCTTGCCCTTGTGCTCGCCGTAGTGCTGCTCCAGGGTCTCCTGGTCCAGGGTGCGCAGTTCCAGCGCGGTGATCTGCCAGCCCGCCTTGCGCTCGATACGGCTGATGATCTCGCCGGTCAGGCCCCGACGGACGGCGTCGGGCTTGAGGAGGACGAGGGTGCGCTGGCTCACGGAAGGACTCCTTACGACTGGCGTGTGCGGTGGGACGAGGTTACAGGGCGTGTCCGTGCGCCCGTTACGCAGCGTCAGCCGTGGAGGAGCCGGACTCCGCCTGCGCGGCGAATCTGGCCTTCGCCTCGTCCACCTTTCTACCGAAGTGCACCGACGCCCACCACAGCGCCGCGAACACCGCACCCATGAAGTACATGGTCGGGACGAAGACACCGGAAGCGATCAGCGCGATCTGCAGCGCCCAGCCGAGGGCCACTCCGCCGGGCCGGGTCACCATGCCGCACAGCAGCACGCTCAGCAGCATGGCGATACCACTGACCAGCCACACCGTGGACATGGACAGGCTCGGGTCCTTCATGGCGACGAGCCCGGCGAACCCGATGACGAAGAACTCGCCGATCAGGGTCGATGCACAGAGCGTACGCATCTACGATCCTCAGCCCTTCCCCAGCAGCAGCCGGGCCTCGCCGACGGTGATGACGGAACCGGTGACCAGCACGCCACCGCCCGCGAACTCGCCCTCCTCCTCGGCCAGCGTGATCGCGGCCTCCAGGGCGTCCGGCAGCCGCGGCTCGACCTGCACCCGCTCTTCGCCGAACACCTCGACGGCGATCGCGGCCAGCTCGTCCGCGTCCATGGCACGGTGGCTGGAGTTCTGTGTGACGACGACCTCGGCGAAGATCGGCTCGAAGGCCTCCAGCAGGCCCCGCACGTTCTTGTCGCCGCTCGCGCCCACGACACCGATCAGCCGGCTGAAGTCGAACGCCTCCTGGACGGCCTCGGCGGTGGCGCGGGCACCCGCCGGGTTGTGCGCGGCGTCCAGCACGATCGTCGGGGAGCGCCGTACGACCTCCAGGCGGCCCGGCGAGGACACGGCGGCGAAGGCCTTCCGCACGGTGTCGATGTCCAGCGATTCCGCCCGCTGCGCTCCGACGCCGAAGAACGCCTCGACGGCGGCGAGGGCGACCGCCGCGTTGTGCGCCTGGTACGCGCCGTGCAGCGGGAGATACACCTCGGGGTACTCGCCGCCCAGGCCGCGCAGCGTGAGCAGCTGCCCGCCGACGGCGATCTGCCGGTCGACGACCCCGAACTCCAGGCCCTCGCGGGCGACCGTGGCGTCCACCTCGACGGCCTTCTTCAGCAGCACCTGCGCCGCGTCCACCGGCTGCTGCGCCAGGATCACGGTGGCGTCCTGCTTGATGATGCCGCTCTTCTCGCCGGCGATCTCGGCGGGCGTCTCGCCCAGGCGGTCGGTGTGGTCCAGGTCGATGGGGGTGATCACGGCGACGTCACCGTCGATGACGTTGGTGGCGTCCCAGGAACCGCCCATGCCCACCTCCACGACGGCCACGTCGACGGGGGCGTCCGCGAACGCGGCGTACGCCATGCCGGTGAGGACCTCGAAGAAGGAGAGGCGGTACTCCTGCTGTCCGTCGACCATCTCGACGTACGGCTTGATGTCGTCGTAGGTCTCGATGAACCGCTCGGCGGAGATGGGCGCGCCGTCCAGGCTGATCCGCTCGGTGATCGACTGCACATGGGGGCTGGTGTAGCGGCCGGTGCGCAGTTCGAAGGCGCCGAGCAGGGCCTCGATCATGCGGGCGGTGGAGGTCTTGCCGTTGGTGCCCGTGATGTGGATCGAGGGGTACGAGCGCTGGGGCTCGCCGAGTACGTCCATCAGCGCGGAGATACGGCTGACCGAGGGCTCCAGCTTGGTCTCGCCCCAGCGGGTGGCCAGCTCCGTCTCGACCTCGCGCAGGGCCTTGTCGACCTCCGGGTCCGCGGGGCGGGCCGGTACGTCGGCCTCCGGCGAGCCGCCCTGGGTGCGCAGGGTTCGGCTGCCGGCCTCGATCACCGCGAGGTCGGGGTCGCGGGTGGTTTCGGCTTCGACGATCTCGTCGAAGCTGTCGAGGGGGTCGGGGGTGTCGCTGGTGCCGGGGTGGTCGCTCACGGGGCCCAGTCTACGGAGCGGCACTGACAAAGGGTGCGGTGGCTTGGCGGCGCGGGTGCGGGGTGGCCTGGCGGCGCGGATGCAGGGCGGCCTGGCGGCGCGGATGCCGGGTGGCCGTGCGGGTGCGGGTACGGGGCGGCCTGGCGGCGCGGATGCCGGGTGGCCGTGCGGGTGCGGGGTGGCCTGGCTTGTCGGGCGGGTGCGGGTCCGTCGTGGTTGCCTGCGCAGTTCCCTTGCCCCTGACGGGGCACGCGTAGGCCCCCGGTGCTTCCCACGCACCGGGGGCCTTCAGCGTCGTACGAACCCTTACGCCGGCGGCAGCTTCTCCAGCTGGGCGGTGATGCGGGCGATGTCCTCCTCGGCCTTGGAGAGACGGGTGCGGATCTTGTCCACCACGTTCTCCGGGGCCTTGGCCAAGAACGCCTCGTTGCCGAGCTTGGCCGTGGCCTGGGCCTTCTCCTTCTCGGCGGCGGCCAGGTCCTTCGCGAGGCGCTTGCGCTCGGCGGCCACGTCGATCGTGCCGGAGAGGTCGAGGGCGACCTCGGTGCCGGCGACGGGCAGGGTGGCCGTGGCGGTGAAGGACTCACCCTCCGGCTGCAGGCGCAGCAGCTGGCGGATGGCGGCCTCGTGGGGGGCCAGGGCCGTGCCGTCGAGGGTCAGGCGGGCCGGGACGCGCTGGCCCGGCTGCAGACCCTGGTCGGCGCGGAAGCGGCGGACCTCGGTGATGACCGACTGGAGGGTGGAGATCTCCTGCTCGGCCGCCGCGTCGCGGAAGCCACTGTCCTTCGGCCACTCGGCGATGACGACCGACTCGCCGCCGGTGAGGGTCGTCCAGAGAGTCTCGGTGACGAACGGGACCACCGGGTGGAGGAGCTTGAGGGTGACGTCCAGGACCTCGCCGAGGACCCGCTTGCTGACCTCGGCCGGTTCGCCGCCCGCCTGGAAGACGGTCTTGGACAGCTCGACGTACCAGTCGAAGACCTCGTCCCACGCGAAGTGGAAGAGGGTGTCCGACAGCTTGGCGAACTGGAAGTCGTCGTAGTAGGCGTCGACTTCGGCGACGACCGAGTTCAGGCGGGAGAGGATCCAGCGGTCCGTCGCCGACATCGCGGACGGGTCCGGCAGCGGGCCCTCCACCGTCGCGCCGTTCATCAGGGCGAAGCGGGTGGCGTTCCAGATCTTGTTGGCGAAGTTGCGGGAGCCCTGGACCCAGTCCTCGCCGATCGGGACGTCGACGCCGGGGTTCGCGCCTCGGGCCAAGGTGAATCTGAGCGCATCGCTGCCGTACTTGTCCATCCAGTCCAGCGGGTTGACCGCGTTGCCGAAGGACTTCGACATCTTCTTGCCGAACTGGTCGCGGACCATGCCGTGCAGGGCGATGGTGTGGAACGGCGGGGTGCCGTCCATCGCGTACAGGCCGAACATCATCATCCGGGCGACCCAGAAGAAGAGGATGTCGTAGCCGGTGACCAGGACGGAGTTCGGGTAGAACTTCGCGAGCGACTCGGTCTGTTCGGGCCAGCCGAGGGTGGAGAACGGCCACAGGCCGGAGGAGAACCAGGTGTCGAGGACGTCGGTGTCCTGGTGCCAGCCCTCGCCGGTCGGGGCCTCGTCGTCGGGGCCGACGCAGACGACCTCGCCGTCAGGGCCGTACCAGACCGGGATCCGGTGGCCCCACCACAGCTGGCGCGAGATGCACCAGTCGTGGAGGTTGTCGACCCAGTCGAAGTAGCGCTTCTCCATCTCCTGCGGATGGATCTTGACGCGGCCGTCACGGACGGCGTCGCCCGCCGCCTTCGCCAGCGGGCCGACCTTCACCCACCACTGCATGGACAGGCGCGGCTCGATGGTGGTCTTGCAGCGCGAGCAGTGGCCGACGGAGTGGACGTACGGCCGCTTCTCGGCGACGATCCGGCCCTCGGCGCGCAGCGCGGCGACGATCGCCGAGCGAGCCTCCAGGCGGTCCAGGCCCTGGAAGGGGCCGTGGGCCGTGATGACCGCGTGCTCGTCCATGATCGTGATGGACGGCAGGTCGTGCCGCTGGCCGATCTCGAAGTCGTTCGGGTCGTGGGCCGGGGTGACCTTGACGGCCCCGGTGCCGAACTCGGGGTCGACGTGGGTGTCGGCGACGACCGGGATGGAACGGTCGGTCAGCGGGAGCCTGATCAGCTTGCCGACGAGGTGCCGGTAGCGCTCGTCGTCCGGGTGGACGGCGACGGCGGTGTCACCGAGCATCGTCTCGGCACGGGTGGTGGCGACGACGATGGAGTCGTCCCCGTCGCCGTAGCGCATGGAGACCAGCTCGCCGTCGTCGTCCTGGTACTCGACCTCGATGTCCGAGATGGCCGTCAGGCAGCGCGGGCACCAGTTGATGATGCGCTCGGCGCGGTAGATCAGCTCGTCGTCGTAGAGGCGCTTGAAGATGGTCTGGACGGCCTGGGAGAGCCCCTCGTCCATGGTGAACCGCTCACGCGACCAGGCGACGCCGTCGCCGAGGCGGCGCATCTGGCCGGAGATCTGCCCGCCGGACTCGCCCTTCCACTGCCAGACGCGCTCGACGAAGGCCTCGCGGCCGAGGTCGTGCCGCGACTTGCCTTCCTTCCCGAGCTCACGCTCGACGACGTTCTGCGTGGCGATGCCGGCGTGGTCCATGCCGGGCTGCCACAGCGTCTCGTAGCCCTGCATGCGCTTACGGCGGGTCAGGGCGTCGATGAGGGTGTGCTCGAAGGCGTGGCCCAGGTGCAGGCTGCCGGTGACATTCGGCGGCGGGATGACGATGGTGTACGGCGGCTTGTCGCTCTTCTCGTCCGCCTCGAAGTAACCGCGCTCTACCCAGCGCTCGTACAGCGGCCCCTCTACATCGGCCGGCGCGTACTGGGTCGGCAGTTCGGGGTCGGGCGCGGGTGGCTGCTGCTGAGCGTTCTCGGTCACGGGGGTCAGTTTAGAGGTGTCACGGGGTGGTCCCGAAACGCGTTTGTTCTGTAACGGAGCGGCCCCCGGTGCCATGCGTTTCCCGGGCCTGGGACAGGATGTTCGGACCACATAAGGATCTGGAGGGGAACCCAGAGATGAGCAACAACCAGCCGGGCCCGTACGGCGGGCCGCCCCAGCAGCCGGGTCCGTACGGCCAGCCGGGGCAGCCTGGACCGTACGGCCAGCCGGGGCCCTATGGCCAGCCGGGCCCGTACGGCCAGCAGCCGCAGGCTCCGCAGCCCGGCTACGGCTACCCCCAGCAGGCGCCTCCGGCGGCCCCGCCGCAGCCGGGGTACGGCTACCCGCAGCAGGGCGTGCCGCAGCAGCCCAGCCCGTACGGCCAGCAGCCGGGTCCCTACGGCCAGCAGCCCTACGGCATGCCGCAGCCGCCGCAGGCCGGCGGGGGCAACAAGAAGACGGGCCTGATCATCGGCGCGGTGGCCGTGGTGGCGGCCGTGGCGGTGGGGGCGTACTTCCTCTTCAGCGGGAGCGGCGGCGTGGCGGACGACGGTCCGCACAAGCTGACGACGCCGGCCGCGGTCATCAACGGCACGTACACGAAGCAGGCGAACTCGACCTTCGACAACAAGGTCTCCTCGTCCGACCTGTCGGACTTCGAAAAGGCCGGGGTTAAGAACCCCACAGGCGTCAGCGGCTCGTACCAGAGCGGCAAGGGGTTCACTGCGAGAGGGCTCGCCTTCAAGGGTGTGTACGGCACGATCGACAACCCCGAAGCGGTCCTCGACGCAGAGTTCGCCACCGCCAAGGAAAAGTCCGAGAAGAACCAGAGCGACTCGGACATCACGGGCAAGCTGATCGGCAGCCCCGTGAAGGTCAACCCGGCGGGCTTCTCCGACGGCATCATGAAGTGCCAGGTGATGCAGCTCCACGACAACAGCTCCTCGTCGTCCGGCGGTACCCCGAAGACGATCAAGATGCCGGTGTGCATCTGGGCCGATCACAGCACGACCGCCCAGGTCTTCGTGTCCAGCGTCGCCACCTTCACCACGGGCGACGGCGGCTCGATCGACGACGCCGCGGAGCTGGCGGCCAAGCTGCGCAACGACGTGCGAGTGAAGATGTGACGTAGGTGTAGCCACGCACTGATCCGGCGGGGCGTCCACCGACAGCGTGGGGCGCCGCCGGACTCAAGAACACAGCGCCCAGGCGCAGGCGGTTTGGTATCGAGGCGACGAAACGCCCATGTGAGTGATGCCCGGCACCTCGCCAGTGCCGGGCATCACTTCTGCATGCGGTGTGGCGTCACGCCGACTTCTGCTCCCCCGGCCCCCGCCCCCGCGCATCCCGGGGGATCAGCGTCGGGTTGACGTTGGACAGGACGACGTCGGCTGTGATGACGACCCGGGCCACGTCCTTGCGGGACGGGACCTCGTACATCACGCCCTGGAGGACTTCCTCCATGATGGCGCGGAGGCCTCGGGCGCCGGTCTGGCGGAGGATGGCCTGGTCGGCGATGGCTTCCAGGGCCTCGCGCTCGAAGTCCAGCTCCACGCCGTCGAGTTCGAAGAGGCGCTGGTACTGCTTGACGAGCGCGTTGCGGGGCTCCACCAGGATCTTCAGCAAAGCCTCGCGGTCGAGGTTGTGGACCGAGGTGATCACCGGCAGCCGGCCGATGAACTCCGGGATCATGCCGAACTTGACCAGGTCCTCCGGCATGATGTCCTCGAAGACGTCCTTGGACTCCAGCTCGCGCTTGGAGAGGATCGTGGCGCCGAAGCCGATGCCCTTGGCGCCGGCCCTCGCCTCGATGATCTTTTCCAGGCCGGCGAAGGCACCGCCCACGATGAACAGGACGTTCGTCGTGTCGATCTGGATGAATTCCTGGTGGGGGTGCTTGCGGCCGCCCTGGGGCGGAACCGAGGCTGTGGTGCCTTCGAGGATCTTGAGGAGCGCCTGCTGTACGCCCTCGCCCGACACGTCGCGCGTGATCGAGGGGTTTTCGCTCTTCCTCGCCACCTTGTCGATCTCGTCGATGTAGATGATCCCGGTCTCGGCCTTCTTGACGTCGTAGTCCGCCGCCTGGATCAGCTTCAGCAGGATGTTCTCGACGTCCTCGCCGACGTAGCCCGCCTCCGTGAGCGCCGTCGCGTCGGCGATCGCGAAGGGCACGTTCAGCATGCGTGCCAGCGTCTGAGCGAGGAGGGTCTTGCCGGAGCCCGTGGGGCCCAGCAGCAGGATGTTGGACTTCGCCAGTTCGATGGCGTCGTCACGGCCGCCCGGGCCGCCGTTCTCGCCTGCCTGGACCCGCTTGTAGTGGTTGTACACCGCGACGGAAAGGGCCTTCTTCGCCGCTTCCTGGCCGACTACGTAGCCCTCCAGGAACTCGTAGATCTCGCGGGGCTTCGGGAGTTCCTCCCAGCGCACCTCGCTCGTCTCGGCGAGCTCCTCCTCGATGATCTCGTTACAGAGATCGATGCACTCGTCGCAGATGTACACACCGGGCCCTGCGATGAGCTTCTTGACCTGCTTCTGGCTCTTGCCGCAGAACGAGCACTTGAGCAGATCGCCGCCGTCACCGATGCGTGCCACGGTGTGCTTCCCCTTCGCCTGGGAGACGACTGGACGCTTTCGAATCCAGCGGCTCCTGGTGCTGCCTTATGTCCGACGGTACCTTGCCGGGCCCGGTGTTCGGGCCCCCCTTGGCAGGGTTCACTTTGACGTGCATCGTGCCAAGAGGGGCAAAGAGCGTGCCGCTCCGCGTCAGCGGACCGCGGCGTTGTTCAGCTTGCGGGTGGAGATGATCTGGTCGACGAGGCCGTACTCCAGCGCCTCCTCGGCCGTGAGGATCTTGTCGCGCTCGATGTCCTCGCGGATCTTCTCGATCGGCTGGTTCGAGTGCTTGGCCAGCATGTCCTCCAGCTGCTCGCGCATCCGGGTGAACTCGTTGGCGATGATCTCCAGGTCGGAGAGCTGGCCGCGGCCGGTGGAGCCCGCCGGCTGGTGGATCAGCACGCGCGAGTTCGGCAGCGCCATGCGCTTGCCGGGCGTACCGGCGGCGAGCAGGATGGCCGCCGCGGAGGCCGCCTGGCCCATGCAGACCGTCTGGATGTCGGGCTTCACGAACTGCATCGTGTCGTAGATCGCCGTGAGGGCGGTCATGTCGCCACCGGGGCTGTTGATGTAGATCGAGATGTCCCGGTCCGGGTCCATCGACTCCAGGCACAGCAGCTGCGCCATGACGTCGTTGGCGGAGGCGTCGTCGATCTGGACGCCCAGGAAGATCACACGCTCCTCGAAGAGCTTCGCGTACGGGTCGTACTCGCGGATGCCCTGGGAGGTGCGCTCGACGAAGCGCGGGATGACGTAGCGGCTGTCGGGGCGGGGCCCTTCGTACATGCCGTTGGCGGCGCCGGGGAAGTTGCTCATGGGGTTCACCGTCCTGGTGGCGTTCGGGGGGCTGGTGTCTCGGCGGTGCGTGGCGTGGCCGGGCCGGTCAGGCACCGGTGCCGCCGCCTCCCGGAACACCCGAGGCGTGCGTGATGATCTCGTCAATGAGACCGTACTCCTTGGCCTCTTCCGGAGTGAACCAGCGGTCGCGGTCGGCGTCGCGGAGGATCGTCTCGACCGACTGGCCGGAGTGCAGCGCGGTCAGCTCGGTCATGGTCTTCTTGGTGCGCAGCAGGTACTGGGCCTGGATCTTGATGTCCGAGACCGTACCGCCCAGGCCCGCGGAGCCCTGGTGCATCATGATGTCCGTGTGCGGCAGGGCGAAGCGCTTGCCGGCGGTGCCGCCGGTGAGCAGGAACTGGCCCATCGAGGCCGCCATGCCCATGCCGATCGTGATCACGTCGTTCGGGATGTACTGCATGGTGTCGTAGATCGCCATGCCGGCCGTCACCGAACCACCGGGGCTGTTGATGTAGAGGTAGATGTCCTTGTCAGGATCGGCGGCGAGGAGCAGCAGCTGCGCGGTGATCTTGTTGGCGATGTCGTCGTCGACCTGCTGGCCGAGGAAGATGATCCGCTCGCCGAGCAGCCGGTTGTAGACCTGGTCGCCGAGGCCACCACCGATGGAAGGCTCGCCGGCGGCGGAGGGCATCAGATTCGTCACGTATCCACCTGCTCGTCTTACGACGGCGCCGGGCCGTCTCATTGTTCTGCCTTTCATGGACCCTAACGCGATGGTCCCTTCGGGGAATCCCGGGAATGCGGGTGTTCGCCGGGGGCGTAGCGCTCCGCGGAAGCCGGGAGCCAGTTCCGCGCGCCCTGAGGTCGGCGCCGTCCCGCATACGACGAACGGGCCCCGGGGACAGTCCCCAGGGCCCGCTGTACGTGCCTTACCGGCGCCGTAGGGCCGTTCAGCCCTCGGTGTTCTCCTCGGAGGTCTCCGACGCCTCGGAGGTCTCCGACGCCTCGGCGGCCTCGGTCTCCTCCTCCTCGTCGTCCAGGTCGACGATCTCGCCGTTGGTGTCCTTCACCGTGGCGGCCTCGACCACGACGGCCAGGGCCTTGCCGCGGGCGACCTCGCCGACCAGCAGCGGCACCTGGCCGCCCTCGACGACGGCCTGGGCGAACTGGTCGGGGGACATGCCGGAGGAGGCCGCACGCCGCATGAGGTGCTCGGTGAGCTCCTCCTGGTTGACGTTGAGGTTCTCCTTCTTGACCAGCTCGTCCAGGACGAACTGGGTCTTGATGCCCTTGACCGCGGCCTCGCGGGTCTCGGTGTCGAACTCCTCGGCGGTCTTGCCCTGGATCTCCAGGTACTTGTCGAGGGTGAGGCCCATCTGGCCGAGCTGGTGGTGCTCCAGGTTGTGCTTGCGGGTGTTGATCTCGTCCTCGAGCAGCTTCTCGGGGACCGGGACCTCGACCAGCTCGAGGAGCTTCTCCAGGACGCGCTCCTGGGCCTGGGTGGCCTGGTCGAACTGCTTCATGTTCGCGAGGCGCTTACGGCTGTCGGCCTTGAGCTCGTCCAGGGTGTCGAACTCGGAGGCGAGCTGCGCGAACTCGTCGTCCAGCTCGGGCAGTTCACGGGCGGCGACCTGGGTGACCTTGACGGTGACCTCGGCCTCCTTGCCCGCGGCGGAGCCGCCCTTCAGCTCGGAGGTGAAGGTGGCCTCCTCGCCGGCGGACAGGCCCTTGACGGCGTCGTCGATGCCGTCCAGCAGCTCACCGGAGCCGATGGTGTAGGACACGCCGCTGGCGATGCCGTCCTCCAGCACCTCGCCGTCGACCTTGGCCTCCAGGTCGATGGTGACGACGTCGCCGTCCTCGGCGGCGCGCTCGACCGGGGAGGTGGAGGCGAAGCGCTCGCGCAGCTGCTCGACCGACTTCTCGATGTCCTCGTCGGTCACCTCGACGGCGTCGACCTCGACCTCGATACCGGAGTAGTCCGGGATCTCCAGGGCGGGGCGGATGTCGACCTCGGCGGTGAAGTTCAGCGTCTCGCCGTCCTTCAGCTCGGTGATGTCGACCTCGGGCTGGCCCAGCGGGCTCAGCTCGGCCTCGTTGACCGCCTCGGTGTAGAACTTCGGCAGCGCGTCGTTGACGGCCTCCTCCAGCACCGCACCGCGGCCGAACCGCTGGTCGATGACGCGGGCCGGGATCTTGCCCTTGCGGAAGCCCTTCACCGTGACCTGCTGGTTGATCTTCTTGTACGCCGCGTCGAGGCTGTCCTTGAGCTCCTCGAAGGGCACCTCGACAGTGAGCCGAACCCGAGTCGGGTTCAGGGTCTCCACGGCGCTCTTCACGGTTCGGTCTCCTTGTGGCTGACTTCTTGGGTTCTGCCGGAGCCAGACTGGTCCGGCGGATTCGCCGCCCGGAGGAGTACGTAGGCCGTGGGGGCCGGGTCACACGGGCGCGCAGCTTGCATAGTAACCGCAGCCGGTCAGCGCCCCAAAAGGCGATCATCACGACGTCGTGATCAGATGCGTGAGCAGATGGTCGGGGTGGCGGGATTTGAACCCACGGCCTTCCGCTCCCAAAGCGGACGCGCTACCAAGCTGCGCCACACCCCGTCTGGTGCGAGACGTAGGGTACATGCCCCGGACGATTACGTCGGCCGCATTCCCGGAGACGGCGCGCGCGACGACTCCGGAACCAACTCGTTGGCCTCGGCGGCGGGCGACCCGCTACGATGCCTCCAGTGCCGCGGTCACCGACCTGCGGCGCACTGTTGCGGGCGTAGCTCAATGGTAGAGCCCTAGTCTTCCAAACTAGCTACGCGGGTTCGATTCCCGTCGCCCGCTCTGAGTGCCGAAGGCCCAGGTAAGAGGTTGATTTCCTCTCCCTGGGCCTTCAGTCGTTCCCGGGGTCGATCAGCCCTCCATGTCCCCCGCATGCCCCTTCGGCCGACGACGCCGCTTCAGAGCGTTCACGATCACCGCGTCCACCCCGTCGGCGATCTCCCGCTCACGGCGATCCGAGGTGTGCTGATAGATCAGCGCCGCACGGGTCGAACTGTGGCCGAGCCGGGTCATCAGCTCACGCGTACTGGCGTTCGTCTGGGACGCCAGGGTGTTGCCGGTGTGCCGAAGATCATGGAAGCGAAGGCCCTTAATGCCGACCTCGGCGCAGGCCTTGTGCCACAGACCGTTGAAGTGGTTCCGGCGGGGTGTGGCGCCCTTCGCGCCGACGAAGACGCGGCCGTCAGCACCGGGCTCCGCGAACTGCTTCATGTGGGCGACGACGACCGGCATGATCGAACGCGGAATAGCCACGGACCGCTTGCCCGCCTCACTCTTGGGCGCCTTGTAGATCCTCTTGCCGCTGTTCAACTCGGACACCGAGCCGCGCACCCGGATCATGCTCGCGTCCAGGTCGACGTCCCGTCGGCGCAGGGCGACCAGCTCACCCCAGCGCAGGGCGCAGAAGGCGCCGAGCAGGACCAGGGCGCGGTAGCGGGGCTGGGAGGCGTCTGCGAGGGCGAAGACGTCCACGACGGAGGCCGTAGGACGCTCAGGGGTGGTCACCGTGCCGCCGTTCCTGATCTGGCACGGGTTGCGGCGGATCAGTCCGTCCTCGACGGCCGTGCCCATGATCGTGCGGAGCAGCGAGTAGGCCTTGGCGACCGTGGTCGGGCCAGTCCCCGCGTCCAGTCGAGCTCGGCGCCAGGTGCGGACGGCGGCCGGCGTGATGTCGGCGATGGACATGCGTCCGAAGGTGGGCACCAGGTGCACGCGGACGAGGATCTCGTACAGCTCCTGAGTGCTCTTGGCCAGCGGGCGTTCGGCAACCCATGCGTTCGCGTACTTCGCAAACGGGACCTTGGCCGCATCGGGGTCACGCCAGTCTCCCTGACGCAGTTCCGTCTGCATGTCGGCAAGCCAGTCGTCTGCCTCGCGCTTTGTCCGGAAGGTGTCGGGTGCAGGACGGAGCACTCCGTCAGGACCGACGTACCGAGCCTGGTAGCGGCCAGACGGGAGCTTGCGGACCCGGCCGAACTGCCGACGCTTCCCAGCCATCAGGCAGCCACCCCTCGATGGGCGGAGACACGGCGGCGAGGTTCGACGGTGTTGGCGGCGATGTAGTCCCGTACGGCGCTCTCGGGGATGCGGACGTGCCGGCCGACCTTCACGTAGGTAATCCGCCGCTCTTCGATCAGGCGCCGAGGGAAGCGCACGGTCGTGCCGAGCACCTCGGCCACCTGGTCAACGCTGAGGTACCGCTCATTCATGGTCGTGCGCTCCTTCCCGGTCGAGCAGGGCGGGCAGTTCTTCGCGGGCGATCTCGCGGTTGTGCTGGATGTCGCGGCGGATGTTGGCGGCGAGCCACGACTCGCCGGGGGTGTGGCCGTGGCCGGCGTAGGTCCAGTGGGCGAGGGTGAGAACGGTGGTCTCCTCGTCGCCGGGATCGGGCAGACCGAGCACGGCGCGTTGCTGAGTTGCGCGGTAGTCGGCGCGGACCTGGCGGAGGGCTCCGAGGGTGGTGGAGTAGCGGCGGGACTTGGTGGAGAAGTGGCCGCGGAAGCCGAGCATGTGGGCCCAGTCGCGGAGCTTGCGGTCGGGGTAGAGCGAGTGGAGGTCGAGGCAGGCCTCGATGAGCCGCCGGGGGTGGTCTGGGACGCCGAGCAGGACCAGGGCCTCTTTGTTGCCGATGCGGCGGTCGACGGTGCCGGTGGTCTCGGCCGCCTTGGTGGCGTACTTGGCGACGTAGGAGGCGACGGCTTGTTCGGTGATCTCCTCGCCGTCGCCGAAGGCCCGGATCGGGCGGACGTCGAGCTGGGTGCCCCATGTGAGGGTGCGGGAGGGCTGGTCCCCGGCGGGGGCAATGTCCACGGCGACGCGGGCGGCTGCGGCGTGGATGGCGTCGGTGAGCAGGTCGAGGGTGGCCCAGGCCGGTGGTGGGCTGTCGGGTCCGTCGGGGCCGTCGAAGCGGATCACGGCGTGGAAGTGGACGGCGCCGCGCTTTTGGTACTCGGCGACCTTGCCGAAGGAGACGCGGGACTGTTCGCGGGCGTCTTTCTGGGTGAGCCCGGCCCGGCGGGCGATCTCGCGACGCAGGTAGATCGTGAAGTAGCGCCACAGGTCGGAGGCGTGGTTGTTCCACAGCACGGCGCCCACGTAGTCGTACGTGTCGGGGTCGAGCGGGGTGCCGAGTTCGGGTGCGTCCTCGGTGTGGTGGGTGCCGCAGCGGCAGGGCCGGTTGCCGGGGCGATTGTGGACCGGACCGAACGACGGGGCGGTGAGGGTGGCGAAGACGCGCGGGTGATCCCGGATGGTGTGCGGGGTGCCCTTGTCGGGGTCGCCGACGAGTCCGGCGCGGATGAGGTGGTAGGTGTCGCCGGCGTAGGTCCAGGCGCAGGCGGGGCAGCGGGAGGCGCGGCGGTTGCCGCAGGCGAGGCGGAGTCGTCCGCCGGGTTCGCTGTCCGTGGAGTACGAGTGGAGGATCTGCCCGGTGGCCTTGTTGCGGGTGATGGTGGCACCGGTCAGGTGGATCGGGTCGGAGCAGCCGCCGGTGCGGCGGATCTGGTCTTGGAGGCGGTCGAAGCCGTATGACCCGGCCAGCCTCAGCACGTCGGTGAGGGTGGCCGGGTCCAGGGCCGCCATGGTGGCGGTGTCGGTCAACTGGTCACCTCCCAGCGCGGACGAGCTGGGCGGCGGGGAACTGGTGGCCGGTGCCCTTGCAGGCGCGGCAGGTGACGGTGAGGGTGGCGCGGCTGCCGTCGGTGTTGCGGGTGCCGGTGGTGATGGCGGCGGTGGCGAAGCCGTCGCAGTCGCGGCACACGGGCTTGTTCGGGGCGTGCTGGGGCATGATGGGGCTTCCCTTTCGGGTCCGTTGGATCTGGAAGTGGTGTGAGGCGCCGGGGCGGCGGTTCTTTGGCGAGAGAGCCGCCCCGGGGCCGTCAGCGGCGGCGGTTGCGTCCGCGCGGGATGGGCGGGATGGAGTCGTAGGTCTCCTGGCCGGCGCGGAAGTCGCTGAGGTCGGTCACGTCCTTGTCGTTGCCGACCTGGCGCATGATCCGGTTCATGGCCTTGGTGTCGCGGTGGCGGCGGGCGATGGCGTAGTCGCGGCCGAGTTCGACCATCTCTTCGTTGCGGGCGGGCTCAGGGTCCTTCTTGCGGTTGAACAGGCCCATCAGGGTTCCTTTCGGGATCAGAGGTGGGTGGTGTTGCGCCTGCCGTGGCCCTTGGCCGCGTACATCGCGGCGTCGGCGGCGGACAGGGCGTCGGTGAGGGTGGGGAGCGGCAGGTGTGCGCGGTGGGCGTGGCCGACGGAGGCCGACACCGGCAAGACGCAGCCGTTGTGGCGCACGGGCCGGTCCAAGACGATCCGCAGGGCGAACAGGCCCGGGGTACGGGCAAGGTCGGTGACGATGGCGGCGAACTCGTCTCCGCCGAGGCGGGCGGCGATGCCGTGGTGGCCGCACCAGTCGGTGAGGCGGCGGGCGGTGGCGGCGAGGACCGCGTCACCGGCGGCGTGGCCGTGGGTGTCGTTGATCGCTTTGAAGTCGTCCAGGTCGATCAGGAGGACCAGGGCGCCGGGGTGCTTGGCGAGCAGGCGCTCGGCGCGGGCGGTCCATCCGGCGCGGGTGTGCAGGCCGGTCAGGGGGTCGCGGCGGGCATCCGCCAAGCGCCGCAGGAGCACTCCCCCGTGGACGGTCCAGCCGAGCGCCGGTAATCCAGCTGCGATCAGGTGCGTGTCCACGCAGGTCACCGCCCCTTCCGGAGGTCTTTGACGAGGAGGCGCAGGACGACAGCGACTACGGCGACGGAGACGCCGGTGATGGCGACCGCCAGCAGGAGCGAGACCAGGACCGCGCCGACGACCAGGACCACGGCGCCTCCGCCGGCGGCGAGGGCGAGCGCGCTGCCCGGCGTGAGCTGGATGGTCCGCCGATCCGGAGCCGAGGCGACCGGTGCCGGTGTGGCCGGGGCGGTGGGCTGCGGCTGGATGGCCGCCGGGGGCGGTGCGGTGTCCGGGGGCGGGTACTTCGGTGTGAGCACGACGGTTGTCCCTTCGGATAGGTCAGTGGACGAGGGAGGCGACGACGGGGCCGAGGAAGCTGTGGGCGAGGAGGTAGCCGCCGAGAAGGAGCAGGGCCACGAGCCACCAGGGCGGGCGGACGTGCTTGACGCCGAGGTAGCCGAGGGCGATGACGGCGAGCCAGAGCGGAACGTCCATGCCAGGGGGTGTCCCTTCTAGGGCGTGTTGTGAAAGTGCTGGTCATAGCCACTCGTTGATGGCTGCGACCAGCACGGTCGCTTCGTAGCGGACGGCGAGCTTGTCGTACCTCGTGGCCACGGCCCGGTGGCGCTTGAGCCGGTTGATCCCGCACTCGACCGCATGCCGCTGCTTGTAATCGGTCTTGTCGAACTTCGGCGG
>NZ_JBEYEW010000042.1:0-41839 GCF_040634095.1 Streptomyces sp. NPDC007205
CACGCCGGCGGGAAGACCCTCCAGCGTCGCGACAAGTGCCGGACCATGGGACTCCCCCGCGGTCAGCCAACGCAGCCTGCTCAACGGTGCTCCTCTGCCAGCCGCCCGGTGTACGGCGGGTGTTCATGGTCGGGAAACAGACGCCGTATCTCGTCGTGGAACGCCGGGAAGGTCTTCCCGACGCACGCCGGGTCGTCCAACGAGACCGCCCCCGGCACCGCGAGCCCGAGAACCGAGAACGACATCGCGATCCGGTGGTCGCGTCGGCACGCGATGCGGGTACGGCGCGGTACTCCCGGATGGATGGTGATCCAGTCCCGCCCTTCGGCCGTCTCGATGCCACAGGCCCGCAGGTTCGCCGCGACGGCGGCGACACGGTCGGACTCCTTCAGCCGTG
Source organism: Streptomyces sp. NPDC007205 (assembly GCF_040634095.1). Classification (NCBI taxonomy): domain Bacteria; kingdom Bacillati; phylum Actinomycetota; class Actinomycetes; order Kitasatosporales; family Streptomycetaceae; genus Streptomyces; species Streptomyces sp. NPDC007205. The sequence continues at coordinate 398 of NZ_JBEYEW010000042.1, forward strand.
CGTGTCCGATGCCCCGGATCGTGATGGGCGCGTCGGCGAGGGGAGCGATCGCGGCGAGGGTCATGAACGTGTCCGAGATGTCACCCATGTCCACGGTGAAACCGCCCCGCGGGCGGCCGGTGCCCGTCACGGTGGTGGCCGCCCGGTCCACGTGCACCTCCGCCCCGAGCAGCGACAGGACCTCCACGAAGCGCAGGTCGCCCTGCAGGCTGCCGGCGCCCAGACCGGGAACGGTGACCGTGCTCCCGGTGACGGCCGCCGCGGCGAAGACGTACGAGGCCGAGGACGCGTCGGGTTCGACCACGGCGTCGGTGGCGTCGTACGCCCCCGGTGCGACACGCAGGACTCCGTCCTCGCTGTCGTCGACGTCGGCCCCGAAGCGCCGCATCAGCGCCACGGTCATGTCGACGTACGGGCGGCTGACCGGGCGCGCGGTCCGGATCACCAGACCGTGCCGCATCAGGGGTGCCGCCATCAGCAGGCCGCTCAGATACTGACTGCTCAGGGAGGAGTCCACCGACAGCTCCCCGCCCGTGAGGCCACGGGCATGGATCAGCAGGGGAAGTCCGTTGCCCGGGCCGGCCTCCAGGTCGGCGCCCAGTGTGCGCAGTGCTTCGAGCAGGGGGCCCTGGGGGCGGGCCCGCAGCTGCGCCGACCCGTCGAAGAGGAAGGTGCCCTGGCCGGTCGCTGCGAACGGCGGCAGGAAACGGGCGGCCGTACCGGCGTCCGCGCACCACGGCCGGCCCGGGCCGTCCGGTCCGCGCCCGGTGCCCGTGACCTCCCAGTAGTCGTCCTCGGGAGTGCCCTGCACCGTGATCCCGCACACCCGCAGCGCCTCGCGGAACGCGATGGTGTCCTCGCTCACCAGGGGAGCGTGCACGCGGCTGGTGCCGTCGGCGGCAGCGGCGAGCAGCAGCAGCCGATTGGTCAGGCTCTTGGAGCCCGGTATCCGGGCGGTCAGGCTCTTCATCGCCACTCCACCAGCGCGAAACCGGCCGACATGCCACCGCCGAAGCCGGCCAGGAGGATCAGGTCGCCCGCGCGGAAGGCACCCGCGCGGGCGGCCGCGTCCAAGGTGATCGGGATGGAGGCGGCGCCCGTGTTGCCGTAGTGCGCCAGCGTGCGATGCATGCGGGCACGGGGCAGCGGGAGATCCGCGGCGACGGCGTCGAGCATGACGCCGTTGGCCTGGTGCGGGACGAAGTGGCTGACATCGTCGGGCACGACACCGGCCTCGTGGAGGAACTGCTTGGTCAGCTGGGGCAGCTGGTCCATGACGAAGCGGCGCACCTCCCGCCCGTCCATCGCGAAGTACTGCAGACCGGCCGCGAGGGCGGACCGGTCGCAGGGCAGTCGGCTGCCGCCGGCGGGCACCTCGATCAGACCGGCCAGTTCCCCGAACGTGTGCAGTGCGACATGCCGCACGAACGGGCCCCGGGCGGCCGGCCCCAGGACCAGCGCGCCGGCACCGTCACCGAACAGCACGACCGTCCTGCGATCGGCCGGGTCCAGGATGCGCGAGTACAGGTCGGCGCCGATGACCAGCGCATGGCCGCCACCCCTCGCGAGCACGCCCTCGGCCGCGCAGAGCGCGAACACGCTGCCGGAACACACGGCGTTGACGTCGAACGCCGCCGCGCCGACCGCACCGAGCCGATGCTGTACATAGGCGGCCGTGGGCGGCTGGGGCCGGTCCGGCGTGGAGGTCGCGACCACGATCGCGGACAGCTGACCGGCGGTGATGCCGGCCGAACGCAGCGCTTCCCGTCCCGCGGCCGCGGCCAGGTCCGAGGTGGCCTGTCCGGGCGCGGCCCAGCGCCGTTCCCGTATCGCGGTCTTGCGGCTGATCCAGGCGTCGTCGACCCCGGCCGCCGCACCGACCTCGTCATTGGAGACGACCCGGTCCGGCACATAGGCACCCGTACCGAGGATCCCGATGGTGGTCATGCGACCGTCCGCCCCTCCGGGCGCCGCTCGTAGATGCGCTTGTGACCGCGGAGCCCGGCCAGCCGGAAGGGACCGGTGGTCTGTGCCGGGGCGGGGTGGTCGCCTCCGTCGGCCGGGAACGTCCGCTCGTGCAGCTCCCGGTAGCCGGCGTAGTCCACCGGCCGGCGCCGGTCGATCGCCTCGCGGTGCGCGTCGGTCCGCAGGTGCTCCCGGTATCCGGGTACGACGGTCCCGGCGAAGAACTCGGCGACACTGCCGGACCCGTAGCTGAGGAAGCCGATGGACCGGCCGTCCAGGTCCTCCGCCTGGTCGAGCAGCGCGGCGAGGGCGAGGTACACCGACGCGGTGTAGCTGTTGCCGACGACCCTGTTGTAAGCCGTGGTCCGTCCGATGGCCCGCGCGATCTGCGCCTCGTCGGTGACGTAGCCGCAGAAGTTCAGCAGATGGCGGTGCGCCTTGTAGGCCATCTTCGTGAACGGCTGGTGGTAGCAGAAGGCGCTGAACCCGTCGAAGGACCGGCCGCCCTGCTCGACGTAGTCCTTCCAGGTGCCCTCCACCGCCTGGAGGTAGGCGGTGATGGACTCCTGCCCGTCGACCAGCGCGGTGTCCCGGTAGTTCGGACGCCAGAAGTCCATGACATCCGCGGTGAACAGGCCCGAGGGGCCCTCGATGCGCACCAGCGCGGGGTCCGCGCCGACCAGCATGGCCACCGCCGCCGCACCCTGGGTCGCCTCGCCCGGGCTGTCCAGGTCGTACTTGGAGACGTCGCTCGCGATCACGAGGACCTGCTGGGCGGGGTCGCGGTGGACGAGACCGATGGCGAACTGCAGGGCGGCCGTCGCCCCGTAGCAGGCCTGCTTCAGTTCGACGACCCGGGTGGCCGACGGCAGCCCGAGCAGCGAATGGACGTACACACCGGCCGCCTTGGCCTGGTCGATCGAGGACTCCGTCGCGAACACGACCGTCCGGATGCGGTCCGTGCCGTGCCGGGCGATGAGGGGCGCGGCGGCCGTCGCGCCCATGGTCACGATGTCCTCGTCGGCGGCGGGCACGCTCATCGACTGCTGGCCGATGCCCACGTGGTACTTGCCGATGTCGGTGCCGTTGTACTCGGCGAGCGCCGTGTGCGGCAGGACGAACTCGGTCGTCGCGAAGGACAGGTCGTGAATTCCTATGGCCGTTTCGCCGGTCATGCCTGAGCACCCACCTTTTCCGTCGTGCTGCCGCGTTCCAACTGGACGTGGGCGCGCATGAGCTCGCCCGGGTTCGTCTGTGCCGCGAGGAGGGAGAGCTCGCCACACAGCACGGTCGCCGCCGCGATGACGGCGAGCCGGCGCGCGTTCTCTCCGGGGGCGCGGTCGGCCCTGCAGCCGAGCCGGGCCAGATTGGTCTCCACGAACGGAAGGCCCTTGCCGTTGCCCACCGTGCCCACGATCAGGTTGGGCAGCGTGCAGGCGAAGTAGAGGTCGCCGTCGCGGTCCTCGGCCATGACGACGCCCTGCGATCCCTCGACGATGTTGGCCGCGTCCTGCCCCGTCGCCAGATAGAACCCGAGCAGCATGTTCGCGAAGTGGGCGTTGGCGGAGCGGATGCCACCGGCGAGCAGCGTGCCGAGCATGTTCTTGCGCAGGTTCAGCTGGGCGATCCGGGCGGCCGTCGTGTGCAGCACGCCCTCCACCACGTCACGCGGCACGAGGAGCTCCGTGACCACGTTCTTGCCGCGGCCGAGGATGCCGTTGACCGCTGTCGCCTTCTTGTCCGTGCAGTAGTTTCCCGAGATCGATCCGTAGGAGATTCCAGGGATGGTCTGCAGCAGATGCCGCAGGAGCGCGTCGGACGCCAGCGTCGCCATGTTGTGCCCGGAGGCGTCGCCGGTGGTGAACTCGAACCGGACGAACAGCAGGTTGGCGTTGATCTCGTGCCTGACACCGATCAGCTCGGCGAACCTGCTGCAGCCGCGCACCACCTCCTGCAGTTCACCCAGCCGCGCGTCGATGCTCCGTGCGGCCGTGTACGCGGTCTGCGCGTCCGTCGCCTCCACGAGCACCGACCGGGTCATCCGTTCGTCCACGAGCGTGGCGACGATGCCCCGCTCGGCCAGCATGGAGACCTTCGCCCCACGGCCCACCGAGGGCCACAGCGGCGTCTCGTAGGTGGCGAGCGGGACCTGGGTCTCGACGTCGGTGACGTTCCCCGAGATCCGCAGGGGCCCCACCCACTTCATGGGGACCCCGGCGATCGCGTGTGTCTCGGTCATCGTGTGCTTCCCGTCATCTCGGTGAGGGCGTCGATGCCGCCGGAACGCCGGGCGAACCGTCCGGTGTCGATGCCACGGTCGGCGCAGAAGTCCCGGAGAGAGCCGTGGATCAGCACGTCGCAGCGGGTCAGTTCGGCCGGGGTGCGCGCGCCGAGCATGGTCATCAGCGCGGTCAGCTGGTCGAGCCACGTCGAGATCTGCGCGATCAGCGCCGACACGCCGTCGTCCATCAGCGTGCGGAGGAATCCGCCGGACACCCCGACCCCGGACGCGCCGAGCGCCAGCGCGCGGGCCACGTCGAGCGGATTGCGGACGCCCCCGGAGGCGAGCACGGGAAGGCCGACGCCCTGCGTGTCCAGGAGACAGGCGGCAGTGGACTGGCCCCAGCCCTCGAGGAAGGCGTAGTCGGCGAGTTCCCGCCGGCCGTTCTCGATGCGGGCGAAGTCGGTGCCGCCCCGGCCGCCGAGGTCCGCCACCCGCACGCCCAGTTCCCGCAGCATCAGGACGGTCTCACGGCTGAGACCGAACCCGACCTCCTTGACGATCACGGGTACGTCGACCGCCGCCGCGATCCGCTCGATCTGCGGGACCCAGGCCGAGAAGGAGCGGTCGCCCTCCGGCATCACGGTCTCCTGCGCCGTGTTGACGTGAATCTGCAGGGCGTTGGCCTGCAGCAGGTCGACGGCCCGCTGCGCCTTCTCCACCGAGGCCGTCGCGTTGACGTTCGCCAGGACGAACCCGTCCGGGTTCTTCTGGCGCAGCACGCGGAACGTGTCGGCGCACGACGGGTCCTTGAAGTACGCGCTCATGGAACCCGACGCGATGGGCACGCCGGTCTCGTGAGCGGCGATGGCCAGGTCCCGGTTGATCTCACCGGTCTTGGTGCTGCCGCCGGTCATCGCGTTGATGTACAGCGGCACCTGCCAGGCGATCCCGGCGAAGGCCGTGGCCAGCGACACGTCCGGCCGGTCGACGCCGGCCAGGGCGTGGTGGACGAACGACACCTCGTCGAACTGGTTGCGTCCGATGTGGCCGTGCTGCTGCTCCACAGCGAGCCGGACGTGGTCGTCCTTGCGTTGAGCGATCATTCCTCGTTCCCTTCCATGGCGGCACGGATCGGCAGGGGGCGCACCCCCGCCGTGGCCCACCGTTGGTGTAGCTGAGAGACCTGCGGCGCCGCTTCGGCGTCCAGCAGCGCGATGCCGCAGTCGCCGCCCCCCGCGCCCGAGGGCTTGGCCGCGCCGCCGACGGCTTCGGCGGCGTCGCACAGTGCCGTCAGCGCGGGCGTGAAGATGCCCAGCCCGACCTCGTCGTCCAGCTGGGCCAACGCGTGCCGGGCGCGCCGGATCTGGTACAGCAGTTCCCCGCGGTCGCCTCGCTCAAGGGCGGAGACCGAGGCGCGCACACAGTCGGTGGTGGTCTGCGTGAACCTCTGGTGGGATGCGGTGCCCCGCCAGGTCCGCCGGTTCAGGTCGGACACGAGGGATGCGGTGGAGGCGGGTGTTCCGGTCCAGCCGACCTCCAGTGAGAGGCCGTTCGGCGGCGGCAGCCGGCGTACGCCGAAACCCGGCCAGGGGGCGCGCAGCGCCTCCTCGATGCCCCGGCGCCGGGCCAGGTCGAGGACCGCGGCCCGGTCGGGTGCCTGATAGGCGATCCAGCCGCCCCATGTGCTGGCGGCGAGATCACCGCCGGAGGCCTTGGTGTCGATGCCGGCCGTCGCGAGCATGGCCAGCCGGAACCGGGCGTCGGGCGACAGCCGCAGACCGCAGAAGGACGCCACGGCCGCGACGGTCGCCACCGTGACCGCGCCACTGGAACCCAGGCCGAACTTGGTGCCGTTGTCGTGCAGACGGCTGCCGATGGAGACTTCGAAAGCGGGCGCGGACAGGCCGCGTTCGGCCAGCAGCCGGCCCACCGTCTCGACGGCCGACACCACGTGTGCCAGGCCGGCGCGGGCGCGCTGCTCGTCGGTCGCGTCGTGTCCGCCGAGCCCGCCGTCCTGCCAGCGCATGCGCACCGGCCGCGCGGCGAGATCGGAGGAGATCACCACGCCGGTTCCGACGGGGGACACGGTGGCGGTGACATGCCGGTCGACCGCCACCAGGATCGCCGGGTTGCCGGGTTCCACCACCGCGTACTCGCCCGCGACGAACAGCTTGCCCGGCGCCCGCCGGACGACGGTTCCCGGGCGGGACGTCATGGCGCCTCGTCGAGCAGGTGGGCGCCCTGGCCCGGCCCGGCGATGTGCACCGAGCCCCCCGGGGCGGCAGCGCGCACCGCCCCGGCCACCTGGTGGGCGTCCGTGCGACGGCAGAGCACCTTGACGTTCGGCCCGGCGTCCATGGTCGCGTACGCCGGTACGCCGTCCCGCCTGAGCTGCAGCACGCTGTCGAGCACGGTGAGCGTGGCCGGCGACAGGTACCGCACCGCCGGACGGGCCGCCAGCATCGTCGCGTGCATACCGAGCGCGTTGCGTTCCGCGATCTCCCCGACCGCGTCGAGGTCGGCCCTCAGCAGCGCCCGCTGCATATCGGCGAGGTCGTCCTCGCTGGAGGCGGCCCATGACCGGTACAGCGGCGACGTGTCCACGGTCCGCCGCATGGCCTCACGGCTGGAGACGCTCTTGGGCCCCGCGTCGACCACCGCGACGACCAGCGCCGGGTCGAGGTCCCCGGCCGGCACCGGCTGGGCGTAGGAGCCGAGGTCCGGGTCCGGGTCGGAGTCCCGGCCGGCGTGCCAGATCGCGAAGCCGCCGAAGATCGACCGCGAAGCCGACCCGGAGCCCCGCCGGGCCAGGCGGGACAGCGCGGTGGGGTCGAGGCCGAGCCCGTACGCGGCGGACGCGGCGACGGCGAGGGCGGCGAACCCGCTGGCCGAGGACGCCAGGCCCGCCCCGGTGGGAACGGTGTTCTCGGTGTCCACGACGGCCCGGTGGGGGAGCCCGGCCCGCTCCCGCACCAGTTCGAGGAAGGCGATGATCCGGCGCCGCGCCTCGCCCTGCGCGGGCACGCCGCCGAACGTCACTTCGTCGTGCAGCGCCCCGGGAGCGAGCCGGACGCGGGTGGTCGTCGGGAAGACGTCCAGGGTCAGTGACAGGCTGTCGGTCCGCGGCAGCACGAGCCGCTCGTCGCGCTTGCCCCAGTACTTGATCAGCGCGATGTTCGGGTGCGCCACGGCCGTGGCGCAGCCCTCGGTCCCCGGCTCCCGGGTTCGGACGGCAGTGGTCGGATGTTCAGCGTGCATGGTCGGCGTGCCCCCTCAGCGGTACCTCCCAGGTCTGCACGGCGCCTGCTTGCCGCAGACCCCGGGTGACCTCTCTCGCGTGCTCGGGCCGGGTCAGTGCGATCACGCAGCCGCCCATGCCCCCACCAGTGATCTTGGCTCCGAGGCTGCCCGCCGTGAGCGCGGCCTCGACCATCGCGTCGATCCGGCCGGTACTGAGGCCGGCCGTGCGGAGCAGTTCGTGGTACGCCGTGAGCCGCGCGCCGAACTGCGCCGACTCGCCGTCGGCCAGGGCCTGCCTGGCCTCGTCGGTCAGTTCCGATGCCCGGCGCACGAATTGCTCCCGTGCCCCGGAACGCCGCTGGAACGCCGCACGCAACAGCTCGACCGCGTCCTTCGTCCTGCCCATCTCGCCGCTGTCCGCGACGATGCACAAGTCGTCGCAGCCGACGGCCAGTTCGTGGGCTTCGCCCGCCTGGAACAGCAGCGGGGTGCGGGCGCCGACGGTCAGGGCGTCCACGCCGCTGGCCCGGCCGTGCGCCACGTTCTCGGCCGTCTGCACCAGGTCGAACGCCGTCTGCGGCGATACGTCACGGTCGAAGAGATCGGCCAGCGCGAGAACGACCGCGCGCGCACACGCCGCGCTGGAACCGAGCCCCCGGCCGGCCGGGATCGCACAGTCGATGATCAGATCGAGGTGCAGTGGCTCGGTCAGACCCATGGCCGCCCGGAACTCGGCGGTCAGCCGGCGCAGACCGTCGGAGGCCTGCGTTTCCCTCGGCCGCGCCGCGGAACCGGTCGTCGTCAGGGAGACATCGCCCGTGTCGTCGCAGGAGCGGGCAGACCACCCGGCGTTTGCCGTGACGGTCAGTTGCGGAACCGGAAGGGCGAGCGCCGGGGCTCCGTAGACGACCGCGTGCTCGCCCAGCACGATGGCCTTGGCGTGGGCGCGGCCGATTCCGACCGAGCGAGCCAGGCGGCTTTCCGATATCCCCTCCGCCGAGGTCGGTAGAGTCAACGCACTCAGCCCCCATTGTCTTTTCTGCATTGAGATCGCGTCATCCAGAGTTCGTCGGACTTCACCGATTGCGCGGGTGACGGCCGTACGGCAACCGTGTCGGACACAGAAGGGCCTGCGGGGAGACACCGTGGCGTCTCCCCGCAGGCCCTTGACTTCCCAGCGCCGGCGGACGGCCTGTCAGGCGTCGACAGGCTCCAGCATCGACACCACCCGGTCGTGCCACTGGTAGTACGACTGGATCTTGTGGAACTCGCCCTTGGGCGTTGCCGAGACCCCGTAGACGAACTGCCGGCCGGTGGTGTCGTAGGGAGCCTCGTTCACGAGCCGCGCGAGGCTCGGGTCGATGTCCACGGGCAGCCCCAGCGGATCCACGGTCCTGGCGGCGTACGTGACCCGCTCGACCTTCGGGGTGTCCCAGCTCATGGTGGTGTAGACACCGAACGCCTGCTCGGAGAAGCGCAGCAACTGCTCGCTCGCCTCGGGCAGGCCGGCGTCACGGAGCAGCGACTGGATGCCCTCCGGCGCGAAGGCTTCCGCCGACGGCCGGGCGAAGTACAGGTTCACCGTGCGCTTCGCGTAGTCGATCCCCACCGTGTTCACCAGGTCGGCCAGGCCGTGCCTCGTGAAGAAGCCGAGGTTCTCCGACACGCTGCGCGGCATCGACGGAAGGTCGCCGAGCGCCGCCACCGAGTGCGGGGCGGCCGCGTCGAAGAAGGACCAGGTCTTCTTGAAACCGCCGGCGACTCCGAAGTCGAAGCCGTACCCGTTGACGGGGAACTGACGGTGGATCTGCTCCGCCAGGGTGCCGACCGGGTGGTCCGTCTTCGCGGCGAGACCGTCGGCCAGAGCGACGGCGTACGGATCGAGGTCCTTGGGAAGCATCGTCCAGCGGCAGTCGAGATCCCCGGTGCCGCGCGGGCCGGTCTGCGCCCGGAAGGAAATCACGGCCTGGGCCATCACATGCTGGTACGCGGTCAGGACAGGCCAGACCTTGGTACGTGAGCACGCTACGCCCATCACCCGAGCCGTTTCCTCGACGGCCGAGTAAAGGTCCGTCAACTCAGCGGATTCTGACATTCTTCCTCCATTTGTTGATCACGGCGTACAGACGTGGGTGCAAGGCGGAGCACAACGCGACGTCGCAGGCGGCGATGGCTGCCGATGCCGGTGACGCGCATGTCACCGGCGATGCGGGAGAATGGGGCGGCCACCTCTTGAGCCGCCGGCAGCCGGCGGTGAATGCGTACCGCGACGGCGCGTGCGGAGGGGGAAGAGGTGAAGCACCGAAGAGGGCTCGGCCGTACCCGTGCGGATCGGCGGTCGGACGCTCAACCCACAGCGCTCTGGCGGATTTTGGGCAGGCTCGTCGTGCAGAAATAGTGACACGGGGAGCGCCTCTCCACCAAGACCCCTCCAAAGTGACGCCCGTCACTCCGCGCGGTGAACGGGGCCGCCCCGGCGACCGGTTGTGCGGACGCATCAGGCGGTCTGCCGGACCGGACCGCCTGTGTGGAGCCTGTTCTCCTCGCCGGCGACGGCGCGCCGGACGCGCCACAGGCACACCGCCGCCATCGCCGCCTCGAAGGCGGAGAAGACCGTCCACACATGATGCCGACGGTCATCGGGATCCGGGTCCGGCCCATCCCGTTGAAGTACGACGACAGTGCCATGTTGAGGGTCATGACGGAGCCGTAGAGGGGGGACAGGCCCAGGAACTGCGCCTCCAGCGTCTCGATGTGCGCGGGCTGCCCGCTCAGCTGCGGCACCCGGGTCAGCAGCGGGGTGGCGGCCAGCAGCAGCGCGGAGAGCAGCAGGCCGAGGACGAACCCGTTGACGCCCTCGTCCAGCGCGCCGCGCTCGTCACCGCGGCCGTGGGCCTGCGCCACATAGGAGCGGGTGATGCCGACCGCCCCCGTGGTCACCATGATCACCGTGGTCGCGGTGAACACGGCGGGCCCGGACGCCTTGAGGGCGTCCTGCGAGTAGCGGGCCAGGCAGATCCGGTCGACCAGCATCAGGACCAGGTTGCCGACCATGCCGAACATCAGCGGCACGGAGACGCGTACGACCTCGCGCATCGCTCCCAGGTCGAGCAGCCGCGCACGGGCGGTGCTCATCGCCTGTCACCGCCGGCGGACGCGGCCGGCCGAACGGGCTGACGGTGATCTCCGATGGAATTCATTCCCCCGATCACAGCAGGGCGCGGGTGAGCCGGTCCAGGCCGCCCCCCCGCGCAGCAAGGGGTTTGATGTCCTACGCCCGCGTGACCCGCACCCGGTAGGCGCCGTCCTCCTCCTTGCCGATCACCTGGACGGTGATGCCGTGGCCGGGGTCCTTGAATGCGGTGCCGGGGGAGAAGGGGGCGTCGGAGAGTTCTGCCTGGACGTTGGGGCTGCGGGTGCAGCCGCCGCTGTGGGGGTGGCTGTCGTAGACCCGGACGGGACCGCGCCCGGTGTCGATCGTGCCGTCGACCTTGTAGATCAGCAGGCCCGGGCGGCAGACCGCCTCGTCGTTGCCGCCCTGCTCGCGCACCTCCAGCGCGTAGGAGCTGTGGCCGTCGACGGGGACCAGGACCAGCTTCCCGCCACCGGGCTTGTACAGCGGCGTCAGCCGGTACTCGGCGCTGCCCCGCGCCGCCGCGCAGCCCACCTGGGAGCTGTCCAGCCAGCCCAGCTTCCACTTGTGCCAGGCGAGCAGATCGTTGTTCGCTCCCCAGTCCTCGCTCATGATGTCCCAGTGCCCGACCGCGCCCCCGCCCTCCTGCGTGTACAGATCGGGCAGGCCGAAGGTGTGGCCGTTCTCGTGCGGCATCACCCGGTAGCCGGTGCGGCCGTAGGAACCGGAGCCGTCGTCCTGGCGGGAGTAGACGAAGGACGCGTTGGCGATGGGGACGCCGTCGGCGACCGGGGCGTCGGTGTTGCCGGCGAAGGTCACGGACAGGACGGTGTCCAGCGCGGAGGGGCCGGCGTTCGGGGTGATCAGGATGTTGAAGAGGTCGTACGAGCGGAAGTCCACGGCCGGGTCGGCCGCGTCCACGATGTCCTGCACCAGCTGCCGGTAGCCGGGATCGAAGGGCGCGCCGCGCTCGATGCCGTACTCCTTGAAGGACTTGGGCATGCGCAGCCACCCGGGGATCGGCGTTGCCGGCCGGTAGTCCAGGCGGCCGTACGACGCGGTGCGGAACCACTCCTGGGTCTGCGGGAAGAACTCGTGGAAGCGGTCCATGGCGCTGCCCTGCCCGGGCGCGTCGGAGAAGTCGACCATCAGGGTCAGGGCGTGGACCGTGCCCGTGGAGCGGGCGTAGCCGTGCGGGGTGGGCAGACCCTCGGTCATCTGTACGTCGAGACCGCCGTGGACCGTACAGGGGGCGAGGGTGGCGGAGCGGGCCATGCCGATGGCCCCTGCGGTGGTGGGCGCCGTCAGGTGTCCGGTCCCGGCCGAGGTGCTGACCGCGAGGGTCAGTGCGGTCACCGCGGCGAGGGCGGCCGCCCGGCGCGGGCGTATGCGGCTGCGTGTGCGGCCGCGGCCCGCGCGGGGGGCGCGGCCCCGCGATCCCTGCGGGTGACCCCCGCCGGGCGGGCGGCCCTGGGTGCGGCCCTGGTCGGGGAGGCGCCCGTGGGGAAGGGATATGCGGCGGGGCGGCTGCGGCTGCATGCATGGGCCCTTCGCTCCACGGCAGCCGCCGGTCTCCGGCTGCACCCTTGCGCTCACCCTGTGTCGGCGGGGTGGGGGCCGCGCGCTGGAGGAGACCGATCGTGCGAATGCCGGTCCGCAGGGGGGTGAATCCCGGCGGGCGAGGAGTGGGGCCGGCGAGTGTGGCTGTGTGGCTCAGGTCACAGGGTTCTTTTCCCTGACGGGAAATAACCGGGGAGCGTTTCCCCGTTTAGCCCTGTGTCCGAGCGAAACGGGGACTGTCTCCCCGGATCGCCCCCCTTGCCGCCGGGCCAGCACCGGCAGAGCCACCAGCACCGAGGAGTCCACCGTGCCGACCGCGACCACCCCCGCACCGCGCAAGGCGCCCCGGCCCCGCGCCGACGCCCTGCGCAACCGGGAGCGGATCGTCACCGCCGCCCGGGAGATGTTCGTCGAGCACGGCCCGGACGTGCCGCTCGACGAGATCGCCCGCCGGGCCGGCGTCGGCAACGCCACGGTGTACCGCAACTTCCCCGACCGCGAGGCCCTCGTCCGCGAGGTCGTCTGCTCCGTCATGGACCGTACGGCCGAGGCGGCCGAAGCGGCCCTCGCCGAGACCGGGGACGCCTTCGCCGCGCTGGAGCGCTTCGTGCACGCCGCCGCCGACGAGCGGATCAGCGCGCTGTGCCCGATGATCTCCGGCACGTTCGACCAGCACCACCCCGACCTGGACGCCTCCCGCGTGCGCGTCGAAGAGCTCGTCGAGGAGGTCATGGCCCGGGCCAAGGCGGCCGGACAGCTCCGGCCCGACGTCGGCGTCGGCGACCTGTTGATCGTCGCGGCCCAGCTGAGCCGGCCCCCGGCCGGCACGGACTGCCTGCGCGGCGACCGTTTCGTCCACCGCCACCTTCAGCTTTTCCTCGACGGCCTGCGGGCGCCCGCCCGCTCCGCCCTGCCGGGCGAGGCCGTGACCCTCAAGGAGCTGCGCGCGTGCTGACCGATTAGTTCGGCCGCCAGCCCCAGTCCTTCCGTCAGTCCTTCCCCCAGCCGTTCCCTCAGTCCTTCCCCCAGCCGTTCCCTCAGTCCTTCCCCCAGCCGTTCCCTCAGTCCTTCTCCCAGCCGTTCCCCCAGTCCTTCCCTCAGCCCTTCCCTCAGTCCGTCCCTACGGCAGCAGACACGGCCGCACCTTTTCCGCCACGGCCGTTCTCCTGGCATTTTCCCGTCACGAAGTCCCGAAGTGGGTACCTCCATGTCCGAAACAGCCCGCCAGGCTCCCCGCACCACCGCGCCGACCGGCTTCGCCGTACGCGCCGGCGACGCCAACCGCTGGAAGGCGCTCGTCTTCATCGCGCTCGCCCAGCTGATGGTCGTCCTCGACGCCACCATCGTGAACATCGCCCTGCCCTCCGCCCAGACCGACCTCGGCATATCCGACGGCAACCGGCAGTGGGTCGTCACGGCCTACGCCCTCGCCTTCGGCGGTCTGCTGCTGTTCGGCGGCCGTATCGCCGACAAGTGGGGCCGCAAGCGTGCCTTCGTCACCGGCCTGGCCGGCTTCGCCCTCGCCTCCGCGCTCGGCGGTGCCGCGACCACCGGCCCGATGATGTTCGGCGCCCGCGCCCTGCAGGGTGTCTTCGGCGCCCTGCTCGCCCCGGCCGCGCTGTCGCTGCTCGCCGTGATGTTCACGGACGCCAGGGAGCGCGCCAAGGCGTTCGGCATCTACGGCGCCATCGCGGGCGGCGGCGGTGCCGTCGGCCTGATCCTCGGCGGTTTCCTCACCGAGTACCTGAACTGGCGCTGGACCTTCTTCGTGAACGTCCCGTTCGCCGTCGTCGCCGCGCTCGGCGCCTGGTTCGTCATCCGCGAGCCGGAGGGCAGCCGCAACCGCAACCCGCTCGACATCCCGGGCGTCCTGCTGTCCACCCTCGGTCTGGCCGCCCTCGTCTACGGCTTCACCCGTGCCGAGTCCGACGGCTGGGGCGACGCGGTCACCGTGGCCATGTTCGTGGCGTCCGTGGTGCTGCTGCTCGCCTTCGTGATCGTCGAGTCCCGGGTCAAGGCCCCGCTGCTGCCGCTGCGCGTGGTCAGCAACCGCAACCGCGGCGGCATCTATCTCTCCCTCGGCCTCGCGATCATCGGCATGTTCGGCCTGTTCCTCTTCCTGACCTACTACCTGCAGGTCGTGAAGGGCTACTCGCCGGTCAAGACCGGCTTCGCCTTCCTGCCGATGGTGGCCGGCATGATCACCGGCTCCACCCAGATCGGCACCCGGCTGATGACCCGGATCCGGGCCCGGCTGCTGATGGGCCCCGGCTTCCTGGCCGCCGGCCTCGGCATGCTGCTGCTGACCCAGCTGAAGACCGACTCCTCGTACGGCCTGCTCCTGCTGCCCGCGATGGTGCTGCTCGGCCTCGGCATGGGCACGGCGTTCATGCCGGCGATGTCGCTGGCCACCCAGGGGGTCGAGCCCCGGGACGCCGGTGTCGCCTCCGCCATGGTCAACACCTCGCAGCAGGTGGGCGGCGCGATCGGCACCGCCCTGCTGAACACCATCGCCGCGTCCGCGAAGACGTCCTACTTCAAGGACCACATCGCCGGCGCCGCCACCAAGCCGCAGCAGCGGCTGGTCGGGCTCCAGGCCATGGTGCACGGCTACAGCACGGCGATCTGGTTCGCCGTCGGCATCCTGGGCCTGGCCGCCCTGATCGCCTTCACCTTCGTCAACGCCGGCCGCCCGGACACCACCGAGGTGATCTCCGGCGAGGGCGCGGAGGACGAGGCGCCGGTACCGGTGCTGGCCCACTGACCGGTCCTGCGGTGAGTCAGGTGAATCAGCGGAGCCAGGGCAGGTCCGCACCCGCTTCATCGGGCTGGAGGCCCTCGGCGATGATCTCCATGATCTCGCCGAGGGCCTTCTGCTGCTCGGGGCTGAGCCGGTCGAACATCGCCTGCCGTACGGCGGCCACATGGCCGGGCGCGGTGCGCTTCAGCACCTCGGCACCCTCGTCGGTGAGCACCGCGAACTGGCCGCGCTTGTCCGAGGGGCAGTCCTCGCGGCGCACCCAGCCGTTCTTCTCCAGCCGCGCGATCGCGTGCGACAGCCGGGAGCGGGTGATCTTCACCTGCATCGCCAGCTCCGTCATCCGCAGCCGGCGGCGCGGGGCCTCGGCGAGGCCGACGAGAAGGGCGTAGTAGATGTGCGGCATTCCCGCGTCGCGCTGCAGCTGCCGGTCGAGGTGGTCCTCCAGCAGGGTGGTGGCGTGCAGGTAGGCGCGCCAGAGGCGCTGTTCCTCGTCGGTGAGCCAGCGGGGCTGTGCGGCGGAGTCGGATGCCGTGTTCATGGGTCCCACTGTACGAGTCGACTCCTTGAAACTTTAAACAAGCCGGGCGTACGGTGTGGAGTGGAACTTGAGAGTTAAAGCAGTCAGCGCATCGGAGCTTTAGTCATGTCCACCACCGCACGGCAGAAGCCGGCCACCGGGCCGCAGCGCATGCCCGCCCTGTACCTCGGCCACGGCGCCCCGCCACTCGCCGACGACCCCGTCTGGCCCGGTCAGCTCGCCGCCTGGTCCGCGGACCTGCCCCGCCCCAAGGCGATCCTCATGGTCTCCGCCCACTGGGAGGAGGCCCCCCTCGCGCTCGGCGCGGTGCGGACCGTCCCCCTCGTCCACGACTTCTGGGGCTTCCCCGAGCACTACTACCGGGTGCGCTACGCCGCCCCCGGCGCCCCCGAACTGGCCGAATCCGTCCGCAAGCTGCTGCGCGCCCCCGGCACCCCCGTCCAGGACATCCCCGACCGCGGCCTCGACCACGGCGCCTACGTCCCCCTCGTCGAGATGTTCCCGGCCGCCGACATCCCCGTCCTGCAGATCTCCATGCCCACCCTCGACCCGGCCCGCCTGATGGACATCGGCCGCAAGCTCGCCCCCCTGCGCGACGAGGGCGTGCTGATCGTCGGCTCCGGCTTCTTCACCCACAACCTCGCCGCCCTGCGGCACACCGGCGGCGGCGTGCCGAGCTGGTCCTCGGAGTTCGACGACTGGGGCCGCCGCGCCCTGGAGGAACGCGACTGGGACGCCCTGCTGGACTTCCTCGACAAGGCGCCGGCCGGCCGCTACGCCCACCCGCGCACCGAACACTTCGCCCCACTGTTCGTCACCATGGGTGCCGCCGGGGCGGGCGGGGAGCCGGATGCGCAGAGGTCCGTGATCGACGGCTTCTGGATGGGGATGGCGAAGCGGTCGGTGCAGTTCGGCTGAGCTGCAGACCTCGATGGATGTGACATGTGCGGGCTTCGGGCGGTAAGGGTTGGATGTGGCGTGCCCAGGAATTCGCTGTGAGTCGCCCTCCGGTGCCGTTTCCGTGGCAACCATCAGGCGGTGCGGGCCGTCTTCCGGGTGGGGGAGCAGCCAAGGGCGGCGCTCTTCCGGAGTGAAGATCGCGGTATCGACTGTGATGGCCGTCTCACGTAGTGAGTGGTGGCAGATCGCCGTGAGGGCGTTGGGGTTCCCCGCGACTCCCGGTCTGACCTGCACCTCTGTACGTTTCGTGAGCATCTCGCCTCGCAGTGTGGCGGAGCAGGGTACTGCATGATCAGAAAAATTGGGGGGCGGGTTGGGAATTCTGTCCGGATTCCAGTCGTTGTTTCCCACGGATGCAGGGCACCCGGAGAGAGTCGCAGAGGACTCGCTAGGAGTCCCGGAGACGGTCCCCGCCAGTGCCGAGCGTTCGCAGGACCACCCGCCAGCCCACCATCGCAAGGGAGCACGCATGGCAACCCGTGCCGTCGCCCGTCGTCAGTCCGCCACCGGCGAGACGGCCGACTCGGCAAGCAGTGTTCGCGCTCATGGCGGCGAGATCGCGGACCGCGACCTGGTCGGCATGTACCTCGACGAGATCGCGCGTACGCCGCTGCTCGACGCCGCAAAGGAGGTCGAGCTCTCCCAGACCATCGAGGCGGGTGTCTTCGCGCAGCAGATCCTCGACGGTGAGGAGGAGTCTGCTTCGGACGCCTCCCGCGAGGAGCTCCAGGCGCTGGTCGCCGCTGGTGAGCGGGCGAAGGACATCTTCATCCGTTCCAACCTCCGCCTGGTCGTGGCGGTCGCCCGGCGTTACCCGCGCAGTGGCCTGCCCCTGCTCGACCTGATCCAGGAGGGCAACGCCGGCCTGGTGCGCGCGGTCGAGAAGTTCGACTACCGCAAGGGCTTCAAGTTCTCGACGTACGCCACCTGGTGGATCCGCCAGGCGATCACCCGCTCCATCGCCGACCAGTCCCGCACCATCCGGCTCCCCGTCCACCTCGTGGAGGAGCTGGGCCGCATCCGCCGCGTACAGCGCGAGTTCAACCGTGAGAACGGCCGCGACCCGGAGCCCGCGGAGATCGCCGCGGAGCTGGGCGCCACACCGGAGCGCGTCATCGACGTCCTCGACTGGGCCCGCGACCCGGTCTCGCTGAACATGCCGGTGGACGACGAGGGCGAGACCCAGTTCGGCGACCTGCTGGAGGACACGTCGGCGGTCAGCCCCGAGCAGTCCGTCCTCACCCTCCTGCGCAGCGAGGAACTGGACGACCTGATCGGCCGCCTGGACCAGCGCACGGCCTCCATCATCAAGATGCGGTACGGCATCGAGGACGGCCGCGAGCGCACCCTGACCGAGGTCGGCAAGGAGCACGGCCTGACCCGCGAGCGCATCCGCCAGATCGAGAAGCACGCCCTCCTCGAACTGAAGAAGCTGGCCCGCGACACCGGGTTCGACGCGGCGGCGTAAGGGGCTTCCGGGGGATGGATGCGGTTGCGGGGGCTGCGGTTGCCAGGACGTTGCGGCTGTGGGGGCCTGCGACTGTCGGCGCCGGCGTCCCCGTGCGGGGTGGTGCGCGGGGCTGCGGGGTGGCGGGGTGGCGGGGCGGTACGCGTGGGCGTGCGTGCCCCGGGGCGGGAGCATGGAGTGCCCGGCAGCCCATGGGTGTGCCGGTGGGCGGCCGGTACGCGGAGACGTGTGGTGCCTTGGGGGCGTACGGTGCCCCGGAACGCGCACGCCGGTGGCGAAAGACGGCGCAAACATGGCGTGGTCCCATCGCTTCAACTCCCTGGCCCGCGGGAACAACCCTTCCGGGCCCAGCAGCAACCGGCCCCGGAACCGCACTCCCCACACCCCGCACAGACCGGTCGACCCCACGCGCCCGCCGCCACCACAGAGCCAGGTCCCGACGCAATCCCCCCCCGGCGCCGGGACCTTCCCGAGCCGGGCTTCGGC
Source organism: Streptomyces sp. NPDC007205 (assembly GCF_040634095.1). Lineage (NCBI taxonomy): Bacteria > Bacillati > Actinomycetota > Actinomycetes > Kitasatosporales > Streptomycetaceae > Streptomyces > Streptomyces sp. NPDC007205. Next base: position 18,733 of record NZ_JBEYEW010000042.1, read on the forward strand.
ACCCATCCCCCCTGGGCGCCGAAGCCCGGCTTCATCCGTGTCCGCAGGCAGGCCTCCCGGCCCCCAACTCTGATACGCCGTAGTCCCGTTACTGACCCCGGCAGCCCCGCCTGCTTCTCACCTCGCCCGAGGGGAATCCCGGCCAACCGCTCGGTTCGCCCGGACGTTCCCGGGAGGACAAGGGCCGCGACGACGGAATCCGCTTCCGGCGCCGGGCCGAGGTGGCGGAGCGGGAGGCGTCGTCGGGCGAGTGAGAGAGGGGCCGTGCACGAACGAGTGAGGGAGCGGCCGGGCACGAACGAGTGAGAGGGGGCCGTGCGCGAACGGTGTCGCAGCAGTGGCGCATCCTGGAATGACGGCCCACCCCGTACCTGAACCCCGGGGTGGACCGCCGGATGGCAGATTCTGCCACATGGGCATAGCCTGCCGGGGTGAGCACCACCCCCAGCGCCGCCCACCAGCTGTTTTCCGCCTCACCGCCGGTCTCGCTCACCGAACGCCGGAAGGCCGAGACCCGGATGGAGATCGCCCGCGCGGCAGCGGCCCTGTTCGTCCGCCAGGGCCTGCGGGCCACCCGCGCCGAGGACATCGCGCAGGCGGCGGGCATCGCACCGCGCACGTTCTACCGCTACTTCGCCACCAAGGAGGAAGCGGTCGCCCCCCTCTATGCCGCGGGCGCCCAGCGCTGGTCGGAAGCGGTCCGCTCGGCCCCGGCGCACCTGACCGTCCCCGAGGCCCTGGAACACGCCGTCCACCGCACCCTCACCCCCGGTAGGGGCATCTCGGCGGCGTCCTGGGAATGGGTCCGCACCCTGATCCGCCTGGCCGGCGACAGCCCCGCCCTGCGCAAGGTCTGGGCCGAGGTGTGCCAGGCATCGGAACAGGCCCTGGCCGAGATCCTGGCGGCCCGCATCACACCAACGGCCCTCCGCGCCGGCCCCACGGCGCCCGTACCGGACACCCCCGACCTCCGCTTCGCCGCTGCCGTGGCCGGCGCCGCCGTCCGCGTGGCAGTGGAGTCCTGGGCCGCCGCATCCTCCCCACCCGCCGGCCCGGACGGCCCCGCAGCCCTGGCCCTGCGCAACCTCGTTTCCCTGCGGGGCTTCGAGTGGACCACCGGGCAAGGCGAGACCGTCACCGAGGGGCCTGAAACCAGGCACAAGCAGGCTGTTCCCTAGGCCCCCTCCCAAGCCTCCCCAGCCTCCGCAGCACCGCCCGCGCCCGCCCGGCTCAGCCGACCACCCAACTCCCGCACACACGCCACCAGTTCAGCAGGCTCCCGTGCGGTGAACTCGTACCCCGCCATCACCAGCCGCACCGCCAGCCACTCCACGGAATCACCGGAGGTGCCCCGCAGGACACAGCCCCCCTCGCCGTCGTCCTGCAACGCCCCGAGCCACACCGGCAGCCGCGCGGCGACCTGTTCCGCCGGCGCGGCGAACCGCACCGCGAACGGATACGTCTCCTGCCGCCGCCGCATGGACTGCCGCAGGTATTCGGCGGCGTTCCCCGTCGGCAGTTCCCGCGGCGCGAACCGGGCTCCGGTCGCGAACGGCTCGCTCACCCGGTCCACCCGGAAGGTCCGCCAGTCGGCGCGGTCGAGGTCGTAGGCGACGAGGTACCACCGCAGCCCCGTCGACACCAGCCGGTGCGGCTCGGTCAGCCGCCGCGACTCGCCGCCGTCCCTGTCGCGGTAGATGAACCGCAGCCGCTCGTGCCCCGCCACCGTCGAGGCCATCACGGTCAGCGTCTCCGGCGCGATGCTCGGTCCGTCCCCGCTGGTCAGCGATGTGGTCGCCGCCTGCAGCGTGGACACCCTGTGGCGCAGCCGGGCCGGCAGCACCTGCTCCAGCTTGGCCAGCGCCCGCACGGACGCCTCGTCCACGCCCTCCACGGCGTGCCCGGCACCGGCCCGCAGACCCACCGCGATCGCCACCGCCTCCTCGTCGTCCAGCACCAGCGGTGGCATCGCCTTGCCCGCGACCAGCCGGTACCCGCCATCCGCGCCCTTCGTGGCCTGCACCGGATAGCCCAGCTCCCGCAACCGGTCGATGTCCCGCCGCACGGTACGACGCGACACCCCCAGCCGCCCGGCCAGCTCCCCACCGGGCCACTCGCGGGGTGTCTGGAGGAGCGAGAGGAGCTGCAGCAGTCGTGCCGGCGTGTCCGTGGTCATGAGTGCGAGGATGCCGTAGATCTAGGACATGATCTGACCTAATGGGGCCGTACCTTCTTTCCATGCCCGACAACGACCGGAACACCCTGAAGGGGCGCGGGGAACTGCGCGACGAACCACGACGGACGGACAACCGGCCCACCACATCCGCCCGCACGGCGCTCCCCGCCGTAACCGACAGAACCCGCTGGCTCGCCCTCGCGATCGTCATGACCGCCGCCTTCATGGACCTGGTCGACGTCACGATCGTCAACATCGCCATCCCGTCGATCCGGCGGAGCGCACACGCCTCGGTCAGCCAGATCCAGTGGATAACCGCCGGCTATGCCCTGGCCTTCGCAGCCGGTCTCATCACCGGCGGCCGTCTCGGCGACATCCACGGCCGCAAGCGGCTGTTCCTGATCGGTATCGGCGGCTTCACTCTCGCCTCCGCCCTGTGCGGCTTCGCCGCCAACCCGGAGATGCTGGTCGCCTCCCGCATCCTGCAGGGCGGCATGGCGGCCATGATGGTGCCGCAGGTGCTGTCGATCGTGCACACCACCTTCCCGGCCCACGAACGCGGCAAGGTGTTCGGCCTGTTCGGCGCGATCGTCGGCCTGGGCGCGGTCTCCGGTCCGCTGCTCGGCGCCCTGCTGACCGAGTGGAACCTCTTCGGCCTCGAATGGCGGCCCATCTTCCTCATCAACCTCCCCGTCGGTGTCATGGCCTGGCTGCTGGGCCGTCGCTTCATCACCGAGTCGAAGGCCCCCAAGGCGCTGAAGCTGGACCTCGTCGGTGTCGCCCTGGTCTCGCTGAGCCTGCTGATGCTGCTCTACCCGCTCACGCGCGGCCGGGAGCTGGGCTGGCCGCTGTGGGGGTACGCCTGCATGGCCGGCGCGCTCGTCGTCTTCGCGGTGCTGGTGTCGTACGAAAAACGGAAGGCGGCCAGGGACGGTTCCCCGCTCGTCGAACTGTCCCTCTTCCGGGTGAAGAGCTTCGCCGCGGGCATCGCCGTGCAGACCGTCTTCGGTGTCGCGCTCGGCATCTTCTTCCTGGTCTGGACGCTGTACATGCAGATCGGCCTGGGCTGGAGCCCGCTGCGGGCCGGGCTGACCGGCGTGCCGTTCTCCCTCGCGGTGTCCACGGCGGCCGGCCTGTCGGTGCAGCAGCTGGTGCCCAGGTTCGGGCGGAAGGTGCTCCAGGCGGGCGCGCTGGTGATGGGCGCCGGCGTCCTGCTGTATCTGTGGGAGGCGCACCGGTACGGCCTGTCCATCGCCTCCTGGCAGATGGCCCTGCCGCTGGTCGTGATGGGCGCCGGGATGGGCCTGATCGTCGCCCCGCTGACCGACGCGGTGCTCTCGGAGGTTCCGCGTGAGCACGCCGGTTCCGCGTCCGGCCTGATCAACACGGTGCAGCAGATGGGCAACGCGCTCGGCCTCGGGCTCGTGTCCGTCGTGTTCTTCGGCGAGATCGGCGACCGGCTGGCCCCGGCCCAGGTCGGTCCCGCCTTCGTGCACGCCTTCCAGCACGCGCTGTGGTGGGTCGCGGCGATCATGGGCGTGATCTTCCTGCTGATGACCGCCCTGCCGAAGCGGCCCGCACAGCAGGCGGAGGAGGCGCCGGAAGCGGAGGCACCCGTCCTGGACAAGGAACCCGAGCTGGTGCCCTGAGCGGGTACGACGGGGGCCCGGCACCGACCAGGTGCCGGGCCCCCGTCGCACCCGCGTGTCTGTTCATGCCCGATTGAAATCCGAACCTGTTTACTTTCCGGAAAAGCGGGCGTAGCCTCGGCTTGGAACCACACGTTCGGGCATTGTCCGGAAGTGATCGGACATCAGGCGGAGCCAGCGACATGTACGGAGCGGAACGGCAGCAGGAGATCCTCCGGCTCGCACGCGAGGGCGGCCGGGTGGACGTGCTGTCGCTCGCCGAGGAGTTCCAGGTCACCGCAGAAACGATCCGTCGCGATCTGAAGGCCCTCGATCGTGCCGGCCTCGTCCGCCGGGTGCACGGCGGAGCCATCCCGGTCGGCCGCCTCGACTTCGAACCGGACCTCACCGAGCGTGAGTCCACCGCCGCCGGCGAGAAGGACCGCATCGCCAAGGCCGCCCTCGCGGAACTCCCCACCGAGGGCACGCTGATCCTCGACGCCGGTACGACCGTCGCCCGGGTCGCCGCCGCGCTTCCGCTGGAATCCTCCCTGACCGTCGTCACGCACAGCCTGCCCATCGCCGCCCGCCTCGCCGACCACCCGGGCATCCAGCTCCACCTGGTCGGAGGGCGCGTACGACACCGCACACGCGCCGCCGTGGACGCCTGGGCGCTCCGCGCGTACGGCGAGATCCGCGCCGACGTGCTGCTCGTGGCGGCGAACGGCTTCTCCGCCGAGCACGGTCTGACCACCCCGGACCTCGCCGAGGCCGCGGTCAAGCGGGCCGCGGTCGCCGCCGCCCGCCGCGTGGTGCTGCTGGCCGACTCCGCCAAGCACGGCCAGGAGCACTTCGCCCGCTTCGGCGACCTGAGCGACGTGGACCTGCTGATCACCGACAGCGGGCTGAGCCCCGAAGACGCCGCCGCCATCGAGCGCGGCGGCACGGAAGTAGTGCGCGCATGATCCTCACCGTCACCCCCAACCCGTCCCTCGACCGCACCTACGAGGTCCAGGCGCTCAAGCGCGGCGAAGTCATCCGCGCCGAGACCGAGCGCATGGACCCGGGCGGCAAGGGCGTGAACGTCTCGCGCGCCGTCACGGCCGCCGGACGGCGCACGGTCGCCGTCCTGCCCCTGGGTGGTGCGCCGGGGGCGCTCGTCGCCGACCTGCTCGACGCGCAGGGCATCGAGGTCGCGCCCGTCCCGATCACCGGAGCCACCCGCTCCAACATCGCGCTCGCCGAGGCGGACGGCGTGCTGACGAAGATCAACGCCCCCGGCCCCGAACTGTCCCCGGCCGAACAGGAACTCCTTCTGGACACCGTCCGCGAGCAGTCACGGGACGCCGACTGGATCGCGTGCTGCGGCAGCCTGCCCCGGGGGCTCGCGCCCGCGTGGTACGCCGATGTCGTCACGCGGGCGCACGCCGAGGGCGCACGCATCGCGCTGGACACCTCGGGGCATGCGCTGCTGGAGGCGCTGCGCGCGCGGCCTGACGTGGTGAAGCCCAACGCCGAAGAGCTCGCGGAAGCCGTCGGGCGCCCCCTGGCCACCGTGGGCGACGCGCTGAAGGCGGCCGAGGAGGTGCGCGGCATGGGCGCACGCGCCGTCCTCGCGAGCCTCGGCGCCGACGGGCAGCTCCTCGTGGAGGACGCGGGCGCCTGGTTCGCCGCCGCGCGCGTGGACACCGTCCGCAGCAACGTCGGCGCCGGCGACTCCTCCCTCGCCGGCTTCCTGATCGCCGGCGGCACCGGCCCCGAGGCCCTCGCCTCCGCCGTCGCCCACGGCGCCGCCGCGGTCCAGCTCCCCGGCAGCGTCATGCCGACCCCCGACGACCTGGACCCGGCCGCGGTGACCGTCACGGCCGAGATCCCCCTCGACCGCGAACTGACGGAGCCGGTGTCATGAACGCCCTGACCCGCCGTCGTACGACCACTCCGGCCCGGCCCCGGCGAGACTCCCCGTTACTCACCAAAGCCACCCTCCGCACCGCCTCCCCCACAGCATCCCCGTCCCCACCTCCTCCGCCCACCCCTCCCCGGGCGATACGCGTGCATAGGAGCCCGCGATGAGCGACATGATCACGGCGGACCTGGTCGACCTCGACCTGTCCGCCGACACCAAGGAAGCGGCGGCGCGCGCCCTCGCCGACCGCATGGTGGCCCAGGGCCGGGTGACCGACCTGGAGGGCTTCCTCGCCGACGTGGCCGCCCGCGAGGCCCAGATGCCGACCGGCCTCGACGGCGGCATCGGCATCCCGCACTGCCGCAGCGCCCACGTCACCGAGCCGACCCTCGCCTTCGGCCGCAGCGCCGCCGGCATCGACTTCGGCGCTGCGGACGGTCCGGCCGACCTGATCTTCCTGATCGCCGCACCGGCCGGCGCCGACGACGCCCACCTCACGATCCTCTCCTCGCTGGCCCGCCAGCTGATGAACGCCGACTTCACCTCGGCGCTGCGCGCGGCGTCCGACGCGGAGACGGCGGCGGCACTGGTCCGCGGGGACGAGGCACCGCGTACGGCGCAGGCGCCGGGAGTGTCCTCGGGCGAGGGCGCCGAGGACGACGCGAGCGCCGGGGGCGTGGACTCGGGCGCGGGCGCGAATGCCGCGGCAGGCGCTGCTCAGGGCGCCGCGAGCGCCTCCGAAGACACCGCTGCGGCGCCGGTGGCGGCCTCCGCCGGCGCCGCAGCGGGTACCACGGCCCCGGCGCCGGGTGTGACCGACGAGCACGGATCCACCCCGGCGCCGGGCGCCACCGCCTCCGGCGAGCGCCCCTTCCGCATCGTCGCCGTCACCTCCTGCCCGACCGGCATCGCGCACACGTACATGGCGGCCGAGTCCCTGGAGAACGCAGGTCGCGAGGCAGGCGTCGAACTCGTCGTCGAGACGCAGGGTTCGGCCGGTTTCACCCGGCTGGATCCGGCGGTGATCGCGGCGGCGGACGGCGTGATCTTCGCGCACGACGTCCCCGTACGCGACAAGGACCGCTTCGCCGGCAAGCCGACCGTCGACGTCGGAGTGAAGGCAGGCATCAACAGGCCCGCCGAACTCATCACGGGCGTACGCGAGAAGGCGGCGCGCGGCGAGACGAGCGCGCCGGCGCCCGCGTCGGGCAGCACGCCGGTCGAGCGCGCCGGCGACTCCACCGAGGGATACGGCACCAAGCTCCGCAAGTGGCTGATGAGCGGCGTGAGCTACATGGTCCCGTTCGTCGCCGCGGGCGGCCTCCTCATCGCCCTGGGCTTCGCGATCGGCGGGTGGCAGGTCAACAAGGCACCGTCGGTCATGGACCACTTCGTATGGACGCAGACCGGCAGCTGGGGCGCCCTGCTGTTCCAGATCGGCGGCGTGGCCTTCGGCTTCCTCGTCCCGGTCCTGGCCGGCTACATCGCCTACGGCATGGCCGACCGGCCCGGTCTCGTCCCCGGCTTCGTGGGCGGCGCGATCTCACTGACCATCAACGCGGGCTTCCTCGGCGGCCTGGCGGCCGGTCTGATCGCCGGTGGCGTGGTGCTGGGGATCCAGAAGGTGCGAATCCCCCCGGCACTGCGCGGCATCATGCCGGTGGTGGTGATCCCGCTGATCTCCTCGGCGATCGTCGGATTCCTGATGTTCGTCGTGATCGGCAAGCCCATCGCCACCGCCCAGAAGGGCCTCACCGACTGGCTGAACGGCCTCACCGGCGCCAACGCCATCCTGCTGGGCGCCCTGCTGGGCCTGATGATGGCGTTCGACCTGGGCGGCCCGGTCAACAAGGTCGCCTACACCTTCGCCACCGCCGGTATCGCGGTCTCGAACCCCAGCGACTCCGCGATGAAGATCATGGCAGCGGTGATGGCGGCCGGCATGGTCCCGCCGCTGGCGATGGCCCTGGCCACCACCGTACGCGGCAAGCTGTTCACACGGACCGAGCGTGAGAACGGCAAGGCCGCCTGGGTCCTGGGCCTCTCCTTCATCTCCGAGGGCGCGATCCCGTTCGCCGCGGCGGACCCGCTGCGGGTCATCCCGTCCGCCATGGTGGGCGGCGCGCTCACCGGCGCCCTGTCGATGGCCTTCGGCGCCACCCTGCGCGCCCCGCACGGCGGCATCTTCGTGGTCCCGCTGATCGGCAACCCGCTCCTGTACCTCGTCGCCATCGCGGCCGGTGTCTGCGCCACCACCGCCCTGGTCGTCCTCCTCAAGGGCATGCGCAAGCCGGCCCCGGAGGCCACGGCCACCGGCCCCGCCGCCGACGGGGCCGGCACACCGAAGGAGACCAAGCAGCCCGTGGCGGCCTGACCACCGCACCCACCCCCGCCACCACGCCTTGTCCCTTTAGTTCGCTGTGAGTTGTTCACGGCACCTGCGAGATACGTCACGGTCCGGGATCAAAGTCCCGGACCGTGGTGTGTACTGGGACGCATGCCTGAGCACGTCCCGAGTCTCCAGCTGGCCGGCACGGCCGTCCTCACCCTGGCCGGTGTGGTCTGGGCGATCAGCGTCCTGCGCCTGCTGCGTCGCTTCCGAGCGGAGGCCGTCCGAGAGCTCCCGGCTGCCCGCCTTCCGGTCCTCCCGTCCCAGCGAAAGTCCGGACCCCCATGGGAGTCGGTGGAGCTGACCCCGGCGGAACGGGACGCCTTCGCCGGGCTGGTACGGCAACTCGGCGATCACTGACCGACAAGGGACCCGCGCCACCGACCCGCGTGCTACCCCTGCCGCGCCGCGCGCCGCTCCATGGCGTCCCGGGCCGCGTCCTCCGACATGTACACCTCGCACATGTGCCGCCCGTCGGGCGTCGCCGTGTGCTCGACCTCCCACAGGGAGATCTCGCTGTCGTCCGGCAGCAGGAACGCGTGCTCGTACAGCGCGTAGCTCAGCCCCGCGCGTCCGGCGCGCCCCGGGCGCCCGAACGCCTGCGTGATCTCGTGCGCGGTCGCCGTCGCCAGCAGCGCCGCCGTCTCCGCACCGGGACGGTCCGGGTTCTCCGCACGGCGCAGGAGCCGGCGCGCGTGGTCCGCCGAGTCATCGGAGTCGAACACATGCCGTGGCTCGGGAATCGCCCACAGCGGCATCAGCGCGGGCAGCTCGAACTCCGCTGTCTCCGGGGGCATACCGAGCCGCGAGGTGGCCGCCTGCAGCTCCTCCTCGTCGACGTACACCTCATGCTCCGGGGGGCCACCCGGCGTGGGGTTGTGCACGAGCTCCCACAGGGTGACCGCGGAGCCGTCGGCGAGAAGCCAGGTGTGCCGGTACGTCTCCCGGTGCAGCCCCGCGCTGTGGTACGCGGAGTGCAGCGAACTGTCGTGGACCAGCGCGCAGTCGAGCTGCCGTATCACCTCGTCGGGCAGCTCGAAGGAGTTCAGGGCACGGCCGAGGAGTCGCGCGAGGTGCTCCTCCGGAGACTCGGGCGACTCGGCTGGTTCGTACGCTGCTGTCTCGTACGGAACGCTCAAGGTTTCTCCCGGCGTTGCTGCATGTCACCTTGTGGGTGCATACGGTAGCCCCTCGGTCGGACATCATGTCCGGGAACCGAGAAAACGTACGCCGGGAAAACGCGCGGGCCGCGCGAAAAGTTCCCGCGCGGCCTCACGTGGCGTCAAAAAGTACAGCTCAGGCGGAGCTTCCCGCGGTCCAGGCGCTCCACGACATGTTCCAGCCGTTGAGCCCGTTGTCGGGGGCGACGGTTGTGTCGGGGGAGTTCTTCACGATCACGACGTCCCCGACGAGCGAGTTGTCGAAGAACCACTTGGCGGACGTGGCGCCCTGCGCGCCCTGCACGTCCGCGAGCCCGATGCAGCCGTGGCTGGTGCCCTCCCGGCCGAAGGGCGGGTTGCCCTTGCTGTACCAGTAGTTGCCGTGGATGAACGTCCCCGACGACGTCAGCCGCATTGCGTGCGGCACGTCCGGGATGTCGTACTCGCCGCCGAAGCCGACCGTCGAGCCGTTCATACGCGTCTGCACGAACTTCTCGGCGATCACCATCTGCCCGTTGTACGTGGTGTGCTGCGCACTGCCCGCCGAGATCGGCACCGTCTTGATCGTCTTGCCGTCCCGTACCACGGTCATCGTCTGCGTGTTGACGTCGACCGTGGAGACCTGCGACCGCCCGACGGTGAAGGAGACGGTCTTCTTCTGCACCCCGTAGACGCCCTTCGCGCCCTCGACCCCGTCCAGGTCGATGTTCATCGTGACCTTGGATCCGGCCTTCCAGTACTCCTGAGGCCGGAAGTCCAGCCGCCGGTCCCCGAACCAGTGCCCGACCACCTGCTGACCACTGCTGGAGTTGACCGAGATGCGCGACTGCACCGCTTTCTTGTCGGTGATCGACTTGTCGAAGGTGAACGACACCGGCATACCCGCTCCGACCGTGCTGCCGTCGTCCGGCGCGTAGGTGCCGATGAAGCTGTTCGCCGACGTGACCGTGGTGAAGATGGAGTTGGCCGCAGCGGTACGCCCGTCGGCGTCCTTCGCCGTCGCGCCTATCTCGTACTTCGTCCCCCGCTCCAGCCGCTGCTTCGGCTTCCAGGTGCTGCCGTCCGCCGATACCGCCCCGGCCACGGTCTGCCCCGTCCCCGCCACGGTCATCTTCACGTCGGTCAGCTTGCCGCCGCTGACCTTCACCCCGGTCGCGTTGATGGACGCACCGGTCGAACCGTCCTTGGCCGAGATCACGATCTTCGCCGTCGACGTCCTGGGGGAGTCCTTGCCGCCCTTGCCGTCGCTGGTCGCGTTGGCGCTGCCACCGCAAGCGGTCAGGGTGAGGGCGCCGACCATCATGGCGGCACAGGCCCCCAGCGCGCGCCGCGCTGCAATGTCCGGCGTTGTCACGGGCTGCTCCAGGTTCATGTGATGTGCGTGATCCGTTCCAGTGCGTGAAGAAAGAGCGCACCGGCGCCCGGGAAGGTTCCCTCCAACCCCCGTAAACGCCATCACGTGACAGAACCGCGACAATTCAAGCCCGACGCACGGGCCAACACCCCTTCACCACCCCTGTCGCGCCCCGTACAACTCCCCGTACGACGGCCACCTTCCGCCCGGCCCGACGACCGACTCGGCGGCGCGCACACCCCGCACGATCGCGCGCGTCACGACATCCGCGCCGGCGGCGAGGATGCCATTGAGCTCCAACGGGTGCTCGGACAGCGAACGCGCGCCGGTCGCCAGCGCGAACACCGTGTCCCCGTCGTTCATGAGGTGCACCGGCCGTACAGCGCGCGCAATCCCGTCGTGCGCCGTCCCCGCCAGCTTCTGCGCCTGCGCCTTGGAGAGGCCGGCGTCGGTTGCGACCACGGCCAGTGTCGTGTTGAGCGGAGGCGGCGCGTTCTCCGCGGCGGTCTCGGCGAGGCGCCGGCGCACGTCCTCGTGCACGCGCCCTTCCGGATACTCCACCCGCCCCTGAAGCAACTCCCCGTACAGCGCCCCCGTCTCGGGCTCGATCACCGACCCCGCAGCATTCACCACCACCAGCGCGGCCACGGTGATCCCCGAGTCGAGCACCGCGCTCGCGGTACCCACCCCGCCCTTGATCCGCCCCGCCACGGCGCCCGTGCCCGCCCCGACGCACCCCTCCGCCACCCGGGCGCCCGGCGCGCTCCCCGCGGCGGCCTCCACCGCCGCACGCCCCGTGGCCGCGTCCGGCCGCGCGCGGAAGTTCCCGCCGCGCCCCAGGTCGAAGACACACGCGGCCGGCACGACCGGCACGACGTGCGCCGGGTCCGCCCCCACCCGCACCCCGCGCCCCTGCTCCTCCAGCCAGGCCATCACGCCGGACGCCGCGTCGAGCCCGTACGCGCTGCCGCCGGTCAGCACGACCGCATCGACCCGCTGCACCACATTGCGCGGGTCGAGCGCGTCGGTCTCCCTGGTACCGGGACCACCGCCGCGCACGTCCACGGCGACGACCGCGCCGCCCTCCGGAGCGAGGACGACCGTGGTGCCGGTGAGCCAGCCGTCCCCGCTGCGGGTCGCGTGGCCCACCCGCACCCCGGCCACGTCGGTGATTGCGTCAACTGTCATGAAGGCCAGTCTGGCCTGCCGCGGCACCTGGCAGGAGGGCTCAGCCTGCCGGAGCGGTGGCGTTCGCCGCACGCTCCCGATGGACCATGCGCGCCGTCAGCGTCACTCCGGTCGCCACCGCGGCCGAGGTCACGAGCCCCGCCGCGAGCACCGCCCAGCCGCCCAGGAAGGTGCAGCAGATCACCAGCAGCGCCGTGACCGGCAGTACCAGCTGCTGGGCGATGCCGACCTTGAAGTGCCTCGAGTGGAGCGCCCAGACGGTCAGCAGATACAGCGCCGTGGGCAGCGTGACGGCGGCCTGCGCGGACAGGGTGGAGAGGGGAGCCTTGCCGACCGCGTGTTCCACGGCCACCTCCAGGCCCGCGCCGATCGCCGCGGCCGAGGCGAAGATCAGGTAGTGCCCGTAACCCCACAGGAACGCCTGCTTGTTGGAGCGCAGGTGGCCGTGGATGGGCACCACGAAGTAGATCCACCATGCCGAGAAGACGATCAGGAGCCCGCCCGCAGCGATCGGCAGCAACTCGCCCAGCGCGTCGTGCTCGTCCACGGCCGACTTCACGGCGACGGTTGCCGCGGAGATCGTCTCGCCGAGCACGATGATGGTGAACAGACCGTACCGTTCGGCGATGTGGTGCGGGTGCCAGGAGGTCCCGTAGCCCTTCTCGGCGAACAGCGGGACGCACATCTCCGCGACCGCCATCACGAGGAACACCCAGGGCCGCGCGGGTCCGGGCAGCAGCACCAGTCCGAGCCAGCCGACCAGACACAGCAGCACACCGCATGCGTACCGCAACGCCATGGCTCTCTCCGCGTCCTCAGCCGATCTCGCGGCTCTCAGCCATTGCGTGGCCATCGCCAGCCGCATGATCACGTAGCCGAGCCAGACCACCAGGTAGTCGTGATGCTGGAAGGCCCGGGAGATGCCGGCCGCCAGCACCAGGACGCCGGCGATCTGCACCAGGGTGACGACCCGGTAGAGCGCGTCGTCGTTGTCGTACGCCGAGGCGAACCAGGTGAAGTTCATCCAGGCCCACCAGACGGCGAAGAACTGCATGGCGTAGTTGAGGATTCCACCGCCCGCCTGCCCTTCGGCGACGGCGTGCACCAACTGGACACCCGCCTGCGCGATCGCCACGACGAAGCACAGGTCGAAGAAGAGCTCCAGTGGTGAGGAGACCCGGTGCGCCTCGTCGCGCCCGCGCGCGGTGAGCCGTCGCAGCGGCCCGGAGGACTGGGGGGCGCCCGAGGGGGCGGGCGCCGGAGCGGAACTCGACGTCATGCCTCTCAGCACAGCAGAAAAGCAGCCGGAAGGCCTTGTAAAGGCACCGGCAGGCAGTGAACGCATTCACAAGCGGCTCCCGCCGGGGGCGCCGGACGTGCGCGGGCGCGTGGACCGGGACCGTACCCTTGAGGCATGCGCACCGCCCCCGAATCCGAGCCCCGCGACCCGAAGCCCGCGCTGATCTTCGACGACCCGCTGGACCGGCAGTCCTCGGACGACACCGATCGCGGCTGGGGCGAGCGCACGGACGGCGACAGCGCCGCCGACCTGAAGCGCTTCCTCGACGAGAAGCCGCCCCACCACCTCTGAGCCGTCCGCAGCAGCGCGGCTAGCGTTCGACGTGCCCGGATCCACGCTGTGCGACCAGCGCGTCGCGGATCTCCTTGAGCACCTCCAGCTCGCTCACCTCGACGACCTCCTTCGTGCCCTCCCGCGCCGCCTTGCGGGCCGCCTGCCGGGCCAGGTACCTGGACATCGGCAGGACCATCAGGAAGTACACCACCGTCGCGGTGACCAGGAAGGTCAGCGTGGCACCGAGGACAGAGCCCCACATCAGCTGGATGCCGTGGGTCCCTTCGCACTTGGTGCTCAGGCACGAGCTGTAGTTGTCCAGGTTCTGCGTGCCGATCGCGCCGACCAGCGGGTTGATGATCCCCTTCACCACTGAGTTGACGATGTTCGAGAAGGCCGCGCCGATCACCACGGCCACGGCCAGGTCGACGACGTTGCCGCGCATGAGGAAGGCCTTGAAGCCCTGCCAGACGCTCGGTTCCTGCTTCGCACTCACCTAGGGGACTCTCCTCGCATGCACAGGGTGTGGAACGACACGCTCCGCAACCTACGGCACGGTGAGGCCCTCCTGTCCAGTGCGGGCGCTGGATCCAGCGGCTTGACAGCAGGCCGCCCAGGAACTGTCCGAGACGGTTCAGCACAGCGTCACCGCCAGGCGTGCCGTGGCGCTCGCGCCGACGAGCCGCGCCGCCGTGGTGCGCGGCACCGACAGCACGACCAGCGCCCCGCTCTCCGCCCCGCTCTCCAGGGGCTCGGGCACCATGGTCACCCGCACACCGCGCGCGAGCACCCGGGCGCCGCCCCCGGCCGACGGATCCTCGGCGGCGATGACGTCGACACGGTCGCCGGGGCGCAGGAGGCGGACCGTGGCCGCGTCGGCGATCCGCACCGGCGCGGTCACCACGTCCACCACCGCGTGCCGGCGCACGGGTTCCGTGACCCGGTGACCGCGGGCCTGTTCCACGCGGTGCGGTTCGGCCCCGCCGCGCGGCCCCGCGGCGACGAGCGCGGCCGCGGTCACCGCGAGACCGGCAGCGATGGCCCGCCTGCGGTGCCGCACGAGCCGCTGCAGCTGATACCGCCCGCCGCGCACGCGCACCGGAGGGAACTGCGGGATCTCACGGGTCGCCGGGGCGTCCGTGCCCGGCGGACGCGGGAGCCGGAGGGGAGGCGGGAAAGGGGGAGGGGGCGCGGACACATACGGGGACGACGAGGACCGGGGCATGGGAATCACCGCCTGCGACGAGGAATTCGGCTTGCGACGCCACGATGAGGCCTCGCGCCGAATCCCGCCGGAGCCGGTGGATCACACACGGGTTGTGGACAACTCGCCCACCCGAACGGGGAATTCCACTCGGGTGCTCGCGTGCCCTACGGCAGCTCGAAACCAGGATCCATTCCGCCGAGCGCGCTCACACACAGACAGTCCCGTGCCGCGGTCTCCGGCAGGGCCGCCACCGCGTCGAACAGCACGCCGCGCAGCCGGTCCACGTTGGCCGCGAACACCCGAAGCACCTCCTCGTGCGAGACACCCTCGCCGGTCTCGGCGCCGGCGTCCAGGTCGGTGACCAGGGTCAGCGACGAGTAGCACAGCTCCAGTTCCCGGGCGAGCGCCGCTTCCGGGTGACCGGTCATGCCCACGACCGACCAGCCCTGTGCCTGGTGCCACAACGATTCGGCACGCGTGGAGAAGCGCGGCCCCTCGACCACGACCAGCGTGCCGCCGTCCACCGGCTCCCAGTCCCGCCCCCGGGCGGCCTTCAGGGCGACAGCCCGTCCGGTGGGGCAGTAGGGATCGGCCATGGACACGTGCACGACGTTCGGCACGGTGCCGTCGGGCAGCGGCAACCCGTCGAAGTACGTCTGTATCCGGGACTTCGTACGGTCCACGAACTGGTCCGGCACGAGCAGGGTGCCGGGGCCGTACTCCGGCTGCAGTCCGCCCACCGCGCAGGGGCCGAGAACCTGACGTACGCCGACGGAGCGCAGCGCCCAGAGGTTGGCGCGGTAGTTGATGCGATGCGGCGGCAGATGGTGGCCGCGGCCGTGCCGGGGCAGGAAGGCGACCCGCCGACCGGCGATCTCGCCGAGGAAGAGGGAGTCACTGGGCGGCCCGTAGGGGGTGTCCACCTGGACCTCGGTCACGTCGTCGAGGAACGAGTAGAAGCCCGAGCCGCCGATTACGCCGATCTCTGCGTTCGCCATGACCAGCACACTAGCGGGCGGCGGAACCGCGGGGGATCCGGTGCCGGCGAGCGCCGAAGACCCTGCCGTCGTATCGAGGGCAGGGTCCGGGGAAAAGAGGTCAGGCGGCCGAGCTGCTGGCGGAGCCGGCCGAGGACGACGTCGAGGACGATGCCGTGGACGACTTCGAGTCGGACGAAGACGTGCTGGACGAGCTCGACGACGTCGACGCCGGGCTGCTGCTGGACGTGGAGCCGCGGGAGTCGTTGCGGTAGAAGCCGGAGCCCTTGAAGACGATGCCGACCGCGGAGAACACCTTCTTCAGGCGGCCACCGCAGTTGGGGCACTCGGTCAGGGCATCATCGGTGAACTTCTGCACCGCCTCAAGGCCCTCGCCGCACTCGGTGCACTGGTACTGGTAGGTCGGCACTGTCTTCCTCCTGGCACTCTCACTCGATGAGTGCTAACGACGGTCCATAGTGACGTATTCCCGGGGATCAGTCCACCGTGACCGGCACGCGGTGACCGACGCCACGTGCGACGGTCCGGTTCTGCTGCCGCGCGACCAGCCGTGATCGCAGCGCCAGCAGGGTCACCAGCGCGAGCACGGTGCCTGCCATCGGCACGAGGAACCCCGCACCGTCCCACAGCCGGTCCTCCAGCTGCCCGGCGACCGTGACGGCGGCCGCCTGGCCGAGTGCGACCGCGCCGGTCAGCCACGTGAAGGCCTCTGTGCGGGCGCCGGCCGGGACCAGGCCCTCGACCAGCGTGTAGCCGGTGATCAGCGCCGGCGCGATGCACATGCCGACCAGCAGGCCGAGCCCGGCGAGCAGCAGCACCGAGTGCGCCGTCCACAGGGCGGACGCGACGATCGCGAGCGCCGTGTAGCCGACGACCAGGCGCCGCTGGGGGGCGACCTTCCAGGCGACCGCGCCGCACACGATGCCGGACAGCATGTTTCCGGCGGCGAAGACGCCGTACAGGACACCGTTCAGGCCGGGCTCGCCGATCGACTCGGTGAACGCCGCCAGCGACACCTGCATGCCGCCGAAGACGGACCCGATGCCGAGGAAGGTCACGACCAGGACGCGCACACCGGGCACGCGCAGGGCGGAGCCGTGCTCCACGCGCGCGTGTCCGCTCTCACCGCTCACCGGCGGCTGCGTGCCCTTCTGCGCGGCGAACAGCAGCCCGCCGACGAGGGTCAGCGCGCCCTCCGTGAACAGGCCCGCGGCCGGCGCCACGGTGGTGCACAGCGCGGTCGCCAGCAGCGGACCGAAGACGAAGGTCAGCTCGTCCGTGACCGACTCGAACGCCGCCGCGGTGGTCATCAGGGGCGAGCCCTGCAGCTTCACGCCCCAGCGCGCACGCACCATGGGGCCGACCTGCGGTACCGAGGCGCCCGTCGGGACGGCCGCCAGAAACAGCGCCCACAGGGGCGCGTGCGCCAGCGCGAGCGCCGTCAGGGACAGGCCCGCCAGCGTGTGCACGAGGACGCCGGGGACCAGCACGGCGCGCTGGCCGCAGCGGTCGGCGAGGCGACCGCTGTACGGCGCGAACAGCGCCATCGAGACACCGGTGACGGCCGCGGTGGCGCCTGCGGCGCCGTACGAGCCGGTGGTGTGCTGCACCAGCAGCACGATGGAGAGGGTGAGCATCGCGAACGGCTGGCGCGCCGCGAAACCGGGGAGCAGGAAGGTCCAGGCGCCGCGGGTGCGCAGCAACTGACCGTATCCGGGGCGGGACGAGGCCGGCGAGGTCTTCTCCGGTTCGGTGGTGGTGACCGTGGATCCCACGGCCGTGCCTTTCTGCCGCCTGGTAGCGCGGGCCGTGTGGGCCCGGGCGCCGAGAGCTGTCCTCTTGCGCGGACTGCGGTAGATACCGGCGCCCACTGCGGGTGGGGGGACCCGGCCGCCATACGGTCGCGCCAGCTCTGCGTCAGGCAGAGTTGGTTCGATTCAGGGTGCGCCTTCATGCTACAGGGATCAGCGCCGCCCCCGGCTGTGAAAACGAGCACCACGGTCGGGGCCACCTGGGAATTCATGGGGCGTGAACCGTCCGAAACGCGCCCTTAACGCAAGCTGCCCGCTCCGTTCGTGCCCAGCCAGCCCGCCAGCTTGCCTCCGTGGGCGACCGCGCGCAGGCGTCGCTCCGCCGCGTCGCGCACCGGGTCGGTGGCGACGACGAGCAACTCGTCGCCCCGGCGCAGCACGGTCGTGGGCAGCGGAACGAACGATTCTTCTTCGCGCACGACGAGCGTGACGGCGGCCCCCGGCGGCAGGCGCAGCTCGCTGACCTCGACACCGTGCATCCGGGAGCCCTCCGGGATCGAGACGGACAGCAGGTGCCCGCGCAGCCGCTCCAGGGGTGCCGACTCGATGCCCAGGTCGGAGGCCTCGCCCTGCTCCCCCAGGCGCAGTGTGCGCGCCAGCCATGGCAGAGTCGGCCCCTGGACGAGGGTGTACACCACGACCAGCACGAAGACGATGTTGAAGATGCGGCGGCTGCCCGTGACGCCGCTCACCATCGGGATCGTTGCCAGGATGATGGGCACGGCGCCGCGCAGTCCCGCCCACGACATGAGGGTCTGCTCCTGCCACGGCACGCGGAACGGCGCCAGGCTGAGCACCACGCTCAGCGGACGGGCCACCATGGTCAGGGCGAGCCCGATGACGAGGGCGGGCCAGACGTCGTCGCCCAGCTCGTGCGGGGTGACCAGCAGACCGAGTACGACGAACATGCCGATCTGCGCGATCCAGCCGAGCCCCTCGGCGAAGCCGCGCGTCGCGGGCCAGTGGGGCAGCTTGGCGTTGCCGAGCACCATCGAGGCCAGGTAGACGGCCAGGAAGCCGCTGCCGTGCGCCAGGGCGCCGGCGGCGTACGCGGTGACCGCGATGGCCATCACGGCGATCGGATAGAGGCCCGAGGCGGGCAGGGCCACGTGCTTGAGCCCCCAGGAGCCGAACCAGCCCACGGCGAGCCCCAGGGCGGCGCCGATCGCCAGTTCCAGGGCTATCTCCCCCAGCAGGACGTACCAGTGCTCGACCGGACCGGCCGTGCAGAAGGCGACGACCAGGATGACCACCGGGGCGTCGTTGAAGCCGGACTCCGCCTCCAGCGTGCCCGTCACGCGCGCGGGGAGGGGAACTCTGCGCAGCACCGAGAAGACCGCCGCCGCGTCCGTCGACGACACCACCGCGCCGATGATGAGCGCCTGCCGCCACTCCAGCCCGACCAGATAGTGCGCGCCCGCCGCGGTGACCCCCACGCTGACGGCGACACCGGCGGTCGCCAGGACGGAGGCGGACGACAGGACCGGCCTGATCGCCTTCCACTTCGTGCCGAGACCGCCCTCGGCGAGGATCACGACCAGGGCCGCGTACCCCATGACCTGGGTCAGCGCGGCGCTGTTGAAGTGGATCTCGCCGATCCCGTCCTGGCCCATGAGGACGCCGATCGCCAGGTAGACGAGCAGGCTGGGGAGCCCGCTGCGGGAGGAGATCCGCACGGCCGCTACGGCGACGAGCAGGACCAAGGAGCAGACGAGCAGGAGCTGGTTGAGGTGGTGAACAGTCAGCGGCGGTTCCTCCCCTAGATCTCAGGTTACTTCGTTACCTTACCTAACTCTTGACGCTTTCTTGACGCTCGACGGGGCAAGATCGAACGCTCGTGCGCGCTGGTTCCCGACTCCGCGTCCAGGGGGACAGAGCCCTGCGCCTATGGTTGCTCCAGCGCTCATTCAAAGTCACAGCCCGACCTGCCGCTCGCGTTAGGACAGCAAGGACAGCGATGCCCCCCAACACCACCGCCACAACGGGTGACACCGCCACCACCGGTGCCGCGCCCGCCGAGTCCGGCAGGAAGAAGGGGCGCAAAGCCCGACTGATGGTGCTGGTCCTGGTACTGGCCATCATCGGAGGCATCGCCTACGGGGCGTACTGGTCGATCAGTACCGTCCGCGCCTCCTTCCCGCAGACCACGGGAACGATCACCCTCCAGGGCCTGTCCGGGCCGGTCGACGTCAAGCGGGACGGCAACGGCATCCCGCAGATCTACGCGTCCTCCGACGAGGACCTGTTCATGGCGCAGGGGTACGTCCAGGCGCAGGACCGGTTCTACGAGATGGACGTGCGCCGGCACATGACGTCCGGGCGCCTGTCGGAGATGTTCGGCAAGAGCCAGGTCAAGAACGACGAGTTCCTGCGCACGCTCGGCTGGGACCGCATCGCCAGGCAGGAGTACGACACCAAGCTGTCGGCCGCCACGAAGAAGAACCTCCAGGCGTACGCCAAGGGAGTCAACGCCTACCTCCAGGGCAAGAACGGCAAGGACATCTCCCTGGAGTACGCCGCCCTCGGCTTCACGAACGACTACAAGCCGGCGAACTGGACCCCGGTCGACTCCGTCTCCTGGCTGAAGGCGATGGCCTGGGACCTGCGCGGCAACATGCAGGACGAGATCGACCGCGCCCTGATGACCAGCCGGCTCGGCCCGCAGCAGATCCAGGACCTGTACCCGGAGTACCCCTACAGCCGCAACAAGCCGATCGTGCAGGAAGGCCAGTACAACGAGCTGACCAAGTCCTTCCAGCAGAGCGGCGCCACAGGCACCTCCCGGGGCACCGGCACGACGGGCACGCCCGGCACCACCCGCGGCGCTACAGGCGCCGCTGCGGGCACGACGGGCTCGGCGGGCTCTTCCACCCCGGGCACGACCGGATCGACGCTCAGGAGCCAGCTGGGGGGCCTCTACAAGGTCCTGGACGACGTTCCCACCGCCGTCGGTGTGAACGGCCAGGGCATCGGCTCGAACTCCTGGGTGGTGTCCGGGAAATACACGATCAACAAGAAGCCGCTGCTCGCCAACGACCCGCACCTGTCGGCGTCGCTGCCGTCCGTCTGGTACCAGATGGGCCTGCACTGCCGCAGCGTCTCCACCAAGTGCCAGTACGACGTGACCGGCTACACGTTTGCCGGGATGCCCGGTGTGATCATCGGCCACAACGCGGACATCGCCTGGGGCATGACCAACTCCGGGGTCGACGTGACCGACCTCTACCTGGAGAAGGTGAGCTCGAACGGCTACCTGTACGACGGCAAGGTCCGGCCGTTCAAGTCCCGCGAGGAGACCATCAAGGTCGCCGGCGGCGCCTCCAAGACGATCGTCGTGCGCCAGACGCAGGACGGGATGCCGCTGCTGTCCGACCGTGACGACGAACTCGTCGAGGTCGGCAAGAAGGCCACGGTCAACGCCGCCGCCCCCGACCGCGGCGACGGCTACGGCATCGCCCTGAGGTGGACGGCGCTCGACCCGGGCACCTCCATGGACGCCGTCTTCGCCCTCGACAAGGCGGCGGACTGGAGCGACTTCCGCCAGGCGGCCGCCCTGTTCGACGTGCCGTCGCAGAACCTCGTCTACGCCGACACCGACAACCACATCGGCTACACGCTGCCCGGCAAGATCCCCACGCGCTCCTCCGCCGACGACGGCTCCCTCCCGGCGCCGGGCTGGGACTCGAAGTACCGCTGGACCGGCTTCATCAAGAAGGACGAGCTTCCCTACGAGTTCGACCCCAAGCGCGGCTACATCGTCACCGCCAACCAGGCCGTGGTCGACAAGGACAAGTACCCGTACACCCTCACCACCGACTGGGGCTACGGCACCCGCAGCCAGCGCATCGCCGACCTCATCGAATCCAAGATCAAAAACGGGGGCCGGATCTCGACCGACGACATGCGGCAGATGCAGCTGGACAGCAGCAGCGAGATCGCCAAACTCCTGGTGCCGAAGCTGCTGAAGATCAACCTCGACGACAAGGACGTGCGCGACGCGCAGAAGCTGCTGGAGGGCTGGGACTACACCCAGGACGCCGACTCCGCGGCAGCCGCCTACTTCAACGCCGTGTGGCGCAACATCCTCAAGCTCTCCTTCGGCAACAAGCTCCCCAAGGAGCTCCGCGTCAAGGGACAGTGCCTGTGGGTCGACAAGATCGACAGCACCGGCCCGGTCGACGACGACGCCAAGGTACGCGAGTGCGGCGAGCGCGACGCCGACCAGGCGCAGCCGGACGGCGGCGACCGCTGGTTCGAGGTCGTGCGCACCCTGATGGAGAAGCCGGACAGCGACTGGTGGAAGACGCCCAAGTCGGGCACGCGTCCCGCGGCGAACACCATGGACCAGCTCTTCGCCCGCGCCATGATCGACGCCCGCTGGGAGCTGACCGCCAAGCTCGGCAAGGACATCGACACCTGGAGCTGGGGCCGGCTGCACCGCCTGTTCCTGAAGAACCAGACGCTCGGCACCGACGGCCCCGAGGCGCTGCAGTACATCCTCAACCGCGGCCCCTGGAAGCTCAGCGGCGGCGAGGCCACAGTGAACGCGACCGGCTGGAACGCCGCCGGCGGCTACAACGTCGTCTGGGTGCCGTCCATGCGGATGGTCGTCAACCTCGCCGACTTCGACAAGTCCAGGTGGATCAACCTGACCGGCGCCTCCGGGCACGCCTTCAGCGCCCACTACACGGACCAGACGAGTCTGTGGGCCAAGGGCGAGCTGCTGCCCTGGTCGTTCTCGGGCACGGCGGTCGACAAGAGCACGAGCGACACACTCGTCCTCGAGCCATGACACGGTGACGGCACGGAAACGGCCCTCCACACACGCGTGGAGGGCCGTTTCGCGTACCGGAGGTCCGCTCAGACGCCCGGGAAGCGGTGCACACCCGAGGGCGTCACCACGGCGTGCACCGGCTTGTCGTGCGCCTCCGCCGGGACGCGTGCGACCACCTCCGTGTCGTACAGAAGCACCACGAGCCGGGGGCGTGCGCCCGCGCGCTCCAGACGGGACAGCACGCGGTCGTACGACCCTCCGCCGCGCCCCAGGCGCATCCCGCGCGCGTCCACCGCGAGCCCGGGCAGCAGCACCACGTCCGCGGCCGTCACGGCGTCCGGACCGAGACGCGCGCCGGAGGGCTCGAAAAGCGCCATCTTCCCGCTGTGCCGGACCCGCGCGAGGGAGCCCGGGCCGGCGTATTCACCCCAGTCCAGGTCGTTGTCGGGCAGGAGCGCCGGGAGTAAGACCCGTACGCCCCGCGCGCGCAGCGCGTCCAGCAGCGCCGCCGTGCCGGGCTCGCTGCCCACGGAGACGTACGCCGCCACCGTGCGCGCACCCGCCAGCTCGGGCAGTTCCAGCGCGCGCTCGGCCAGCGCGCGGCCCGTCTCGTCGACGTCATCGCCCGTCAACCTGCTCCTCACCGACAGGAACTCCCGCCGCAACATCCGCTTGTCAGGCTCGCTCGCGCGTCCGTCGTGTTCCACAGCTCGTCCTTGCGCCCTTCCCATGCGGCATATAAAGGGTCAACCGGCCGGAGCCACAGATTCCCTGCAAAGGCACCGGATAAGGTTGCGGGCATGACTCAGTCGCACCCCAGGATCAGCAAGGCTGTCATCCCCGCGGCAGGCCTCGGTACCCGGTTCCTGCCGGCGACGAAGGCCACTCCCAAGGAGATGCTGCCGGTCGTGGACAAGCCGGCGATCCAGTACGTGGTCGAGGA